>MVRN01000079.1 GCA_002067965.1 Pelotomaculum sp. PtaU1.Bin035
ATGGTCATTATATCCAGCAACTTCAGGACAGGCAATACCGTCAGCTTTCGGTCATTTTAAGCTAGCGGAAACAATTAGTAAACGTATCTGTTGCAAAATTGTATAAATAATCTATTTCGTATTGACCTAGCTTATCGTTCATACTTACCTTGCTGAATTGTTTTATTTCACTTTCCATCGGATGGCCGGGATTCAGGGTTACTACAACAAGCTTTACTTTGTTTCTATCCGTGCCGCCCGCCCATCCTCTTGGAGGAACAAAAGGTTCTTTTAGTATAAAATCCGAGTTCCAGCAATAACGGCAGTTAATTGTTTGCGACATTATTTCATATAGTTGCTGAGTAATCATAGGTTTCCCCCTCAATAAAAAACTTTTTGTAAAGTACGACATTACTAACGTAAATCCCTTTCTATGTTACATTTTTCAACATTAATGTTGCAGTAATGTGGAGGTGACATATGGGAAACCCAATTCATAAATTATGCTGTTATCGCTCTGAAGATTTTAGACTATATATTCCAGGGAAATCGTGAGGGAGGGATTGATGTGACTAAGCAATATTTAAGCCCTCAGGAGCAGGCCGTCTTAGACTGTATTCCTGCCGGCCACAAAAAGGCCATTAGTCGCCGGTGCCTGGTAGAAAGAAGCAGGCTAAACGAGCGTAAGGTCCGCAAGATTATTTTTACTCTTATTGTTCACCGCGGTATTCCCATCGGGAGCTGCACCGGCAAGGACGGCGGCGGCTATTTTATTATTCAGAGTTACGATGACCTGGCCGTGGCCATGATGCATTTGAAGCCCAGAGCGAAGAAAATATTCCTCCGGGTGCGGGCGCTGGAGAATATCGCCCGGGAGAAATTCAGCCGGCAGCTGAAGCTGGTGATACCCGAATGAAGCAAAAGCCGGTTTTGTGTATTCGTGGCTGTGCCGGGCCTTCCCTGATTAAACAACTTGCCCGCTACCTGGACAGGCAGATCACCGCCTGCCAGGAGTGGCTTGAGGGGCCGGACAAACCGTCTGACCAACTGATAACGAAAGCTGTATTGATTACAAGCGCCGTATATATAGCGGCTCATTTGATATTAAGGATATGCCGTGGAGGCTAATAGTGGAGGGCTGGATCAAGCTGTGGCGAAAACTGAAAAACAACGGGCACTTAAAAATGCCGGGGACAGCATTTAAGTTATGGATCTACTGCCTCCTGGAAGCTGCCCCCTACCCCGACCGGGCGCGGGCATTGGAGGCCGGGGAACTGTGGCTCAATTACGAGCACGTCCGGCAGGTTATCGGCGAGGCCGACCGGCAGATGAGCAAAAGCACCGTTTCAAGCGCCCTGAAATACCTGGCAACGAAAGGCTATGTAGAGCTTGAGGTAAAGCAGTTTTACGGGGTTAAAGCCCGTGTGATCAACTGGCAGGATTACCAGTCGAGTACAGAAACTGTACCCGTACCTGTACCCGTGGAAGACATGTCGAGTACAGAAACTGTACCCGGCAAAAACTCAGAAATGACACCGGTTTGCATGCTGCCGGGCACACAAACTGTACCCGTGGATGGTTCACCGGGTACAGTAACGAGTACAGTCACGAGTACGGAAACCGTACCCGATCCTGTACTCGCGAGGGCATCTGAGCCTTACGGCAGCGCGGCCTCCGGAACGCCTAAGAACAACAAGAATAAAGATCTTAATAATACAGTAGTTGTTGTTAATCTGATTACCAGTTTTGAAAAAGAGTTCGGTAGGCCGCTTTCACCTTTAGAAGTTGACCAGTTAGCCAAATGGCGCAGTGAGCTTCCGGAAGACTTAATCCTGGAAGCCCTGACCCAGGCTGTCATCCGGAACAAGCGTACCCTGGCCTACACCGGCGGCATCCTGCTGAACTGGCAGCGGGCCGGTATTCGTACCGCAGACGAAGCCCGGCAGGATAAACTCAGGCGAAGCCGGCGGACAGACAGGCAAGCCGGCAGGCAAGATCCGGCCGGCAGCAAGAAGAAAGAATTTATCAAAACCCTTTATGTATGAGGAGGTTGCCATGAGCGAAATAAAGATAACCATACCAGGCCGGCCTGTGCCGAAGGGCCGCCCCAGGATAGGATACAGCGGGCGCAAAGTTTATTTGTACACCCCGCCGGAAACAGAGAAATATGAGAGGGACGTATCAAGGATTGGTAAGTTAATATGCAATAGCCCTGCGTCGGGGCCGGTTGAAATGGAAATAGCCTTGTTTTTCAACCCGCAGGCCAAAGTTTACACCACGGGCGGAAAACTCCGGCGTGGTACTCTGCCGGACCTGGACAACTGCGTCAAATCCATCGTGGACGGCCTGAACAAGGTCGCTTACGTGGATGACCGGCAGGTTGTGCGCATACTGGCAGAGCGGAGATGTGACCAAGTGGAGCGGGCGGAAGTGATTGTGAGGGAGGCTGATGTATAACCATGATCGAAAAGAATGACTTTATGGCTGCCTTGATTTACAAACAATGCAAGCAAAATGGGAAATAGATACTATTACAGACATAATAACCTGTCGCTGTAGATTCCGCGAATTAGACGCAGGCGGCGAGTGTTGGGCCAAGTGTGACAAGCGGGTGAATAGCTGCGAAGAATGCGGGTTTGGCGGCAGGAAATTTAATCCTGTAAATAAGATAAAG
Organism: Pelotomaculum sp. PtaU1.Bin035; assembly: GCA_002067965.1. Lineage (GTDB taxonomy): Bacteria > Bacillota > Desulfotomaculia > Desulfotomaculales > Pelotomaculaceae > MVRN01. The sequence goes on from MVRN01000079.1 coordinate 2,654, forward strand.
AAGGTCCGGAAAAATGGTAAAATAAGAGGGAGGAAGCTATGAGAAAAGCAGACTTTAAGGCGCGAATCAAGAAAATTGAGATTGTCAACCGGGTGCTGACAGACGGCTGGCAGCAGTCCATCCGGGTGATCCTGGAGGACATCGAGCTTTCTAACGAGAATCTTTTAGAGCTAAAGCAATTCAGACCTAATGAGCAGGTTTTAGTAGAATTAACCCCGGTCCAGGTTAACCTGTTTGACTTCGATGCAAAGAAGCAGGCTGCGGGAGCAAAGGGGCAGAACAGCCAGGAGTTGACTGGTACTGTCGGGGATGAGGAGTTTATCAACTTTGTTGAGGGAAACGAACCCTTGCGTGAAAACGAGAAAATTGAAAAGAGGTGGGAGTTTTAGTGCTCTTAACTAAGGATGATTTATTTAATCTAAGAAAAGCTCTGGCTATGAGTTTGAGATTTATTGAAGACTGTGGCAGGCAAGATGAGGAAACTTTAAAAGAAATAAAAGAAATGGAACAGCTCAGGGATTTATTTCATTTTGTCAAAAACGCTGAAGTTGAACTGTATCCGGGAGATGGGGACGACGGCAGTAATGTTAAGAGAATTAACGAGATTTTAGATAAAAGAAGACAAAAGAAGGAAGAAAAAGAAGCTGAAAACGTAATCGTATTCCCCGGCCGTATTTAAGTTAAGAAGGACAAGTTATCTGCTGATCAAATTAACAGATGAGGATAAACGCAAATTAGTTTTTATAATAATTTTTAACGTGATCATCCCCATGTGACAGCTAAGCACATCGGGAAGCGGCGCGCCCGGTGGGCGAAGCTGGCCCGGCCGGCGCGCTCTTTGCCGGCCGGCAGACCCGGGAGATCGTCCCGGGCTTGCCTAGCCTGCCGCCGGCCGAAAGGGCTGGGCAGCTGCCCGGCCCGGCCTACCTTGTATAAGATGACCGACCTGCGGATGTAGCGGGGCCGGAGCCGGGCGCGCTGCGTGCGACCAGTGGAGGTACCGGACCCCAAAGATTGACCCAACGTGGCCGGCGAGCCGGCGACGTAGCAGCAGGACCCGTGAGGATAACCCGAATGGCCGGGCCGGCGCATGGATTCGCCCGGACCCGCGAAGCCAAGCCCCAGGGCTCGGGCGTAGCCAGGCGCGGGCGGGAGGCCCAGGACCCCAAAGCCGGGCAGTCTGCCCGACATGCACGTCATGATTGATGAAGACACAGGCGGGCGGAGCTTTGCGGAGCCGGCCTGTGGCTACCTTCGACCTCAGACCCGGATGGGTCGCTTCTCCCTGGCTATATCTAGCCAGCAAGCGCAGATCCGATCACTTTCAGGAAACAGTTATCCACGCGTAGCGTGCGATTCCGGCCGCTGCCGGTCGCCTGGCAGCCAGGTTTGCGCTCAAGGTTTCCAGGTCGCAGCTGCGGCCCTCCCAGGGGAGGATGCGCCGCAGCCGGTGCGTAGCCGCCCGCCAATCCCCGCCCACCAGGAGTTGGGTTGCCGACAAAAAAAAGGGGACCTGCCCCTACATATCCAGGAGCAGGCCCCGATGCTGTCGGTGCCCGCTGCGTGCGTGCGCTGCTTCGCCCAGCTCGTGCAGGGCCAGGGCCGCGATATGCTTACAATACACGCCGCGCTTCCTGCGATCATCGCAGCTGCAAAAAACCGCATGCCCCCTGCCCGCAACATGAAACTCTACGCTGTAAACCTTAACCCCGCGCTTACCAGTACTCCGAACCGCTGCACGAATCTCACCGCCATCACGCGTGACATCCTCAACAACCAACTCTCTGTGCACAAGCCCGGCAACCGCCCTGCCCAGCCTGCCATCGTCAACCTTAGCAAGAATCTTTCTCACCTAAACCAGCCTCCTTTTCTCTATGCAAACCAGCTGCGGCGGGTAGTGTCAAGGGCCGGAGGCGCCAGCCGGAGGGCGAAAAAAAATATTTTGACTAAAAAGTAAGACTCACGAGGCTAAAAATATTTTTGGAGCGTACCCTTGATACTGCCCGGTAAGCAGCGGGTACAATGGGAGAAGAGGGAGGCGATTGTCCGCATCGGCACAGCGAAGCGCTGGGAGCCCCCGGCACCCAAGATTGGGGGCGGGGGTTGGGGGCTGGGGGTTGAAGGACCACGGAGACCGGCCCGGACAGGACCACAGAGCTGGGCTGTCTGGCCGGGTTGGCTGACCTACGAAGCCAAGCCTTTAAGGCCAGCCAGGGCAGTCTGCCCGACATCCTCAGCCGGTAAAACGGCGGGCTTAAATCGACCCTCGGAGCCCGGTATAAAAGTGGTCCGGGCGGGCGTAAGCCGGCCCGTGCCTTCCTCTAATCACAGAGCAGAGCCGTCGGCCCTGGACTGGCTATCCCTTACGCCTACGATAAAGTGCCAGGCCAGGGTAGGTGGCTGACCCCAAAGCTTTTGCTTTATTCAAGGCAGTTGACGGGCGCTAGCCGTTCAACTGCTACCTTTTTTGACAACAGAGTAAAACCTGGGTGGGACTGGATGGGGCGGTAAACTAATAAAGCCACAGTTGGGACTTATCTATTCGGGCGCACAGCGTAGCAGCACGAATGACTAGAAAACGACAGTTGCCCGGAAGTGATAACAGGTATAGGCGCAATGGTGCCTGCAACATTCAGTAGGAAAAGATGCTGACGTCTAAGATCCGCCTGGGGTAGTGGCCAGGCGTAGCGCTGGAGTGATGAAAGCAACGGTGCGGTGATACAATTGGGTAAAGATGGAATTTGATTTTAAATGTATGCAAATATAAATGTTTGCAAGAAAATATCATACTATGTAAAATTAATTAATGTAAGGGAAATGATAATTATTTGGAGGATATATTATAAAAATGAGTACCATCCATTTCTTAAATGTAAAAGAAGGCGATTGTACCTGGATTAAACATAATTCAGGCCGAATTAGCCTAATTGACGTTTTCAATGCTTCAAAAGTAGAAGAAGTTAAAAAAGAAGCCATCTTCGAAGCAGCTCAAAGAGTTCGCGGTAATTTTGGACAAAAAAATTATCCGGTAAATCCAATTCAATACCTTAAAGACTTTAATATACAGGATATATTTCGATTTATCCTAACACATCCCGATATGGACCATATGGGTGGAATAAAAGACTTGTTTGAAACTTTCTCTGTGATAAATTTTTGGGATACCGCAAATAACAAGGAAAAACCTGATTTTACAGACGGTCAACATAATGAAGAAGATTGGGATTTTTATCAATCAGTTAGAAACAAGAAGATTGAAGATGTTACAGTTTTAAACCTTTATTCGGGGGCAACAGGCCAATTTTATAACCAGGATGGATCAAATAATCCGGGAGGGGATGGTTTGCATATCTTAGCACCAACTATAGATTTGGTGAGTCAAGCAAATGAATCCGGCGATTATAACGATTGTTCCTATGTGCTTTTATATAAGACCGCCGGTAGGAAGATTGTTTTTGGCGGAGATTCCCATGATAAAACATGGGAACATATATTGAGCGAGCATGAAAATTCCGTCAAAGATGTGGACGTGCTGTTCGCTCCCCATCATGGCAGAGATTCAGGCCGCTCATATGAATTTCTCGACGTTTTGAAACCTAAAATAACTTATTTTGGCAATGCCAAATCTGAACATTTAGCTTATAAGTCATGGTATAACAGAGGTCTGGAGTATATTACAAACAATCAGGCCAACTGCATTGTTACTGACATAAGCATCGGTATTGATATTTATGTAACCTATGAGACTTTTGCCAGAGCATACAATTCTGATACCTTTTATAACAATACTTTTAATGCATGGTATATCAAAACCCTATAGGAGTGATTCTATTTGCAATTATCTAATTTACTTGATGATTATACAATAAAAGCACGATTGGTTCCCGCATTAATTAATGTTAGCCCGATTATTGTAGCAATTTCACTGATCCTTCACCATCAAAATTTTGACGTTACAATCATTTTGGGATCAGCTACATTTTCCAGCTTGGTAATACCATTGTTTTTGGCAGAGGTATTTCGTATAAAAGGGGTTGAAATTGAAAACAAAAATTATCAAAAGTGGGGAGGAAAGCCAACAACTATTATTCTGCGTAGGACTGACAAAGAATATGATGATGCATCAAAAAACCAAATTTATAAGTTTATTAAAGAGGATTTTCAGATTGATCTCTTTAACGATTCCTCCGATCAAAATATATCTAATGCAATTAAACACATCATTGCATATTTTCACAGAAACCCGGATGATTTACTTCGCCAACATAATGTCGAATATGGCCTTGTCAGAAACTTGGCTGGTGGAGTTAATTTCCTAATTACCCAGTTGATATTCTGGCTTTTGTTTACCGGCTACCGGTTATATTTAGAACAATCATGGACAAGCATTTATGTAACCATAGCCGTGCTAGTATTACTCGCCCTTGTCTTGATTTTAAAATATCGGATATATCCTTTTATGATCAATAGCCGGGCTTTTCGATATGCAAGGACTTTGATTGAACTATATTATTATCAAAAATCTCAACAAAAAAGGGGCGCAGCCACCTCACAACCGAACAGGGCAGCAATAACAGCCCTAGATTCCAGATGATAATGAATGTATCAGGTGCCTACCAATACACTTAAACCGATTCGAGGGTTCCGGCTACTGCCAGCCTGTGTTGTTTTTCCTATGTCTAGTCAAGTTGCTGTAAGCACGCAGATGCGATGATAAAACTATGTAAAAAGAGTTCCGCAGCTGGCTACTACAGCTCAGGCTGCGGAACAGATAAAACTATCTGTCAGATTAAAATGAATGTGTTACGTTCTCTCTTTTATTCGATAGTTGAAGGTTTTTACCCTTCCCACCTGTCCTGATATCCCCTTACATCAACATGCACAAAACCCTGGCCCGGGTAAATGCCGATGCCGTCAAAACCCACATTTTCCGCTATTTCCGCAAGTTCGTTAACATTCTTTTCATCCGAATAAATATCGGCAGCCATTCCAAAAGTGTGATAGGAGTTTTCAACTCCCCCGCACGCCCTATTATGATCGGGGCAGCGGTAGCCGGAAGTAATGTAAACAGGAGCGCCCACAACATTGCGTAAGGCTTCAAGCTTGCGCAAAAGTTCAGGGTGAACCAACACCATCCCGCAACAGCTGCAGGCAAACTCCTTCGCCTGAAAATGCTCACTTAATTTTTGACCTTCCTTTGCTAATTTAACGCAAAGCATCAAATCACCTACTTATCCATTGATAATTTTGCTGATTTCTTCTACCTCGATCCCGCTTTGTTTAGCTACTACAATAGTCAGCGAGTTAATACTCTTTTGCAAATCTTTAATAATCGGCTCTAACCGTACAAGCAAATATCCGGCTACGACCATTGGAAAACCGTAATTGGCTGTAAGCTTTAATATATCTTCCACAGATTCATCCCCCCTTCAAACTTACGTTACACTGGATATGAGGCTATCCTTGCAGAAAAAGGGAGGAATAATCCCCCCTTTCGTCTATTTCACTAAAAGATTCAATTCTACAAAGTCTCTTAAGCTGGTGTATAAAGGTCAGTGGTGGTTGTTTCAATAATCTTCGCATCTAATTTACTTACCAAATCTCCACCGGAAGAGGTAAAAATGTTTCTCGCGATGATCAGATCCATAGCGGTTGTGATCGTAGCTTCAGTAAGATCATCCTTTGGATTATCAAGGCTGATAGTAACGGTTTTACCTTCCATATTCTTAAAGCCCATGCGAAGGGTTTTAGTTGTCGCCAATGGTTTTCCACCTCTATTCTTTTAAAAATTTCCTTACCGGTATAGCTTAATTAAACATTAATCAATTGGGCGTTGTCCACTCTGCTGATACCGTTCAGCGGGTAATTCTGCAGATTGGCAAGGGAAGTGGCCACATCATAAATATCTTGATCCGAAGCGGTTGATTTTACGCTGTTCAGACTTTTATCCCGTAATACCGGATTACCGCTGCCACTTGTCCCAGTTCGTAATTCGAGCCTAATGATGGAATTAGTGGGGACTTTATTTACCGCCATATTCTTTTTCCCCCCTTCTTTTTTGAGCGGGCCCCGACCGGTAAGCAGGAGCCCACCCGTAGAAAATAAAAAGACCGACAAGATTTACCGGTCGATTATAGTATAGGGTAGAACATGTATTCTGTCAAGTATAGAAATCAACTATAATATACTAAGATTTCAGACTGCTAATCTTCATTCTTCTGGGACTGATTTTTTAATACCCTGGACTTTCACCGGTGCCGGCACACCTTGTTTTGTTATTGAATAGACATGCTTTGATTGATATCTTTGGAATGTTAATATTATGGGTTATACGTTAGAGACTGTAATTTTGTTCCATCTGCACGACGTTTACTAAAATTGGTTTTACTTTTAGTTTAAAGTCGAATAATGTATTTAAATGTCGAAGATAGATATTATAGTTGAAAAATTGCAGGATAGCCCGGAAAAAACCCGAATTAATTTTTAATAGAAATATTTTCAACCATGACAAGGTGTTTTCGCTATACGTTGATATAATTTAACTTGAAACTATCCATTGTATTTTATAAGCAGGTAGGTTTTATCATTATTGAAAAGATGGAAGTGGCTAAGCTTGATGTTGCGAAATGGCGGGAGTTTGAAAACAGGCAGCTTATAAGGCTTTTGTTATTAATAATAATTATTTAAATAGTTAATTATGGATCTAAATACCTGCAGAAATGGAGTTTTATAATGCCTGATTTGTTTTATGTTAATAATGAAAATGGAAAATGTGTTCCACTACCTGACTGGAGCCACTTTTTTATAAATCTTGGTCATGTGTTGACAACAGCTGGCAGTCAAAATAAACGCATTGTTGCCGGCCTTGCTGTTCCAGCAAGAGCTTACGCAGCCTGTCTTGCAGCGGCTGGTGCGGTAATGGGGAAAGCTTCAATACCAGTAAGTGGAGCCGCCAGTGAGGAAGAACATTTTAACAATCTTTGTAAACTTGAGTATGGGACGCCATTAAACTATATAAAAGGCAACAGGAAGAAAAAGGCAATCTTTGTGGACTTTACAACTTTTAACGGTGAACCGCGGATTAGAATTCAAACTGGTAGTGAGGAGGGAGGCAGCCTAACTGAGCTATTAAATAAGAAAATGGCGTTCGCTGTTTCTGTTTCGGGTGAGAGCGATATCAAACTTCCTAAATTACAGGCTGGGCATAAAATTGTTCACAGGAAAGCCTTTCTTGACAACCTCATGCCTGGTGTTGATTCATGCAGGTTCGCACTTTCCTCCCGTCTTGATGTGGTTATTACAGGACCCGTAAATCTAATAAGGAGGGAAGTGATTGATACAATACTGGCTGTTAAGCTATCAAGGGGGAAATTTGCAAAGGGGACATTTCAAGACCTTCTACGTATACGAAGATTTTTGTTTGAAGGAAAGGCTTATAGAACGGATGTATACCCTGTCAGCGGTAGCCGGCAGCCTGAAAACGGATGCACCAGCCCTTCAATTGCAGTTTTTGATGGTGCACTTGCCTTCTTAAAATGGCGGGAAATGTGGTCTGGTTCCCACTGGATTGTCCTGCTCGACCGCACTGGTCCGAATTTCTGGGACGGGGCAGAGGTGCTAAACCAGGATTATATCAAAAACCGCACGTTGAAAAACCCGGAACTGGATTTACCGCCTGTACCGGCGGGTATCGAAATGATTTTATATGAGGTGGCACGGCGGTGAAATATGTTTCATTTTCTGAAGCTTGTAAAATATATAACTGTGGAAGCAATTCCATGATAGTAAAGCACTTTGTCAACCACCCTGAATTCGGGCAGTTTTGCCTGTGTTTAAAACGGTTTGAGCGGCTCCTCGGTGATGCATCGGGCGACGGTTTCTGGAGACCGCTCCTCCTAAAGTTGAGGCGCTATAGATTTGATATGTGCGCATCACCCCTGCCTTTTAACCATCCTGCAGTTTTTTCACCGCTACTGTTGGCTGAACTTAATAAAGCTGTAAAGCAATGCCGGGAGGTTTATCCGGGGTATACAATGCATCTGGAGGAATTGTCACAATGTTTAAAAACGCTGGTTGAAAGCAGTAACAACCCGCTTCTTGACTTTTTGACCGGCCTGTCCGGAAGTAACTGGATGAATGGATCGGCTTTGCTTTTGAAAGAGTCACGGTTAATACCAGCTACAGAAAAATTTATCCGGCCTGTAATAGACAACTTGGTTGATTGTATAAATATACAGCAGTACCGCGGGCCTAAGTGTTACCAGGCGGTAACTGTGATTGGCCCGGCACGGTGGTATCCTGATTTTATCTTCAGTGCGCCGAGGACTGCCGAAATACATCTTGTAAGCTATAAGTGGATTATGGACAAGTGGGAGCCCAGGCCGGTATTTTCTGCTTCCTTCAATGGTCCTGGCGAAAAAAGTTCCACTAAGCTAACAGCAGGCGGTAGTCCTAATGTTTTTGAAACCAGGGCATTAGCAGCCGGTAATTATATTGATAGTGAAGAGATGCTTCCAGTTATTAACTGGGATGAGATTTCATCCGGTATTTCCAAAAGGCATTTTCAGGATGGTACCGGGGCAGCCTGTGAAACTGTTGAAGCAAAGCTTTTTCTTCTTGAAGGACTTGCCGCCGTTTTTCTTGACGAAAATGCAAAAGTTCTTGTTATTGACCTTGATGAAGACGAGGGTGATGATGATAAGGAGGAAGCCAGGGTAAAACGGATACCGGCAACGGCTGTTCAGGAGGGAATATACCTTCTGTTACGGACCAGCGGTGGTGGCGAGTACATAGTTCCTGTAGCAGATCAGATCCTCGGAGTTCATTCACGAAAGGCCAGGGAATACCAAAAACACTGGAAAATGCTTTTAAGAGAGCAGGTAAACAGCAAAGGTATTCAAACAGTTGCAAACTCATTAAAGCTTCTTGGTTCAGTCAAAGCAAATGAAACAAATATCCGGAACTGGACGGGAGAAAGAAACATTAAACCTGCTGATTATAATGATTTTGACGCTATCATGAAACTAATAAAAATGGAAAAGGATACACCGGAATACTGGAAACTGGCTGAAGCAATTGACGAGGCGCACCGGAAAGCCGGATTTCATATCCGGAAACTGCTGTTGAAACAGGTTTTATCTTCTGACCTTAGTGTTCTGGAGAAAACGGGACGAATGGACTTTGAGCTCGAAGAGGAAGACGGGGGGAGCCTGACTGCATTCCGTGTCACCGGGATTTCCCCTGCAAGCTATACAGTTCCTTTAGCAAAGGTAGGCCATCCTTTTGAGAGGGAGGATGACGTTTATGGCCATGATGTTTCCTTCATGCGTTAGTGAAGGATGCAGCAGCCCCGGGGAAAGGGAGATTTTCCGGAGGCTCCGGGATGATCCTGGTACAAGCGGATGGACTGTTCTTCACTCGCTAGATGTTGCAAACCACAGAAGGCAATTGGCCGGGGAAATTGACTTTGTTATAATCATTCCTGCCAAGGGCATTCTTTGCCTTGAAGTGAAAGCCTGTTCCTCCCTCCGCCGCGAAGGCGGGCTATGGTATTACGGGTCCGGAGCAAAACCGGATCCGCGCGGGCCGTTTAAACAAGCTTCTGAAGCCATGCACAGCTTGCGTCAGAGGCTTGTTGCCAAGAACCCCGGGTTTTCAAGGGTGGTGTTCTGGTCAGCGGTTATATTTCCTTATATAAGATTCACAGCAACATCAGGTGAATGGCATGAGTGGCAGGTAATCGACAGCAGGGACTTCAGGTCTGCTTCGATCAGCAGGTTAATCCTTAATGTAATTGATAAAGCGCGGGATTTTCTAAGGGGATGCCCGTCTGCACTGTGGTTTAATCCAAAGTTACAAGAGCCTTCTCTTGAACAGTGCAAAATCATAGCGGACGTTTTAAGACCAGGCTTTGAGTTCTTTGAAGATTCGAAAACAGTTACTTTGCGAAGGGAGGCAGAGCTGAAACAATATACGGAAGAACAATACATGGCGCTTGACGCAATGGAGACTAATCCCCGCGTCGCTTTTGCCGGTCCTGCCGGCACAGGCAAAACACTGCTGGCCATCGAGGCGGCCAGACGGGGTATAACTGCTGGACGCAAGGTTCTTTTTATCTGCTTTAACAGGTTTCTGGGAAGGTGGCTGGAAAGACAAACTTCAGGCTTACACCCTGGTGTAGTTACCAAAACGCTCCACAGGCACATGCTAGACATCGCGGAAGCCGTTCCTGATGATACCAGTAGCGGTTTCTGGCAGGACGTACTTCCTCTTCTTGCCACTGAAAAAATGCTTGATAAATTTGATGATAAAAATCATTTTGATGAACTGGTGGTTGACGAGGCTCAAGACATCTTAAGGGATAGTTACCTGGACTTTCTGGACCTGAATCTCAAAGGTGGCCTGTCAGCAGGCAGGTGGCGGCTGTTCGGCGATTTTGAAAAGCAGGCAATTTATGATGCTGCCAGCCTTTCACTTGATAAGTTTGTTCAGTCCCGCAGGTTAAATGTCCCGGTTTATTCCTTGCGGGTGAATTGCCGCAATACCCCCCGGGTCGCATCACTTGCCTATCTGCTGGGGGGGCTTGAACCGGGTTACAGCAGGGTTTTGCGCCCGGATGACAGATCTGATCCTGAATTAATTTATTATTCAGATGAAAACGGACAAAAACAGCTCCTGGTTAATGTACTTGAAAGGTTCTACCGGGAAGGTTTCTCCGGGAAAGAAATAGTTATCCTCTCCCCCCTGGCGGATGGCGCCTGTGCCACCAGGGTAGAACAAAGCCCCTGGAGAGACCGGCTCCGCCCCATTGAGACAGCGGACAAAGGTCATACAGGGTATTGTACGATCCATTCATTTAAGGGGCTGGAAGCTCCGTGCGTTATTATAACTGACATCGACCGGATTGCAGACGGGTCCCTTTTTTATACCGGTGTCACCAGGTCATTGCAAAGACTTGTAATATTATGTCATCAATCAGTTAAGAAGGAAGTTGCCAGTGTCCTTTTAAACCGTACAGCTAGCACCAGTTAAGGAGGTGTCCAAAGGTTGTCTTATCATATTGAAAACAGGGAGTTGTTGGTCCGTGCCCTCCGGGAGGAACTTATGGGGCCCTCACCGCAAGGCGGGGAAATTGATTGCAGCGGAAAGATATCCTTTGAGGAAGCGGATAGTTTATATAAACCCTGGCACCAAAAAGGAACAGGTGATGAAATACTACAGCGCGACCCGCCTTGTGGAAGGTACGGGGTGGGGGTCTTATACCCGGTGGGTATGCTATCAGGAGATGACGATGAACACACTGGCAGCGATGTGAGAGTGGATGGGTCGGGGCAGGAGGAAGAAGGCGCCGGACTAGATACTTCAGACATCCCTTTATCAAATGAAGCCATTCAATGCCTTGAAGAAATCGGGGAGAGGCAAGGGACAGGCAGGGAAGGATCTGATTCTGATGATTTCGATTTGTCCGCGGCTAACAAATACAAGCCTAGCAGTATGGGTGTAAGTTTTCTTGCCGAATTTCCTGAGGGCTCGTCACTTGTTGTAGATGTGCCGGCTTTTAATCCTGTGGGAGGGTTTTCCGTTAACGGGCGTTACCGCAAGGTGGTTGTGGAATTAACCGGCAAAGAGCGTGTATGGTGGCTCCGTAGTCCTGTATCTATATGGGCGGAGTATCCTGCGGATGCAATCTGTTCTACTGATGGGAAGGTTGTAAAGCCATCCCGGTATACCTGCAGTAACCTTGACGGTATGGATATCAGGATCGAGGTGTTCTCAAGGCCGTATGGCAATGTAAATCATAGACTGGTGACCGTATGCCTGATCAACCGGAAACACGCTACGGTTTCAAAAGATGAGGACTGTTTGTTTCAGTCATTTTTTACTGCTACGGTTGTGGCACCGGACGGCGGCAGCCATATTCTGCCCTATCCGGGACCAAAGATGGAAAATATGGACAGTGAGGAGCAGTCACTTGCTCTCCTCTACCACCGCCTGGAGACTTTTGCAACCGGACATGGCTGTGCCGCCGGCTGGGATGCTTCGGAAGGGGAGGCAAAAGCAAGGGTCGTTAGCGCAGAGTGCCTGCCTGTCTTTGAAACGCCCAGTATAACACCTGATATTACACGTCATGATGAAACACCGGTAGAAATACCTATGGCCCCTCTGGCTGATCTTGTTGAAGGGGACGACGGTTTTGGTGCGCTTAACGAACTGGTTCAGCTTTATGAGGAATGGATTAGAGAAAAAGAGATGGAAATTTCTCTCCTAGATCCAGTTTATCATGACGCGGCGAACCTCCACATGAAAGAGTGCAGGCGCTACCTTAGAAGGATGATAGACGGATTAAGCTACCTGCAGGCGGATCCCCTGGCCAGGAGGGCTTTTCAACTGGCTAACCATGCTATCCTCCTCCAGCAGGTACGCAGCAGGAGAGAGCCAAGGTGGGTACAGTACGACCAGAAAGAGAAACGGATAAAGTTCTCGGACCCGTATATACCTTCGAGTGATATAAACGCCGGGACCGGCAGGGGTAAATGGCGTGCTTTCCAGGCAGCTTTTTTACTTGCGGCAGTCCGTTCCGCCGCCGAGAGTGATGCACTGGACCGCCAGACTGTAGACCTTATCTGGTTTCCCACAGGCGGCGGTAAAACCGAGGCATACTTAGGCCTGGCTGCTTTTGCCATTGCTATGCGCCGCCTTAAAAACTGTCAGGATGCTGGCGTCCATGTGCTAATGCGCTATACGCTCCGCCTTTTGACTGCCCAGCAGTTCCTGCGTGCTGCGGGACTTCTCTGCGCCCTGGAATACCTCCGGCGCAAGCACCCCGGGGAACTGGGAGAGGATGAGTTTTCTATCGGCCTGTGGCTTGGTGGTGACACTACGCCAAACAGCAGGAGGGAAGCAATTTCAATCTTTAAGGGCCTGGTTAGAGGGGACCGGAGTGTGGGTAACAAGTTTGTACTTGGCCGCTGTCCCTGGTGCGGGGCTCAAATGGGTCCGTTAAAATACAAGGGCAAGAGGCCAAAGAGCGCGCCGCAGGTTCTGGGTTACGAACGGAGTGGTGATACAGTTATCTTTGCCTGTCCTGACAACGGGTGCGATTTTTCAGAAGGTCTTCCAATTTATGTAATAGACGAAGATATCTACATCAAGAAGCCGGCGCTTGTCATTGGTACCATCGACAAATTTGCCATGCTGGCTTGGCGGCCTGATGCAAGGGCTATCTTCGGGTTAAACCCGGACGGGGATCGCAGTAGCTCGCCGCCGGGACTAATTCTACAGGACGAACTCCATTTGATTTCCGGACCGCTCGGTTCTATGGCAGGCCTTTATGAGACAGTCATCGAGGAACTCTGTACTGACCGGCGCGGTGAGAAAACAACTGTTCCAAAGATTGTCTGCTCTACAGCTACAATTAGACGATATAAAGAACAAGTAAAGGCTTTATATGCCCGGGAAGATACAGCTTTATTCCCGCCGCCCGGGCTGGACGCCGGAGATTCCTTTTTTGCGCGCTATGCGAGAAATCGGGACGGATCGCTATGCAGGGGAAGGATTTACGTGGGGGTCCACGCGCCGGGTCTTGGTTCTATGCAGACTGTACAGGTCCGTACTTTTACAACTCTGTTGCAGGCCCCTGTCCAGTTGCCTGCTACCGGGCAGGACCCGTGGTGGTCACTTTTAATCTTTTTCAACAGCTTGAGGGAGCTGGGTACTACCCTTTCATTATTCCAGTCCGACATTCCGGATTACCTGACAGTGCTCAGAAACCGCCTGGCTTTGAAGCCAGGTGAGCTGAGGCGGCTGTACAACATTATTGAACTGACTGGCCGCCTAAAGGAGGATGAAGTCCCTGAAGCTATTTCATCACTTGAAATTAGTTGTACCAGTTCCGGTAAACACCCGGTCGACGCCTGCCTCGCCTCAAATATAATAGAAGTTGGTGTTGATATTGACAGGCTATCTTTAATGGCCGTGATAGGGCAGCCCAAAACGACTTCGCAATATATTCAGGTAACCGGGCGTGTAGGGCGGAAATGGCATGAACGTCCAGGTCTAGTGGTTACCCTGTATAGCGCTTCTAAGCCGCGGGACCGGTCGCATTTTGAGAAATTTCGCAGCTATCATGAAAAGCTTTATGCACAGGTTGAGCCCACCAGTGTTACACCATTTTCACCCCCTGTACTCGACAGGGCGTTGCATGCTGTTATGACAGCCTATATACGTCAGGCCGGAACTGCCAGTATGGCGGAAAAGCCATTTCCTTATCCCGGGGATGCTATCAATTACTTCCGGAGTATTATTCTCCCGCGTATCAATATTGTTGATCACGACGAAGCCCAAAATTTCATAAGGGTCTTTGAAAAACGTGTAAGTGAATGGCAACAGTGGGAGCGCACCAGGTGGAGCGGGGAACTCCAGGGAAGCGACATACCGCAGTTAAGAGTAGCTGGAGCATATGTCAGCAGGGAGGGTGCCCGCTACTCATGGCCTACGCAGCAATCCATGCGTAATGTAGATGCGCAATGCCAAGCGGTAATTACCAGATTGTATTTGACAGGGGAGGATGAAAGCGATGCCTAGCGGGCCGGTTCGCCGTGCACAATTAATTGCCCCTTTCGGGGTTGGCGCGATGATTGTTGTGAGAGACGGAACATCTTTAATATCAGGAGGTCTGGATCACTGGTATAAGTATGAGGATGGTGACGACGACCCGCGCAAACTGGACATTGACGAGTTCAAGATCGAAGAATGGCGCTTGCAGCGGCAGCTAAAGGTGGACCATTTCCGGTTGCCGCCCGATTACAGGAAAAAAAGGCCGGGGGAGCAAGTACCAAATTGTTACCTTAACGTTCCTTTTTTACGTTTTCCTTTGTGGCATTTTTGTCCTTCCTGTGACCATCTTGAAAAATTTCCCCTTTCCATGAGGGAGATTCCCAGGTGTAGTGAGTGTGCGAAAAAAGGGAAGAAGCGGATTATGGTCCAGGTTCCGTTTGTTGCCATGTGCGAGCACGGGCATATCCAGGACTTTCCGTGGAGGGAGTGGGTACACAGGACAAGCACACCAACTTGCGATAAGCCGATGCGTCTAGTTGCCACCGGTGGAGCATCGCTGTCCGGACAAATTGTAAAATGCGGGTGTGGTGCCCAGCGTTCACTCGCGCAGATTACCGCTGCAGATACAGACGGGACTACCTTTTTAAGCAAAAACCTTGATAGTGACAAATCAAAAATCTTTTATTGTCAAGGTAAAAGGCCGTGGCTTGGCACAGAGGACGGGGAGTCTTGCCCCGGGCACTTAAGAGGCTCCCTGCGAAGTGCGTCCAATGTATATTACGCCCAGGTGCGCAGTTCTATTTACCTTCCCCGGGGTACCGGTGCCATACCCGCGGAACTTGTATCCCTTCTCGAACAACCTCCATTAGCAACATTAATTAAGCTTCTTTCAGGGACCGGAAATGCTGTAACTCCGGAAGTCCTGCGGCTCCAATACCCTGACTTGGTGCGGCCATATTCAAACGAACAACTTGGAGCGGCCTTGCGGATTGTGCAGGATGAGAGCCCGGAAACCGTTACAGAAACCTTAGTAGCTGGCGATGACTGGGAAACTGCTTACCGCAGGGCCGAATTCAACGTCTTGAGAACCCCCAAGGACGATGATATGCTCCGGATTAGAGAGGCGGAACGGATGGCATATGAAAGGGATATAATCCGTTTTTTCTCCCGCATTATGCTGGTCAGCAAGTTGAGGGAAACACGGGCACTAGCCGGCTTTACACGCGTTTATCCGCAAAACAGTCAAACCCTTGAGGAACTGCGGGACCGGATGTGGCGGACTATACCGCCTGAGAATGAATCATGGCTGCCCGCCTGCCTTGTTTTCGGGGAGGGAATTTTCCTGGAACTGGACGAGTCTATGCTTCAGAAGTGGGAGCGCCGTGACGATGTTATCCGGCGGGTTCAGCCGCTGGCTGCTAATTACCGGCGGCTTCAAGCGGAAAGGAGGTTGCAGGACAGGCCTGTCGAACCACGTTATGTCCTGTTGCATACGTTAGCCCATCTCCTGATGAACCGGCTTACCTTTGAATGCGGCTACAGTTCGGCATCCCTAAGAGAACGGATTTATATGTCTAGTAATCCGGATGCCCCGATGGCCGGAGTCCTCATTTATACAGCTGCCGGGGACTCGGAAGGGACTATGGGCGGCCTTGTCAGAATGGGCAAGGCGGGATACCTGGAGCCATTAATCCGCAGGTCTCTAGAAGGAGCTCTTTGGTGCTCGGCTGACCCGGTGTGTATGGAGATGGGTGCCAGCGGCGGACAAGGCCCGGAGTCATGTAACCTGGCTGCCTGTCATAACTGTGCACTGGTGCCGGAAACAGCCTGTGAGGACTTTAACAGGTTTCTAGACCGGGCACTTGTTGTTGGCGATGTTATAAACCGGAACTTAGGTTTTTTTACACATGAGTAAGGTTTAGGGGAACTAACTACCTAAATCCTAACAAAAAGAATTAATTTTTTACCTTAGAAAATGTGAAAATTCATGTTAGAATAGTAAAATATTAAAGGGCAGAAAGTTAAGCGGGGTGGTGTTTTCTAATGACGCGGCAGAAACCGGTAGCCATTGATCTGTTTGCAGGTGCAGGCGGATTGAGTGAAGGACTGCATCTAGGCGGCTGGGATGTCGCTGTGGCTGTTGAAAAAGATGTTCATGCCGCGGATACCTATGATTTTAACCATAACATCAGGCAAAACAGGAATACAAAAATTTTGCGCTGTGAAATTGAAAATGTTGGCCGCGGGGAGCTTCAAGACGCGTTACAGGAATCCCGGGGCATTTTGCTGGAGGAAGTCGAGCTTATCGCTGGTGGCCCTCCATGCCAGGGATTTTCCTATATAGGCCCGCGATCGTTGAACGATTCCCGGAACAGGCTTTTCCTTGAGTTTATCCGCATTGTTAATATCGTAAGGCCAAAGGCATTCATTGCAGAGAACGTCAAAGGCATCTTATCGTTCGCAAGACATGGAATACCGAAACTGCTCGGGCAGATCTTTGACAGGTTAGGCTACAACCTGTCTTTTGATGTAGTAAATTCTATGGAATTTGGAGTGCCGCAGGACCGGATACGTGTTATTTTTTCTGGAATAAGGCGGGATGTGGCAGATAGTTTGGGATTTGACTTCCTGTCTGCCCCTGCTCCTTGCATGCCTGATTTAATTAATAAATATTATAAAGCGGAACAGGTAATAACCCTTGGTGAGGCGCTTTCAGATTTGCCCCTCGGACGAGCGGTAGCCCTTGAATCCCGAATATGGGTGACGGATGGTGATATACACGAAAAGAACCGGGAGGATGAGCCTTATCCTTACCCGGAATCCCGGGAAATGACGGGTTACCAGCGTGCGATGAGACGTCAGTCCACAGGTATTCATAACAGTCATACAAAAGGGATGTCACAGGGGCGTCTTGAAAAAGTTAGCCTTATCCCGGAAGGCGGGGTTCTTGCATCAGGAGGAAGGGACAATGCCTGGCGCCGTCTGAAATGGAACCGTCATGCTCATACCCTGCAGGCGCATATGGGTAAAGATTTGAAGGAATTTATTCACCCGTTGGTTGACCGGTGGATTACAGTCCGTGAAGCGGCCAGGTTACAATCTTTTGACGATGCTTATGTCTTTTTGGGTTCACAAAGCGCCCAGCTTTCACAGGTTGGCAATGCTGTCCCGCCGTTTGTTGGCTGGGCGGCCGGGCGGGCTATTGGAGAACAATTAAAGCTTTTCAGTCCGGCTAGGTTACCCTTGCGGATTCCCAATCCTTTAAATCAATCACAGTTTTTACTGAAAGACCCGCGGGATGCAAGGTGGTTCGGTCTATTGGAACACGTTGCCCGGGACCAGCGGCGTGAGAGCCAGATATATAAGATTTTACACCGTCTTTACGACATGATGCTGGATACAGCAAAGGATCAAAAGCATTCAAAGGGGCAAAGCCTTACAAATAAAACCCGGGGAATATCCAAGGACTCTCCGGGGGAATCCCAGTGTGCCTTGCAAATTGACGGGTAATTAATGTTTAAATACTAATTTTGGTGGATTCTAATGGACATATGGAATAAAGAAAAACGTAGTCAGGTCATGTCTCACATACATTCGAAGAACACGAAACCGGAAATAGCCGTCCGGTCACTGCTTCACAGAATGGGTTACCGTTACCGGCTGCACAGGCGGGAGTTACCAGGATGTCCGGATATAGTTCTTCCGAAATACAATTCTGTGATTTTCGTGCACGGGTGTTTCTGGCACCTGCATGAAGGGTGCCGCGACGGAACAGTACCTAAGACGCAGCACGAGAAATGGAAGTTAAAACTTGAGAGGAATGTAGAACGAGATCAGCTTCATTATCAGGAATTGCAAAAAACGGGGTGGAAGGTACTTGTTATATGGGAGTGTGAAATAGAGAAGCAGCCTGACATGGTTAGACAGAAGATCGTTGATTTTTTAGCTCCAGTTTTTAAATGAAGAAGCAAAAGCCTCCGGACTGGTAGAAAATTAAAAACCAGGCCTAAGCGGCCAGCCGTCTACTTTAGTTTAAGCACACTCTATGGGGAAGACTGGCCGGACTGACCATGAAGGCCGGTCTCAGCGAACCGTCATAAAGAGGTTCCTGAACACATGTAAGAGATATAGAAGGGGATTTTGCAGCAATAAGATATCGAAAAAATGGAGCATGTCAAAAAAGGATTGGAAAAATTGTATCTCCCAATTTACAATTTGCTTAATGGTAGGTTGGAATAACTGGAATATCAGTACACATAACCAGATAACTGATCTAAAAATCCAAGCTCTTTATAGTTCGGGTACTTTCGATCGTCATTTGTAAAGGTTTCGTCATGGCCATGATTCAATTATTTGGTGAACAGTGACAGTGACTCATGATAAATTAATTATTTCACAACTTCGACTGAATTTTTGTTTGACAAAGAAGCTTGTTCATCATAACATAATCCAATTCATTTCAAGTATCTTTTTGTGTCTGTGTTAAATTTACCGAAGCCGTTAATTTTGTACACCTTCAATATCCTCCTGGCAATCTCACACATATCTTCCCTTAGCCACTCCGGTTCCAGAACCTCCACCATATCTCCCCATTGCACGATCCACGTCTTCATTTCATCAATGCCGCAAATTTCGAAAGACATCACGACGGACCCGTCTGGAAGTTCATCTTGAATTACTTGTGAGGGATGGTAGACCAGATTTTTTACCCGGTAGGCAACCTGTGGGCTGAACTTTAGCCTGACTTTGCAAACTTCACCGTCGTTAATCACACCCCAGCTATGGGCCATGTGGTCCTTAAGTGAGAAATCTTTAGGATATTCAAAACGCTCAGAAGTATAAGGGATAACATTTGAAACCTGGTCTACCCGGAAGACGCGGATATCGTTTCTCTTTAGACAGTGGGCTACCAGATACCAGTTATGGTGCTTGCATATTAAACCGTATGGTTCTACCACACGCTTTGAATTCTCTCCACTATGTGCAACGTAATACCAGAGCTTTACCCGGTAGCAATCTTTGATGGCCTGCACCAGATTGGCAAAAATTTCGCCTACCCCGGCAGGGTCGGTCAGATGCTCTTCCACAACATAAATTCGCTCCTGCATCTGCTCCACCGGC
>MVRN01000080.1 GCA_002067965.1 Pelotomaculum sp. PtaU1.Bin035
TTGTATACACAGCAGGGAAGGAATGTCCCCTTATTAAGCGCCGGTAACAGCACCCAGCGCAGTGAGGGTAACCGGCGTCTTATAATATACTGACTACTGACTACTGACTACTGCCCTGAATACCTGAATAATTAATTTTCATGATTGTGGGGGAGTGGAGAGGAAAATGGCGGAGGGATACAAGAACAGCCCGGGTGAGGCCCTGAAAGGGGATAAACTCAGGGAGGAGTGCGGTATCTTTGGTATCTACGGCCCTGGTCTTGATGTGGCCAGACTCACTTATTACGGCCTGTACGCCTTGCAGCACCGGGGGCAGGAAAGCGCCGGCATTGCCGTGGGCGACGGGAGGAGGATTCATCTTCAAAAAGATATGGGCCTGGTCTCCGAAGTGTTTAACCATGAAAAATTAAACTGCTTCCAGGGGCACTTGGCCATAGGGCACGTGCGCTATTCCACCACCGGCGCCAGTCAGCTGATTAACGCCCAGCCGATGGTTTTTCATTCTGCCAAAGGCATGCTCGGGCTGGCCCACAACGGCAACCTCACCAATATTACCAAACTGCGTTCCCAATTGTATTCAACCGGGTCGGTATTTCAATCTACTACCGACAGCGAAGTCATAGTAAACTTGATTGCCAGCCACAGCAAGGATAGTCTTGTCGACGCTATTGTAAAAAGCATGGCGAGTATTAAGGGCGCGTACTCCCTTTTGCTTCTCACTGAAAAGAAGTTGATCGGTGTTCGCGACCCCAACGGCATCCGGCCTTTGTGCCTGGGCAGGTGCGGCAACGGATATGTACTGGCCTCCGAATCCTGCGCCCTGGACACTGTCGGAGCGGAACTGATCAGGGACGTGGAGCCCGGTGAGATTATCATTATCGATGAAAACGGCCTGAATAGCCATGTGGCGCTGCAAGACCGCAGAAGAGCGCACTGTATCTTTGAATATATTTACTTTGCCCGGGCTGACAGCTACATGGATGGTTTTAACGTCAACAAGGTGCGGCGTGAAATGGGACGGCAGCTTGCCAGGGAGTATCCAGTCGAGGCCGACATGGTGATCCCTGTACCCGACTCGGGTATTGCCGCGGCCAGAGGTTTCGCCGCCGAGTCGGGTATTCCTTTTGAGGAAGGCCTGATGAAAAACCGGTACGTTGGACGCACCTTCATTCAGCCCAGCCAGAGCATCCGTGACTTGGGGGTAAGGATCAAACTGAACCCTATCCGTGATGTGCTGGAGGGCAAACGGGTGGTGATGGTGGATGACTCGATTGTCCGGGGCACCACGAGTGGAAAGATTGTAAACATGCTGCGGGAGTGTGGTGTGAAAGAAGTCCATCTTTGTATCAGTTCCCCGCCGTTTATCAAACCTTGTTTTTACGGTATTGACATTTCCAATGAGGAGGAGTTGATTGCCTGTCACAAGCCTATAGAAGAAATCAGAAGGTTTATTGGCGCTGACGGGCTTCATTACCTGAGCCTGGATGGTTTATTGAATGTTTTTGGGGAGGAAGGAAAAAATTTTTGCGCTGCCTGTTTCAGCGGTGATTACCCGGTTGAAATCCCAAATGCTCATGACCGGGACAAGTATATACTTGAGTGCTCGGCACGGTGAACTCGTATAGCTTCCGCTAATCAATCTCTATCCCGGCGTCTCATGTCCGGTGACTGACGACTTAATTTAGGAGGTTTTTTTATGGTTGAGCAAAAGACAAGCCTGACCTACGCGGACGCGGGGGTGGATATCGAAGCCGGCAATGAGGCGGTGCGCCTGATGCGCAGCGCCGTGCGGAGTACTTTCCGGCCGGAGGTGCTGGCGGACATCGGCGGCTTCGGAGGTTTTTTTGCCCTGGATACCGCGAAATACCGCGAGCCTGTACTTGTCTCGGGGACGGACGGGGTCGGGACTAAACTCAGAGTGGCTATGCTGGCAGGCCGGCACAACACCATCGGCATCGACGCGGTGGCCATGTGTGTCAATGATATCCTGGCCCAGGGCGCCGAGCCGCTTTTCTTTTTGGACTACCTGGCCGTCGGCAAGCTGGTGCCGGAGAAGGTGGCTGACATAGTGGCCGGGGTGGCGGAGGGCTGCCGCCAGGCCGGCTGTTCCCTGATTGGCGGGGAAACCGCCGAGATGCCCGGTTTTTATGGTCCGGAAGAGTACGACGTGGCGGGGTTCGCGGTAGGAGTGGTTGAGCGCGCTAAGATTATCGACGGCCGCGGTATTGTTCCCGGCGACAAGTTAATCGGCCTCCCTTCGTCGGGCTTGCACAGCAACGGGTACTCGCTGGCGCGAAAAGTACTGCTTGATATCGCTGGCTACAGTGTGGATACCCGGTTGGAAGAGCTTGGCCGCACTGTCGGCGAAGAAATGCTGGAACCCACCAGGATTTACGCGCGCGCGGTTATTCCTTTGCTGGAACGTTTCGGGATCAAAGGACTGGCTCATATTACCGGTGGGGGGCTTACTGAAAATATCCCCCGCGTCTTGCCTGCCGGCACGGCGGTTCAAATCAGGCTGGGCGCCTGGCCGGTGCCTCCGGTGTTCGCTTTAATCGGGGAAACCGGGGGCGTGGACAAAGAAGAAATGCTTCGTATTTTTAATATGGGCATAGGTTTGGTTGCCGTCGTTTCAGAGAGAGAGGCCGGCGCGGTAATGAATGACCTGGAGGACCGGGGTGAAAAGAGCTATCTGATTGGCGAAGTGGTAAGTGGTAAGGGTGAAGTTAGCTATATTTGATTCAGATATTTAGTAGTCAGTAGTCAGTAGTTAGATGTGAAGCTTCGCTTCACCATTAAATGGATAAAAATGGGCAAGGTATATTTTTGGGACAGAATATTTTTTGGATACAATTCAAGGATTTAATAACCCTAAAGGAATGCAAGAAATCCTACTGATTACTGACTACTGACTACTGAGACAAGGGGGGGAGAGATTTGGGCAAGTTGCGCCTGGGTGTACTGGCTTCCGGGCGGGGGTCCAACCTTCAGGCCATCATGGATGCTGCCGCTGCCGGTGAAATAGAGGCGGAGGTGGCGGTGGTAATCAGTGACAACGAAGACGCATACGCCCTGGAGCGGGCGCGGCAGCGGGGCGTCCCGGCCGGGTTTGTCAATCCGAAAAGTTTTTCCTCAAAAAGTGAGTACGAAAAAGCGATTGTTGAGCAGTTGAACCGGCACGGGGTTGAACTGGTGTGCCTGGCCGGTTACATGCGTATAGTCGGCACGGTGATGCTGAATGCTTTTCCGAATAAGATCATGAACATTCACCCGGCGCTGTTGCCTGCTTTCCCCGGACTGCACGGGCAGGAGCAGGCCTGGCGGTACGGGGTGAAATTCAGCGGTTGTACTGTTCACTTTGTGGACGAAGGGGTAGATACCGGCCCGATTATTATCCAGGCGGTGGTTCCGGTGCTGGACGATGATACCGCTGATACACTGGCTGTCCGCATCCTTGAGCAGGAGCATGTTATTTACCCGGAAGCCATTCGCCGGTTTGCCGAAGGCAGGCTGAAGATTGTGGGTAGAAAAGTATTTACAAAAGAGATTGAACCATTTAGGAGTCAGGAGTCAGAATAAAAGAAGCGGCGAAAACATTTGAAGATTTACTAGTATGGCAGAAGGTTCACTTGACTTCTTTTGTATGAGGTTAGTAAATTGCCGGAAGTATATTCTCAGGGCATTCTGAATTCTGACTCCTGAATTCTGAGTACCTAAATTTTTAATCACAGGAGGGATTAATATGCCTGTTAAACGTGCGTTGATTAGTGTTTCCAATAAAGCCGGAGTGGTTGATTTTGCCCGCGGGCTGGCTGATTTGGGGATAGAGATAGTATCCACCGGGGGCACGGCCAAAACACTCCGGGAAGCTGGCGTACCCGTTACATATATCTCCGATGTTACAGGTTTCCCGGAAATTTTAGATGGAAGGGTAAAAACACTGCACCCGAACGTGCATGGCGGTATCCTGGCCTTGCGTAATGAAGATCACCTCGGCCAGCTTAATAAGCACGGGATCGCTCCGATCGATCTGGTGGTGGTAAACCTTTACCCCTTCCGGGAAACTGTCGCCAAACCAGGTGTAACCCTGGAAGAGGCAATTGAGAACATTGATATCGGCGGCCCGACCATGGTCCGCTCGGCGGCCAAGAACTACCAGCATGTGTTGATCGTGGTAAACCCGGAACGTTATGATGAGGTTCTAACGGCCCTGCGCCAGGGTGAAACCGGGACCGGGTTGAGAATGACCCTTGCTTTGGAGGCGTTTTCCCATACGGCTGCTTATGACGCCGCCATTAGCGCCTACCTGGAAGGGCTTGGGGCAAAGGACGAGCTTTTCCCGCCCACCTGGAATATCTCGGTTAAACGCGCGCAGGTTCTCCGTTACGGTGAGAACCCTCACCAGTTGGCTGCTTTCTACCGCGATCCTGCAGTATCCGGGCCTTGTGCGGGCAATGCCGTGCAATTGTCCGGCAAAGAGCTTTCCTATAATAATATCAGTGATTTGGATTCAGCCTTTGAGCTTGTCCGTGAATTTAACGATCCTGCCGCGGTTATTGTCAAGCATAACAATCCGTGTGGCTGCGCCTGTTCTTCCGAACTACGTGACGCCTACCTGAAAGCCTTCGAGGGTGACCCTGTTTCGGCTTTCGGCGGCATTGTTGCTTTGAACCGGGTCGTAGACGCCGCCACAGCTGAAGAGATGGCTAAAATATTCCTGGAGGTAATTATCGCGCCTGGTTATCAAGACGAAGCCCTGGAAATATTGAAAAGAAAGTCTGCTCTGCGAGTGCTGGAGACCGGTGAAATAACCGGGCAAACCAGCGACCGCTTGGTTACCCGGAAAGTTAACGGCGGCCTGCTGGTGCAGGAGGCCGACCGGGAAGTGCTCCGTATGCCGGATTTAAAGGCGGTTACCAAACGGCGGCCGACGAAAGAAGAGCTGGATGAACTTGTCTTCGCTATGACTGTGGTTAAACATGTCAAGTCCAACGCTATTGTCGTGACCAAAGGAAGACAATTGCTCGGCGTCGGCGCGGGCCAGATGAACCGGGTAGGTTCGGCGCGGATTGCCTTTGAACAGGCCGGTGAGAAAGCCCGCGGGGCGGTGCTGGGTTCAGACGCTTTCTTCCCCTTCCGGGATACCCTGGATGAGGCCGCCAAGGCAGGAATTACCGCCATTATCCAGCCGGGTGGTTCGATCCGGGACGAGGAATCGATCGAAGCGGCGGACGAACACGGGATCGCCATGGTGTTCACAGGTATGAGACACTTTAAACATTA
>MVRN01000081.1 GCA_002067965.1 Pelotomaculum sp. PtaU1.Bin035
AATCACTATCAGGGACAAAATACAATCACAAGGGTTCGTAATGGCCGAGCCCGGGATGCTACAGGGTTAAAATGGCTCTGTAATAATCGGCCAAAGGTTAATATCGGATCGTAAAGGTTCGGTATTAGCCGGAGGGCAGATTGCAGGTATTCCAGCAGGCTTTTCAGCGCTTATAAAATGTAAGAAACCTTCCTTATTTAACAAGGAAGGTTTTTACATTTTGTGTTCGTTAGAAATATTGTTAAATGCCTTCAAAGAGGCAAAAAATTGGGATTAATAGTATCGAACGCAAAAGGGAGGTATTTTTTTAGAAAAATGCGAAAAGTCTATTTTGATCACAGCGCTACTACGCCTGTACGCTCCGAAGTGGCGGAAGAAATGGTCCGTTATTTTACCGGGGATTTTGGCAACCCGTCCAGCTTGCATCTTTGGGGGCGCAAAGTCAGAAGGGCGGTAGAAGAGGCGCGGGAAAAAGTTGCCTGTGGTATTGGAGCAAAGCCGGAAGAAATTGTTTTTACGAGCGGTGGAACAGAATCTGACAATATGGCCGTTAAAGGCGCGGCGTATGCGAACCGCCGGAAAGGGAACCACATAATAACGAGCGCGGTGGAACATCACGCTGTTCTGGATACCTGCAAGGCCCTGAGAGAGGAAGGATTTACATTAACAATCTTGCCGGTGGACAGTTATGGGATGGTACGCATGGAAGATGTGGCTGAAGCTATTCAAGAAAAGACAATTTTAATTTCTATCATGCACGCAAACAACGAAGTTGGGACAATTCAGCCCATTTCTGAAATAGGAAGGCTGGTCAGGGAGAAGGGTATTCTTTTACACACCGATGCAGTTCAGAGCATAGGGAAGATACCTGTTAACGTGGATGACCTTCAAGTGGATTTTCTAGCCGTCTCCGGACACAAGCTTTACGCACCCAAGGGAGTCGGCGTTCTTTACATCAGGCAGGATGCGGAATGGCAGCCGGTCAGTCATGGCGGCGGCCAGGAGAGAAAGTGCCGGCCCGGCACCGAAAACGTTTCAGGAATTGTAGCGCTTGGAAAAGCTATGGAGCTTGCCGTGTTTGATCTGCCGGGTGAATCGCAGCGTCTTGCCAAACTACGGGATAAAATAATTCAAGGAGTTATGGATAAGATCCCGCGCGTGCGATTAAATGGACATCCAACCAAGCGGTTGCCGAATTTAATTAACTTTATTTTTGAATCTGTGGATAGCAAGTCGCTGCTTGCTAGCTTGGATATGGAGGGTATTGCCGCTTCCAGTGGTTCAGCCTGTTCCGCGGGTTTCACGAAACCTTCCCACGTGCTTCTGGCTATGGGCGTTTCTCCGGAAATTGCCCGCGGCTCACTCCGCCTTACCTTGGGGAGAGATAATAGTGATGAAGATGTGGAATACTTTCTTAATGTCTTGCCAGCAGTATTAGATCGCCTCAGCAATGTCACCTCTTAGCAATTGACATTATTTGCGTACAGTGCTAAGATGAATTATTATAAAAACAACTAATGTACTGTGGTTTGGAATTTAATATTGAACTTATGTTATATTTAATCACACCTGCGATGGCCATTGAAAACTTCGTTGATTGTGGGTGAGTATGTGTCTGCTAAAAAAAGAGTAATCATGGCAATGAGCGGCGGGGTGGACAGTTCTGTTACCGCCGCGCTCTTATTAGAACAGGGCTATGAAGTGATTGGTGTAACCATGCAGATTTGGGACACTGACGAAACTGAGATAAGTGGGGAGCACGTCGGCTGTTGTTCCTTATCCGCCGTTGAAGATGCCAGGCGGGTAGCCGGTATATTGGGTATCCCGTATTACGTGATGAATTTCCGTGATATCTTTGAGGAGAAAGTGATCGACTACTTTACTTCCGAATACCTGCGCGGGCGTACGCCCAACCCTTGTATTGCCTGTAACCGGTACGTCAAGTTTGAGGCGTTGCTGGACAAGGCGCTGAGCCTGGGAGCGGAATGCGTTGCTACCGGGCATTACGCGCGTCTGGGCTTCAGCGAGGAATACGGGCGCTATACGGTTCACCGTTCAGCCGACCGCAGAAAAGACCAGACTTACGTATTATATGGTCTGACCCAGTACCAAATTGCTCATACCCTAATGCCCCTGGGAGACTATACCAAGGATCAGGTGCGAAAGATGGCCGCCGGTTTTGATCTGCCGGTTGCCGAAAAGGCTGAAAGCCAGGAAATCTGTTTTGTCCTTGACGATAACTACCGTGGTTTTTTACAAGAAAAAGTAGCGGATATCAAGCCGGGCCCATTTCTGAACATGGACGGCGAGGTTATCGGAAAACATAAAGGCATCCCTTTTTATACCATCGGCCAGCGCCGGGGGCTGGGCCTGGCAGCGGGGGAACGCTTGTACGTGGTTAGAATAAATACCGGAGATAATACCATCACCCTGGGACCGGAAGAAGCCATCCTGGGTACAGGCTTAATTGCCAAAGATGTGAACCTGATCCTCTATGGCGAGCTGACCGGTTCCATAGAAGTTGAAGCGCAGGTGCGCTACAACGGCAGGCCTGCCCCGGCCACCCTGATACCTTTGCCAGGCGGCGCTGTTGAGGTGCGTTTTCATTCCCCGCAACGATCCATCACCCCGGGGCAGGCGGTGGTTTTTTACCACGGGGATTGCCTGGTAGGCGGGGCCACTATAGATAGTACAGCCGGCAGTGCCGCTTTTCAATAACACACATTAACACACATTTAATAAGTTAGTTGCCTGACCCCAAAAAGCGAATTATTTATCGGCAAGTGGAAATAATATTAGCTAAAGCAGTGCATCAACGAGTGTTTGTTAAATATAGGGGGCGACATTTTTGACATGCCCGGTCTGCGGTGGCAAGGCCACCGGGAAAGTCGGTAGCGACCAGTTTTACTGCTGGGACTGTTGTGTTGAATATCGAATTAATAAAGAAGGCGTTCAGATTTACGAGGTGGCTGAAGACGGCAGCCTGGTTGCTTTTGACCCGCAAAATGAATTCTTATTTTAAATGACACAGGGGGTGAAAAAGCGTGCGGATGGACTTCTGGAGGGGTGTTATCACCGGCAGTATTGTCGGTGCCGCCTTGAGTATGATGGCGGGTGGAAAGTCTGTACGGGAAAGAAAAGGTTGTTTGGGTCTCAGCTCCAGACATGCCGGATCCCGGGCGTATAAGACCATTAGAGGGATGTTCAAAAACAGCTGACGACATCATTAAAAATATTCTAGACTTTAAAAAGTGGGGATAATGCTCCCCACTTATTTTTGGTGGTGAAAAAATTTGTCCTGGTGGAAGGAAAATAAAACTAAGCGGTTGCTTTTTATTATCTGCCTGGTTGTTTTCGCTTATTTTTTTTATCTGATCCGAGGGCTAATATTCTCTTTAGGGCTGGCCGTTCTAATTACTTATCTATTAAACCCTCTGGTCAACGCCATTGAGAAAAGGGGTACGCCAAGAGTTGGGGCGATCCTGCTGGTATATTTGGTCCTATTCTTTTTTGCTGCCGGTATTTTTTTATACGGTGTTCCCCGGATCATTGAACAACTCAATGGTTTGGCCGACAAAGTTCCTCAGTTTACCGGGCAGGTCCAGGAGATCTTTCTGTCTGTCCAGGCACGTTATTCCGACATCGGCATGCCTGACGGAATGAGGCAGGTTATTGATGAGCGTATTAACTGGGCGGAAGAAATTATTTTGCAGCAGGTTAGAAAGACGGCCGCTGCTATAATTGGCGCTGTAGGATACATTATTAAAATTATCCTGGCGCCGGTGCTGGCCTTTTATTTTTTAAAAGACCTGCAATCAATTAAGAAAAAAACTATTTTAATGCTGCCTGAAGAATGGCGGGGAGATATTGTTGAGATCCTTAAAGAAATCGACCAGGTTTTGGGTAGCTTTATCAGAGGTTATTTGCTCGTGGCGGCAATTGTTGGAGGACTTGCAATGGTAAGTATGGCTTTCCTGGGGTTGGAGTTTGCCCTGATGCTGGGCCTTTTTGCCGGTATTACTGAGTTGATCCCTTATTTCGGGCCGGTGATCGGGGCGGTGCCGGCCGTTAGCCTGGCAATTTTACGATCCAAGTGGCTCGCGCTAAAGGTCGCCGTCGCTTTTCTGATTATCCACCAGTTGGAGGGGAATATCATTTCCCCGAAAATTCTGGGCGACAAGGTGGGATTGCACCCTTTAGCAGTAATCTTCAGCCTTTTTGCCGGAGGGGAGCTTTACGGGCTGACCGGTATGTTGCTGGCAGTACCCGTAGCGGCCGTATTTAGGGTGATCCTGAAATTTGTTTATAATAAAGTGATCATATACTGATTTTTTTATTAGACTTTTCCTCTCCTTGACACCATATGATTGCATTCTGTATAATTATAGCGAAAATTATGGGTTTTTGGTGCTATCATTAATATTAATTTTAAAAATACGTTTAGAAGCACTACTTACATAGAATAAATGGGAGGATATGCAATTTGATGGGCGGTAATGAAATTAGGGAGAGTTTTTTAAGATTTTTTGAAAACAAGGGGCATAAAATTTTACCCAGCGCGTCGCTCATTCCCTTGAGCGACCCAAGCATCCTGTGGACAGCTGCCGGGATGGTGCCTTTTAAACCATTTTTTACTGGGGCCGCCCGGCCTGAGTATTCCAGAGTGGCAACCTGCCAGAAATGTATCCGCACCCCGGACATAGAGTCGGTGGGTAGAACGGCCCGCCATCATACTTTTTTTGAAATGTTGGGTAACTTTTCTTTTGGGGATTATTTTAAGGAAAGCGCTATCCCATGGGCCTGGGAATATGTAACCGGGCAATTATGCTTGCCGCCGGACAAACTCTGGATCACAATTTATCAAGACGATGAAGAGGCTTTTGAGATATGGAACCGGGTAGTTGGTGTGCCGGCCGAGCGGATCGTCAGGATGGGCAAAGATACCAACTTTTGGGAAATCGGTGTTGGACCTTGCGGTCCTTGTTCGGAAATATACGTTGACCTCGGTGCGGAGCGCGGCTGCGGTTCCCCGGAGTGTGCGGTGGGTTGCGATTGTGATCGCTACATAGAAATTTGGAATTTGGTTTTCATCCAGTATTTCAGGGATGAGGAGGGAAATTATTCTCCTCTGGCCAGTAAGGGCATTGATACCGGGATGGGCCTGGAGCGGGTGGCTTCAGTGCTCCAGAAAGTACCGTCAAATTTTGAAACTGACCTGCTGCGCGAGATTATGGATTTTACCGCGGGGCTTTTCGCACTAAAATACGGTGTTGAAAAAAAAGTCGACCTCGCCTTAAAAGTGATTGCAGACCACTGCCGGGCAATAACTTTTGCTGTTGCAGACGGCGCCCTCCCTTCCAACGAAGGCAGGGGCTATGTAATCCGGCGGCTGCTCCGGCGGGCCGTGCGTTTCGGCAGGCTGCTGGGGATGCAGGGGCTTTTCTTGAACCAGGTGGCGGGCGCTGTTATTCGCCAAATGGGCAAGGCATACCCGGAACTGAATGAACAGCGGGACCATGTGCTAAGGGTTGTCCGGGCTGAGGAAGAGCGTTTCGGAGAAACCCTGGCCCAAGGCACGGAATTGTTAAACCAGATTATTGCAGATTTGAAAGCGGCGGGCGGTTTGGTAGTAAGTGGCGCGGACGCTTTTAAGCTTTACGATACTTATGGGTTTCCCCTTGAGTTGACGCGGGAAATGGCCGCTGAGCAGGGACTGGCTGTTGATTCGGACGGCTTCGGGGCAGCCATGGAAGGCCAGCGGCAGCGCGCCAGGAGCGCCAGGCAGGAGACCGAATACATTTCTGAGCGTGATACCCTTTTTAGGGACTTGCGTGAGCGGGTGGGGGAAACTTCTTTTGTCGGATACGATATTTTGGAGGCCGAAGCATGTGTTCTCGGAATATTCAGGGATGAAGAAATTGTTGAGTCGGCGGCGGCCGGGCAGGAGATCGAATTCGTCCTGGATGTTACACCCTGCTATGCGGAGTCTGGCGGACAGGTGAGCGACTATGCCCGGGTTACGGCTCAAGGACTGGATGTTGAAGTATTTGAAGTGACCAAACCGGTGGAGAACCTTTTTGTCCACCGTGGAAAAGTGCTAAATGGTGTTATAGAAGAACACGATCATGTGCTTGTTAAGGTGGATCGATCCAGGAGAGCCGCCATCAGTCGCAACCACACCGCCACACACCTTTTGCACAAAGCTTTGAAGGAAGTGCTGGGTAATCATGTCAACCAGGCCGGTTCGCTGGTTGAGCCGGAGAGACTGCGTTTTGATTTTACCCACTATACTGCTGTGCTTCCAACGGAACTTCAAAAAATAGAAGAAATAGTAAACCAAGCGGTGCTTGCCAATCTTAATGTGAAAGTTTTTGAAACATCGGTTGTAGAAGCTCGGGCGCTTGGCGCTGCCGCCCTCTTCGGTGAAAAATACGGGGACCGGGTCAGAGCGGTGAAAATGGGAGATTTTAGCCTGGAGTTGTGTGGCGGGACTCACCTTCGGTCCACCGCTGAGGCCGGGTTGTTCAAACTGGTGGGCGAGAGCAGCGTTGGAGCCGGGCTTCGCCGGATCGAAGCGGTAACCGGAGAAGGCGCTTTACGCTACATCGAAGCCAGAGAAGAACGGTTCACGGAGATTGCCCGGCTGGTCAAGTCGCCTCCGCATGAAGCGGCGCGCCGGGTAGAAAGCCTTATTCAGAGCATTAAAGACCTGGAAGCCGAGAACGAGATGCTCCAGGCCAGGCTGGCCAGGTATCAGATTCAGGACTTGTTGGACAGGGTGAAAGAAGTGAAAGGGGTAAAAGTGCTGGCCGGACAGGCCGCGGCGCCTGATATGGACAGCCTGCGCGGAATGGTGGATCTGCTCAGGGACAGGATTGGCGCCGGTGTGATCGTGCTGGGCAGCGTGACCGGGGAAAAGGTAAACTTGGTTGCGGCGGTTACCAAGGATTTGCTGAATAATGGCCTGCATGCCGGCAAACTGGTGAAAGAAGTAGCCGCGGTAGTCGGCGGCGGTGGGGGGGGGCGGCCTGAAATGGCACAGGCCGGCGGCAAGGACCCGTCCCGCCTTAATGAAGCGCTTGAGACGGTTTACAAGGTTGTGGACAGTCAAATAAAATAATTCGCCGTCTAATTTTAAATAACGATTGTCATGGCGATTTCTTCGCAATTTGGGAATTTGGGACAATTTACACATTCCTTCCAGACCTTCTGGGGCAATGACTCTTTCTCAACTATGGCAAAACCGCATTTTTCAAAAAATTCCTGCTGGTAGGTCAGGGCAAATAACTGGGGAATAGCCAGATCCCGCGCTTCATTGATGAACATGTTGACCAGGCAACGGCCGATTCCCTGCCCGGCATATTTTGGCGCCACGGCCAGCGCGCGGATCTCGGCCAGGTCCTCCCAAATAATATTAAGTGACCCTGCTCCTACCACCCGTCCCTGGTCTTCAGCTATCGTAAACTCACGGAGGCTTTCATAAAGCATGGCGCGTGGCCGCGCCAGCATCACTCCCCGGTCGGCATAATAGGTAATCAGCGCGTGGATGGATTCAACGTCAGTTATTTTAGCCTTGCGGTATTTCATTGGCAGCTATCACCTTTCCCTGGAATTAGTACCTATTATATATTACTCAAGCGGGCCCCTCAATATCTTTCTTTCCGCGGGGGGGCATTCAGCAATAAAGGAAAAGAATTATACCTGTCGAATAATTTTAGTAAAAACAAATGGGAAAGGGGGTTTATATAATGACCCGGGATGTTTCGGAAGAAACCATGATGTTCAAGATCCAGGGTGAAGAATTTAACCAGGCCCGTGATATCCTGTTAAAAGTATACGATGCTTTAGTTGAGAAGGGGTATAATCCTATTAACCAGCTTGTCGGATACCTGTTGTCGGGAGATCCTGCTTATATTACAAGCCATGGAAATGCCCGCAGCTTGATTCGCAGGCTGGAGCGGGACGAGTTGCTGGATGAGTTGGTTAGGAGCTACCTTAAGGGGAAATAACTTGAACAATATTTGTTAGGAGATGGGCGGTAGTTGCAATATAGGGTCCTTGGGAACACTGGTATTAAAGTATCCCGTCTATGTTTCGGAGCGCTGACCGTAGGGCCGCTCCAGTCCAACCTGTCCATAACGGAAGGGGCAAGGGTTATACGCAAAGCCTTGGAGGCGGGTGTGAATTTTATTGATACGGCAGAGCTTTACGGCACTTATTCTTATATTCGCGAGGCGCTACGGGGTTATGACCGGGATGTTGCCGTCGTATCGAAGTGTTACGCCCATACCTATCAAGGAATGCGGGAGAGCGTCGAAAAGGCGCTAAAAGCATTGGGTAGGGATTATATAGATGTTTTCTTGCTTCATGAGCAGGAATCGATGTTAACGATAAAAGGCCACTGGGAGGCAATAGAGTACCTGTTAGAGGCTAAAAGTAGAGGTACCGTTCGCGCGATCGGGGTTTCAACCCACAATGTCGAAGGAGTGCTTGGCGCCGCTGATTTTCCGGAAATAGATGTGATTCACCCGCTCATTAACGTTGCAGGGGTGGGGATCCAGGGAGGTACTGCGGACGATATGCTTCAGGCTATCCGGTACGCTTTCAGTGCCGGTAAAGGTATTTACGCCATGAAGGCGCTGGGCGGGGGTAATTTGCTGAACCGCTCGGAAGAAGCTTTTGAATATATTATGTCTATCCCCGAATTGGCCTCCGTGGCAGTTGGGATGAGTACCGTGGATGAGGTTGAGTATAATACCCGCCTTTTCAGTGGAAGCCGGGTTCCTCAAAGTTTGAAGTCGGTAGTGGCGCGCCAGCCGAGGCGCCTTTATATAGAAAATTGGTGTCTTGGATGTGGCGAATGTGTGGGAAAGTGTTCATCGGGCGCGTTAAGCTTGACCGGCGGCAAAGCGGTGGTTGACGGGGCGCTATGTACCCTTTGTGGTTATTGCGGCCCGGTCTGCCGGGAGTTTTGTATAAAAATTATTTAAACAAGGGGATACCTCTTAATGCGAATAATGGGGCTGGATTTGGGGGAGAAGAGAATCGGTGTTGCTGTAAGCGACCCGATGGGTTGGACCGCGCAGGGTTTGGAAGTCATTATCAGTAAGGGTTCAAGTATGGCGGACATAAAAAGAATCAAGGAAGTGGCCCGGGAGTACGAAGTTGGGCGGGTAGTCGTGGGTTTGCCAAAAAATATGGACGGCAGCCCCGGTTTGCAGGCGGAGAAGATTAAAACTTTCGCCGGCCGGTTATCTGAAGCTCTTGGTTTGCCAGTTGAGCTGTGGGATGAGCGTCTGACTACGGTTGCTGCGGAAAAACTGCTGATCGAAGCTGATCTGAGTCGGGCCAGACGGCGAAAGGTGATTGATAAAATGGCAGCTGCGTTAATTTTGCAGGGTTATCTTGATTACCGCGGCAGGAAACAATAACAGTGAGCGGGTATGATAGGCAAATATGACAGAGTTTCTTGACAGGCTGTTTTTTTGGGTATAATATTAATAAAACTCTGGTGAAGAGGTGAATATTGTGGCTGAGCAGGAAGAAATAATAACACTGGTGGACGAAGAAGGGACGGAATATGACTTTATGGTCGTTGATATCATAGAGGTAGACGGTTCCGAGTATGCTATCCTGTTGCCTGATGAAGAAGAGGGCGAAGAGGCTATTATTTTAAAACTGGCTTACGATGATGATGGTAACGAGTTGCTGGTTGATATTGAAGAAGACGAGGAATGGGAAAAAGTTGCTGATGCATGGGAAGAGAAACTGGCTGGGGAGGAAGAGGAGTGAATATTCAACTAGTAGAGCTGATTGCGGGGTTTAACTCCACAAGCGGCTTTTTTATTTTATTTGTATAATTATGTGTTATTATAAATTATCTTTTTGATACTATAATATGTGAACAAAATATGTGAACAAATAGCTGTAGCGGGGTGTTGGTAGTGTCCGTTAAAGGCACCCGTTTTATTTACTGTTTTATTATTGTTGCAATAATAACTCCAATGGTATTATTCGGATCGGGATTTTGGGGCCCGGCATCGGAAAAAGTATTGCCCGGCGTGGAGATAATGGGAACCGGGCTGCAAGGCCTTAATAAGTCAGAAGGTATGGCGAAGCTGGCTGAACTTAAAAAAGAACTCCGGGCATCCAGAATAAAGCTTCACTACCAGGATAAGAGCTGGCCGCTCCTTCTGAACGAGGTTGGATTCGACCTTGACGAGGAAGCGGTTATGGATGCGGCCTTAAACGTTGGACGTAATGGTTCACTATTACAGCGATGGCGGGAACGGAAGGAGTTAAAACAAAATGGCAAGGCCATTTTGCCGGTAATTGAGTTTGATCAGGAAAAACTGGCTCAAAAGGTTAAGGAGCTGACCCGTGATATTACAGTTGAGCCCAGCAACGCCAATTTTAAAATTAGCGATAATGATACTGTAACCGTAATTCCGGGTCAAGACGGCACCGGTGTAGACATGGAGAAACTAAATAAAGATCTTGTTTCAGTGCTGCTGGAAGCTAATAATCCGGAAGTGACTCTTAGCCTGGTTACCGTACCGCCAGCCCGTTCTACGGCTCTACTGGAATCAATGAATATAAATGGCCTATTGGCGGGATATTTTACGAGGTTTGATCCTGCAAAAGTCAGCCGCACTTACAATATCAGCGTGGCAGCGCGTGCATTAGATGAACAACTGGTCCGTCCCGGACACGAGGTTTCTTTTAACAAAGTTGTCGGCCCCCGCAGTTCGGAGGCAGGCTACAAAAATGCGCCGGTTATTATCAATAATGAATTTGTTGATGGCCCGGGAGGCGGTGTGTGTCAGGTATCCACAACCCTTTACAACTGCATCTTGTTAGCCAACCTGGAGGTTGTGGAACGCTCAAATCACTCTCTCCCGGTGGGATATGTCCAAATCGGCCGGGACGCCACAGTAGTATATGACGCGATTGACTTAAAGTTTCGCAATAATACTGAAAGCTACATCTATATTAAATCTTTTGTATCCGGTGGGTTATTAGGCTTTAAAATCTACGGCAATACCGCCTATAAGAGGGACGTGGCAGTGAACACCCGGGTTATCCAGGAGCTCGAACCTGAAGTGGTATACGAAAATGACCCTAACTTGCTTAAAGGTGAGCAAGTTGTCAAACAAGAAGGCTCAAAAGGATTCAAGGTCTCCGCGGAGCGTGTTGTCAGCTTGAACGGGGTTGTGGAAGGAAGGGAATCCCTTCCCCCCAGTGATTATAACCCGGTGAACAAAATAATCGCAGTTGGGACGATGGAGCAAGCCCTGCCGCAAATTGCTCCTTCCACGCTTATTCCGCCGGCTGGCCGGCCTAATAAAACGTCTATAAACCACCAGGAGAACCAGAGCAATTCCGGCCAAGCGTCCGGTAGTGCGCCCGGCGGCAGTAATGGCGGGGCATCCGGCGAAACCGGGAGCGGTGGTCTCAACCCTGTCAATCCACTTGTTCCTGCTATAAAATTAATTAATCCGGGAGGTGTGGTTCCGGAAAACAATGCCAAAAGTAGTGCCGGAACAACATCAGGTCAAAGCTCCGGTCCTGTCCCGGACTCATTTCAAAATCGTTAACAAAGATGTGAGTATTTCTTGTGCCGCAGTTGCAAATATTTTATAGTAAGGGCGCTTGTTTAAAGATGTGGCAAGATGTTATAATGTTCACTAAAAAAGTATGGCTGGAGCATTTATGGGGCTGGGTAAAGACAAGTTAAATAAAAAGGACGCAGCAACCATGCCGCCGGTAAAGTACCAGTATTTTTTTCTGGTTCCGGCAGGTTTTTTTTGTATTGCAACGATCTGTGTACTGTTTTTACTATCTCCGGTAACGTCAAAGAACCGGGCCATAGATGTGTTAATTACTGTTCCTGTGCAAGCGCCGGCCGGACAGGTGGGGAAAATATTACAGCAAAATAAAATGGTGCGAAGTGCTGTAGTATTCAGTCTCTACGCCAGATGGAAAGGTATGGACGGTCAGATCAAAGCAGGAGAATACATGCTGAATGACAGGCTGTCAACACCGGAAGTGCTTTTTGAACTGGTTGACGGCCGGCTGGCAGTACAATCTTTTACCGTTCCTGAAGGGTTTACGACCGCCCAGATTGCCGACCTGCTCGTGAGCAAAGGGCTGATCAACCGCGATCGTTTTTTGGAGGCCGTGGCAAACGAAAACTTTAACTACTCTTTCATCCGGGGGCTGCCGCAAGATGAAAAGCGTCTGGAAGGGTATCTCTTTCCGGATACTTATCAGGTGGCCAGGGGTAGTAGTGAGCGCTTCATTATTGAAATGATGCTAAAACGTTTTGAAATGGAAATAAGTGAATTGGATTACTTGGAGCTGGCACAGAGGGCGGGGTTGACACTGCGCCAGGCGGTAACCATCGCTTCATTGGTGGAGCGGGAAGCTAAAATTGAGGGGGAAAAGCCATTGATAGCCGGGGTTATTCGTAACCGGCTGGATAAATCCATGCTGTTACAGGTGGACGCGACGGTGCAATACGCCTTGGGAACTCACAAACCGGAGATATACTATAAAGATCTTGAAGTTAATTCACCTTACAACACATACCAGGCGCACGGGCTCCCACCGGGGCCGATTGCGATGCCTGGCAAGTCTTCGCTGCTGGCGGCGGTTAAACCGGCAGAGACCAGTTATCTTTATTATGTTGCCAAGCCGGACGGTTCCCATGCCTTTGCTAATAACCTGGAAGAACATAATGCGAACAGGGAGAGGTATCTGCAATGAAGCCGGAACTTATGGCCCCCGCGGGGGATCTGGAAAAATTAAAGGCGGCCGTTCTTTACGGCGCCGATGCCGTCTACCTCGGTGGACGGCATTTTAGCCTGCGGGCCGGGGCGGGCAACTTCGGCGAAGAAGAATTGGCCGAAGGGGTGCGGTTCGCCCACAATAGAGGCGTCCGGGTGTATGTAACGGTGAATATATTTGCTCACAATAGCGACCTGGTTCCCCTGCCCGGTTACCTTGATTCAATCCGGGCAGCCGGGGTGGACGGGTTAATTGTTTCCGATCCGGGGATAATTGACTTGGTAAGGAGTCTTTACCCCGATATGCCGGTACATCTGAGCACTCAGGCCAATACGACCAACTGGGTTGCCGCCCGCTTCTGGGAAAAGTTGGGTGTGTCCCGGATAGTCCTGGCACGCGAGCTTTCTTTAGCTGAAATAAAAGAAATCCGGCGGCGGGTAGGAGTGGAATTGGAAGTATTCGTCCATGGCGCCATGTGTATTTCCTATTCGGGACGCTGTCTCCTGAGCAACTATCTTACCGGGCGGGACGCCAACCGGGGTGACTGCGCCCAATCTTGCCGCTGGCGGTACGCCCTGGCCGAGGAAATAAGGCCGGGGAAATATTTTCCTATTGAAGAAGATGGTAGGGGTGCGTACATTTTAAGCTCAAGGGACCTTTGCTTGATTCAGCACATTCCCGAGCTTGTGGAGGCAGGGATAAACAGTTTTAAAATTGAGGGCAGAATGAAAAGCGTTCATTACGTGGCCGGGGTGGTAAAGGCCTACCGCGAGGCGCTGGACAACTTTTTCGCCGGCGGGGCAAACAGCCTTAATTCAGCTTGGCTCGAAGAAATCGGCAAGGTGAGTCACCGTGAATATACCACCGGTTTTCTTTTCGGAAACCCTGCCGCCTCGGGCCAGCATTACAGCGATAAAATCTACCGGCGCCGCTATTCCTTTGTTGGCCTTGTCCGGGGCTACGATAAACAAGCCGGGCTGGCGGTGGTGGAGCAGCGCAACCGCTTTGCTGTCGGCGATGAGGTGGAAATACTCATGCCGGAGGGCAGGCCGCTTAAACATTGCATTGAGGCTATTTATGACGAAGAAGGCAACTCGTTAGAGGCCGCCCCGCACCCTCAGCAAATTGTCAGAATACCAGTTAACAGGGAACTGGCAGCTTTGTCTATGCTGAGAAAACCATTGGAAAAAGATTATTAGTAAGTAAAATGAGACGAAAAGACCATGTTGCCGGCCACCGCTGCCGAGATTTCCCATTCTGTCTAAGGCTTGTTGAAAGGTGTAAGAATTCCATTTTTTTATGATTAATTTTTGTTTTTTTGAAGGATAAACAGGATTAATATAGAATTTTTAATGTTATAGTAATCAGGCAATTTGTTCCTGTTGTAATAAAATATTACCACTTTAGAAAAGGCAAACCTCCCGAAAGGGTGGGGCGCAAAGCCAGTGGGCCTACGGTGTTTTCTGCTAAGGTAGCCGGGTTGCCGAAGGGAATTAATCCAAGTCCTTTCATTAAAAAGAGCTTGGGTTTTTGTTAAATTTCCGGGATGTTTCAACTGTGGAAAATAAAAATGGGGGGTTGCCGGTGGACCTTTTTTCGAGTCAAGTAATAGTTAGTCTTAAAAAGGAACTGGATGCGGACGCCTTGCGGCAGAGAGTAATAGCCAATAATATTGCCAATGTAAATACACCATATTTTAAAAAATCCACTGTTTCATTTGAAAGTTTACTTAAAAAAGCCCTGGGACGGGAACCTGTTGAGATGATTACCACCAGTTCCAGACACTTCAACGGGGTTCCTGTCTTAACTGAGTTGAGGCCGGAAGTGAACTTAAATAAAACAACCTCCATGCGCACTGACGGAAATAACGTTGACATAGATGAGGAAATGGCTAATCTCGCGGCCAACAGTATACAATACCAGGCTGCAGCGAGGGAGTTGAGCGACAGGTTTTCCGGTTTAAGTTATGTAATAACCGGTGGAAGGAGGTAATTGAATGGGTTTTTTCAGTTCATTTGCTACCAGCGCATCGGGCCTAACAGCGGAAAGATTGCGTTTGGATCTGATTTCCAATAATATAGCAAATATGAATACCACCGGCAGGCCGAATGACCCGAGTGACCCGCCTTATCGCCGGAGGATCCCGCTTTTTGCTCAAGTATTAAAACAAGCTGAAGGTACTAGTTTTGAGCAGTCTTTTTTCAGAGGCGCCGGAGTACGGGTGACCAGGGTGTTGGAAGATAGTAAGCCACCCCGGCTGGTATATGACCCTTCTCATCCTCAAGCTGATGATAAAGGTTATGTAGCCTATCCAAATATTAATGTAGTTAACGAAATGGTCGATATGATTACCGCCACCAGGGCTTATGAAGCAAATGTGACAGCATTAAACGCTGCGAAAGATATCGCCTTGAAAGCGTTGGAAATAGGGCGCGGCTAAAAGGGGGCAATGAGAAATGCAGTTGTTGCCTGTAGGGCAGTCCATACCGATGCCGCTTGTACAACAGGAGGGGGCCGGGGATAAACAGGAATCCGGGGATGCTTCTTTTTCTGAGGTATTGAGTGGCGCTCTGAAAAAACTGAATGATACCAAAGTCAATGCGGATAATTTGACAATGAAGTTTTTTACGGGTGAAATACAGGATTTTCACCAGGTGGCCATAGCGGTGCAAGAGGCCAGCTTGACCATGCAACTCGCGGTTGAGGTAAGGAATAAGGTTATTGAGGCTTATCAGGAAGTTTCCCGTATGCAAATTTAATATGTTCTTTTTGAGGTACGAGGTGGTTTGATTGAGCCTGGGCGGCTTCATAGCCCTTTTCAAGGAGAGATGGCAGGCTTTAAGTCGAACACAAAAAATTATCTCCATTCTGGTCGCCATCGGTGTTCTGGTGTGTTTTTTCTATATCGGACTGGTAGCTGCCAGACCTGTTTACGCGCCCCTCTTATCCGGTCTTGATCCGAAAGAAGCCGGGGTTATCGCGGAAAAATTAAAAACGATGAAGATACCCTACCAGCTTGCTGATCAAGGACAGACCATCAAGGTCCCGGAACCTCAAGTTTACGAAGCCAGGATTCAGCTGGCCAGTAATGGCGTATTGGGTGACAGCGGAAGTGGTTTTGAACTTTTTGATCAGAACAAATTCGGTCAGAGCGATTTCGACCAGCAGGTTAATTATCAGCGGGCACTGCAGGAAGAGCTAAGGAGAACCATTATTCATCTTGAGGGGGTAGAGGAGGCCAGAGTTCACCTGGTTATTCCTCAGAAGAGTGTTTTTGCCAACGACCAGGGCACACCTACCGCTTCGGTTTCGGTGGCTTTAAAGCTCAAGCCTGCGGTCCGTCTCAAGCCTGAGCAGGTACAGGGCATCTGTGACCTTTTAGTGGGCAGTGTCGAGGGACTGAAGCCTGAAAATATCCATATTATTGATGCTGAAGGCAATGTTTTAAGCGATGTCTTTAAATCAAATAATGAACCAGGCGTAGTTATGACCAGGACTACCCTTGATCAGCAGAAGCTT
The DNA here is from genome assembly GCA_002067965.1 of Pelotomaculum sp. PtaU1.Bin035. Lineage (GTDB taxonomy): Bacteria > Bacillota > Desulfotomaculia > Desulfotomaculales > Pelotomaculaceae > MVRN01. Next base: position 16,309 of record MVRN01000081.1, read on the forward strand.
CAACGGGATTACGAGAAAGAGCTTGAAAAAAGGGTGCAGCAAATGCTCACCCGGATTACGGGCCAGAATAATTCCGTCGTCATGGTCACCGCCGACCTTGACTTTAACCAGCAGCAGACCACGAGCACCACTGCTTCGAACCCGGATAATCTGAAAATTAGTGAACATTCCATAAAAGAAACTGGAAGAGGAAGCGATGCCGGGGGGGCTGTAGGAACTGATTCAAACATAACCACTGCCCCTTTTGCCCAGGGTACCGGCTCATCCAATTATAGCCGGGAAGATAATACCACCAACTATCAGGTAAGCACCAAGCAGGAGACGATGGTTGCGGCGCCCGGAAGAGTCCGGCGCCTGTCCGCGGCAGTAGTGGTAAAAGATAATGTTGAAAGCCCGGTGGATATCCTGAAGGTCAAAGACGCTGTTGCTGCCGCTATCGGGTACGACCAGAGCCGTGGAGATCAAATCAACGTTTCCAGTATGCCTTTCGATGATTCGTTTCAGAAAAATTTTGATGCTGAGTTGGCCAAGGAAAAAAGCGAAAAGGAGAAAGGACGTCTTTATGCTTATATCATAGCCGCAGGGGTTCTGCTGGCCGTCTTGCTGACATTATTAGTAATATTCCTGTTGAGGCGGCGCCGCGTTGCCGAGCGGTTTGCTGAAGACGAGGAAGAAGAAGAGTTCATAACGGTAGGAGCCTTGGAGGCGGAACCTGAACAAGAGTTCAAGGATGACAGGCAAGAGCAAATCCGGAAAATGGCCTCGGAGAAGCCCGAAGATGTGGCCGAGATCTTGAAGATCTGGATGGCGGATTAGGAGGGTCGGTGTATTGCAAGTTTCAAAGCTTAGTGGTCTCCAAAAAGCAGCAATTTTGTTGATAGCCCTGGGCTCTGATTTGTCATCCAAAGTGTTGAGACAACATTTTGTGGATGCTGAGATAGAACAGCTTACTCAGGAAATATCAAATATGATAAAAGTACCTAATGAGATCAAGAATTCAGTTTTTGAAGAATTTTTTGAACTTTGCCGCGCCCGTGAATTCTTGATCCACGGTGGTATAAATTACGCCAAGGAACTGCTGGAAAAAACAGTTGGCCAGCAAAAGGCCTCTGAAATACTATCCAAGTTAACCAGAGAGATGAGAGCTATTCCCTTTAGCTCACTGCGCAAAGCCGATCCCAAATCACTTATCAGCATAATTCGTGAAGAACATCCGCAGACCATCGCATTAATTCTTGCTCACCTCACCCCGGAGCAGGCTTCTGTGATCCTGGCGTCCATGCCGCCTGAGATGCAAAGTGAAATTGCCAGGCGCGTCGCCATTATCGACCGTTTGACTCCCGACATAATCAGGGATGTGGAGGATGTGCTTGAGAGTAAAGTATCTTCAGTAGTGCAGCAGGACCATACTGTGGTGGGTGGTGTGCAATCCCTTGTGGATATTCTGAACAGGGTGGGAAGAAGCGCGGAAAAGGTGATTTTGGAAGGCCTGGAAAGGGAGGATCCGGCCTTGGCGGAAGAAGTCAAACGGCGGATGCTTGTTTTCGAAGATATTATTATGCTGCCTGACAACTTTATCCAAAGAGTCCTTAGAGAGGTTAACTCCAAGGATCTGGCGATTGCTATGCGTGGCGCCAACGAAGAAGCAAACGCGAGGATTTACAAGAATTTGTCCAAGCGTGCTGCTGAAATGCTTAAAGAGGAGATTGAATTTATGGGACCGGTGCGCTTGAGAGAGGTGGAACAGGCGCAGCAGAAGATTGTCAACATTCTCCGTAAACTGGACGAAAGCGGCGAAATCATAATTTCGCGGGGTGGCGAGGATGTGCTCGTATAGAATTATTAAGGGTGCTGAAGTACGGGATATTTCTTCGCAAATATTGCCTCTTAAGTATAGCAATAGCACGGGTGAGTTATTCCGATTTAATGTAGGAGAGAATGAAGCGCCGGATGAAGATGCCGGCCGGCAGGCGCAGGTCCTGGAGCAGGTTGAAGAAACTTTAAATATTGCCCGCGCCTCTGCTGATGAGATCGTCCGCCAGGCTCAGCTTGAAAGCGAGCAGATCAAGGAAGAAGCTAAACAGCAAGCGCGGCTTGAAGGGGAACGAATCAAACAAGAGGCTTACCGGGATGCTTTCGAACAGGGGCGGCAGGAGGGCTACAGGGAAGGGATGACAAAAGCGGATGAAGAGGGGGCGGCCATACGGGAACAATCCCTGGATGTGTTGAGGCAGGCGGAAGAAATCCGCCGCCGGACACTGGAGTCTCTTGAGCAGGACATCATAAACCTGGCAAGGGAAATAGCGGAAAGGTTGTTGTCGGCGCAGTTGTCGCTAGATCCGGAAAGTGTTTTTAATATAGCTGTCGAGTCGCTTCACCTGGTGGCTGACCGGCACTATGTGGTTTTATATATAAACCCGGTGGAGCTGGAGCTGTATATTAAGAGAAAAGAAGAACTGCAAGGTCTTCTGCCGGCGAGGGCGGAGCTCCAAGTGATTGCCGACGCCTCGGTCCAGCCGGGAGGATGCAGGGTTGAAACCGAGCATGGCCGGGTGGACGCCACTTTGGAAACTCGCCGGGAAGCATTGCTTAAGGCTCTTTACAGTACATAGCGTACTGCGCGTACTGCCGTAATGTAGTAACTGCTCAGGAGTCAGAATGGTTTATCGTCACGAAATAGAAACATTTAAATAATCAACAACAATTTTCCAATATTGTTGAAGGGTGGTAATTTGTGGAGAGCGCCACGATCGACTTGTCCGTATGGCGGTCCCGCTTGAAAGAGGCCAAGCTGATTAAACTCACTGGCCGGGTGACACGGGTAATCGGGCTTACTGTGGAGGTCCAGGGAATTAACGCTCCCATCGGCGAGGTCTGCGAGATAAATGTGCCGGGGGAGCCAGAGCCGGTCCGGTCCGAAGTGGTAGGCTTTCGCGATGGAATTACATTATTGATGCCTCTTGGTGAACTTCGGGGTATTTATCAGGGGTGTAGCGTTACTCAGACTGGTAAATCGTTTAATGTCAAGGTTGGTGAGCAACTGCTCGGCAGAGTCTTGGACGGGTTGGGTAGACCTTTGGATGGCCTTGGTATGTTAAACAGCCTTGGCAAGAGTTACCCGGTGGATAACCGTCCGCCCAACCCGCTGAAGAGAAGGCGGATATCCGAGGTAATGTCAACCGGGGTGCGGGTTGTAGACGCGCTCCTTACCTGTGGCCGGGGACAGCGTATCGGTATATTTGCAGGCAGCGGGGTTGGTAAAAGCACCCTGCTTGGGATGATTTCCCGGTACAGCGATTCCGATGTCAACGTTATTGCTCTAATCGGAGAGCGCGGCCGTGAGGTGCTGGATTTTATTGAAACCGACCTCGGTCCGGAGGGCTTGGCTCGCTCGGTGGTCATAGTGGCCACATCGGAACAACCGGCGCTGGTACGCCTGAAAGGCGCTTTTGTCGCCTGTGCCATAGCGGAATATTTCCGCGACCAGGGTAAGGATGTATTGTTAATGATGGATTCTGTAACCAGGTTTGCCATGGCTCAGAGAGAAGTCGGCCTGGCCATTGGGGAACCGCCGGCAACCAAGGGTTACACTCCTTCGGTGTTTGCGTTGCTTCCACGGCTTCTAGAGAGGCCAGGTATGTCGGATACCGGTTCAGTTACCGCCTTTTTTACAGTGCTTGTTGATGGTGATGATTTAAATGAACCTATTTCCGACGCGGTGCGCGGCATCCTGGACGGTCATATTGTACTGTCCCGTTCTCTGGCCTCCGCCAACCACTACCCGGCAGTAGATGTTTTGAACAGCGTCAGCCGCTTAATGCCTGATATCACGACGGAAGAGCACCGGTTGCAGGCCGGGAGGTTTCGTGATTTGCTGGCGGCCTATCAGCAAGCGGAAGACCTGATTAATATTGGAGCATACGTGGCAGGGTCAAACCCTCGTGTCGACGAAGCAATAGCGTCCTATCGCGCTATGGTGGATTTTTTACAACAGGGTATGCACGAGCACTCCGAATATAGCAATACGTTGGAAATGCTGAAAGCAATAGTTCATAAAGGGGTGACCGGACATCGGTAAATTTCATTTTCGCCTTGAACCGGTGCTGCAGCAGCGTGCGGCTAAGGAAGTATCCGCGGAACAGGCGCTTGGCCAGGCCCGCAATGAATACAACCGGCGCATGGCCTTGCTTGAGGATTCCAGGAGGCGCTTGGATGCAGTACTCTCAAATGCTTCGGTAAATGAAGTGGATGTCTTTGAAGTAATGTACCTTTCTCTTTACCGGATGTCTCTCAGCGGGAAAATTGACAGCCAGGAAAATGACGTCAACGAAGCCGGACTTTTGGTCGAAGACAAGCGCGGCGAAGCTATTCAGGCCAGGCAGGAGCGCCAGGTTATCGAAAAATTAAAGGATAAACGTATGCGGGAATACATGCGCGAGTCAGCTATGAAAGAGCAAAAAGAAGTAGATGAACAGGCCCTTTATACTTACCAGCGGCGTATGTCGCGTATTTAAGCGGGGAAACCTCCTGCGCTGTAGGGGTATTTTATAAAAGGAGATATGGAAGGAGGTGAAATAAAGTGCAAATAACAGTTGTGAACGATACAGCGGTTTCCTTGAAAAGTAGCGGATCAGTTTCTAAGAATCAGGCGGCCACAGGGGAATTCGACTCGGCCATGGCTGCGTTAATGGCGTTGCTCAATCCTCTTCCGGCCGATTTAGGCGTGGCATTCAACGGTCCAGGATTTGGAAGACCTGTTGCGGCCCGGGTTGATAGTGTTTGTATTGTTGACCCTTCAATTTTACCTGAAGGTTTATTGGAAAGCATCGCAGTAAAAAAACCAGAAACTGGAATGCAGGGGTTGCAGCCGGCTGAGAATGAAAAACCTGGCGATTCCGCTAAAGATGTGGAGCAAACGCTGGGAGAGGAAATAAATAAGACGGATTTGCCGGCAGATGCAATCTCGCTGCAAGATCCGGCTCAAGTAATGTCTGTCCAGAATCAGGAGTATGCGATTTACACAAACATGTTGTTTTTTGAAAAATCAACTGTCCAGGCTATTACCAACCGGGGTGGGCGGATGGTGCCGGTTCAGTTCCTCACAGGTGCAGAAAAAGCTCAAGAGGATTTACCGGTGCTGATTGGAGCTTTCCAACCTCAGACAGGCATGGAACCAACGGAAGTCCAAGCCGGGCAAACACTGGAAGTTCAAAATGGTGCAATACTAGGAACTGCTTCTGCCGGCTTGCCGGGTAATATGGCCGGTATTAGCGGTAATGATGTTCAGATAATGGGTGACCTTCAAACGAAGCAGGCGCAAGCCGGATTAAGCCGGGCTGTTCAAGCTGTTCAAGATGGCACGGAGCAAGGGGTTGTTTCCGGCATACAGCCGGGTAGCATATCCAATATTGGCGGTAATGATGTTCCAATAACGGGTGACCTTCAAACGAAGCAGGCGCAAGCCGGATTAAGCCGGGCTGTTCAAGCTGTTCAAGATGACACGGAGCAAGGGGTTGTTTCCGGCATGCAGCCGGGTAACATATCCAATATTGGCGGTAATGATGTTCAGATAACGGATGACCTTCAAACGAAGCAGGCACAAGCCGGATTAAGCCGGGCTGTTCAAGCTGTTCAAGATGACACGGAGCAAGGGGTTGTTTCCGGTATACAGCCGGGTAATATAGCCGGTATTAGCGGGAATGATATTCAAATAACGGGTGACCTTCAAACGAGGCAGGCGCAAGCCGGATTAAGCCGGACTGTTCAAGCTGTTCAAGATGCTGTCGCCTCCGGGCAAAATAACAGCGCTGGGGAGCCGGGAGTGGTAGGAGTGCCTGTTTCTTTTGAAAGGAACAGCATTTTTGCACCAGCGGCAGGGTTTATGGAAATTGCCTTAGCCCCGGAGGAAAATATTGCGCCTACTCCAGCTGCCGTTCCTGAAGAGAATATTATGTCCGGCTCACCAGCAATAACAGAAGAATCTGTGCTGGTTTTTAGAAGCAATAAAGATGCTGTTTATCCGGAACAGGTAAAGTTGAAACCGGGTTCCCGGGGCCGGCAGGAATTATTAGAAGCAGTTCAGCCGTGGATTATGAAGCAACCTCCTGTCAGGCCGGAAAATAATAACATGACGTTAAATGACGGGTTGAAGGAAGCAATTGCATTTAAAGAAACCAAAGAGAGTTCTGAAATAAAAGAAGATATGAAAATAATCAGCAGCAATACTGAAGCAGTAAGGACTGGCGATGGAACGAAAGCAAACCGGCCGGTGGAAAATACGGCCCAGTCAAATTCTATTCAATCTAATTCCGTACCTTTCACGCCGACTTCCGCTGAAAGCCAGAAGGGTGTGGCGTTGCCTGATCTAAAGGATAGGTTGGTTCAAGAAATCAAGAATGTATATTATAGCCACAAGGGCGAGCCGCAGACCCGGGTCCAGCTTAAACTGGAGCCGGAACAGTTGGGAAAGCTAACGATTAAATTATATTTTCACAGGGGAGAATTGAGCGCCCACTTCTATACGGGAAATGATGCCGTGAAAGAGGTTTTGGAAGGTTCGCTGCAGCAGTTGAGGGACTCGCTCAGCCAGCAGGATCTAAAGCTAAATGACGCGTTTGTGTTTGTCGGTGACGGCGGCCGGGGCGGTACCGGCCATTATGACGAAGGGAAAAACCGGAATGAAATCATGTTTCACAATCGGTATAATTACCGGGCGGACGGTGAAAACCGGGTTGAAAAGGAAGAGGCTGTAAGAAAAGAGCCGGCTCCTTGGCAAGTTAACTATCTAATATAAAAAGGAAGTGGCATATTTGGGGGTAACAGCAACAACTGCTACTGAGAGTTACCAGAAACCGCCAGACACGACCAGGCAGCCAGTAAAGACCCTTGATAAAGACGCTTTTCTTCAGTTATTAGTCACCCAGCTGAAGAACCAGGATCCTACCAGCCCGCAGGATACAAACGCCTTTGTATCGGAAATGGCCCAATTAAGCATGCTGGAGCAGCTTAGCAACTTAAACGACGAAATCAAACAACTCAGGAGTTCTCAGGAAATGAGTGAGGCTTCAGCATTGATCGGACATCAGGTTATAGTCCAGTCAGATGATGGGGAAATATCCGGGCAGGTGGAAAAAGTTTCTCTTGCCAGTAACGTGGTCAAGGTATTTGTTAACGGCACTGGTTACGAGTTGGCGAAGGTAACCGAGGTCAAGTAGGGGTGGTGGAGGATGAGCCGGGATATAAGCCCGATAATGCCAGTTTCGCCGTTGCCGGTTTTACCGGCGGGAGGCAAGCAATCTTCCGGGAAAGAAAATAACTTGTCTTTTCAGGCAGCGATCCAGAGAGAGCTTAATAAAAGCCAGGGGCTAAAATTTTCAGCCCACGCCGAAAAGCGGTTGAAAGAACGGAATATTGTTTTGGCCCAGGACGATTTGGCTAAAATTAATCTGGCCGTAAAACAGGCCGAATCCAAAGGCTCTCGTGAGTCGTTAATTATCTACGGTGACCTGGCGCTGGTTACCAGCGTGCGCAACAAGACAGTAGTGACAGCTTTAGACGGCAAGTCTCCCGAAGGACATGTTTTTACCAACATAGATAGTGCGGTGATCGTAAAATAGCGCAGTTTGGAAAAAGCTGTTGATTGTCGAAGTGTGTGAAAGGAAATAACTGCTGAACCAGCCGGCCCGAAAGGAGGCTGTACAGCTGCCGAACGACTGAGGCAGTTGGCTAAAAAAGGAGGAAAATATAATGATCAGATCTTTATACTCCGGTGCTTCGGGTATGAAAAACCACCAAATAAGAATGGACGTTATCGGCAATAACATCGCCAATGTTAATACAACCGGTTTTAAAGGCAGCCGGGCCAATTTCCAGGACGTCCTTTACCAGACTGTACGCTATGCCAGTCCTGCTGAGGAGGGTATCAGTGGCGGAATCAACCCCTCGCAAGTGGGTTTGGGCGTAATGGTTTCCAGTATTACCAACAATACCGGTCAGGGCGGCTTGCAGAATACCGGCCGTTCGCTTGACCTGGCTGTTAACGGCAACGGCTGGTATATTCTTAAGCCGGATGCTAATAGCGATATCAGGTATTACTCCAGAGAGGGAGTATTCTACATCGATAACAACGGCAATATGGTAAATTCAAACGGCGAGTTTCTATGTGATACGTCGGGTGAGGCAATCAATTTAGGCACAGCGGGGATCTCAACGATTACTATCGGGAAGGACGGATATATTTCTTACACGACTCTGGATGGTAGTGAGAATAAAAATGCATTTCAAATCGGCCTGGCTATGTTCCCCAACCAGGACGGCCTCGAGCGGCTGGGACAGAACAGATATAAGGTTTCACCGACCAGCGGTGATCCCCTGGAGATCGGGATGCCCGGTTCCGGCGGCTATGGCACCATCAACTCCGGTTTCTTGGAGATGTCCAATGTCGACCTGACTGACGAGTTTACCAGCATGATCACCACCCAAAGGGGCTACCAGGCCAACGCCAGGACTGTTACCACTTCCGACCAGATGTTGGAGGAATTGCTGAACATCAAGAGGTAATTGATAGTTCTATTCCTTTGTCAATGATGGCTGTTTGGCAGACAAGATAGTGTGTTTTAAAATCGGCAATAGAATTCAGAAAAGCAGGTGGAGCCGTGCCGAAGAACAATGAAACCCCTCAGGGGAAAGGTATTAAAAAAAACAAACCCAAAAAGAAAATTTTACTTATTTTACTAATTATCCTGGTGGTTTTAGCCAGTTCTGCGGCCGGCTGGTATTTCTTTTTTAAGAATCCGTCCGGGAACACCGGTGAGGTAAAAAAGGCCAGCGAAAAAACCAGTGTTGAAGAAAAAAAGGCGCCGGCGAAAAAAACAGTGGAAGTGGAATCGGAAAAACTTGACTTGGGCGAGGTGGTGGTAAACCTTGCAGGAAACGGAGGAGGGCACTACCTCAGGCTTAAGGTTGTTATTGAGTACCCCAAGGATAAAGCGCTGGCGAAGGAGTTAAAAGATAGACAGCATCAAGTCATGGACACGTTGATTTCCACGTTGCGCACTAAAACGCTTGCCGACGTCAGTTCCGCCGGCTCTGTTGAAGAGCTCAAAAAAAGCTTGCTCCAAGAGATAAACAAAAATCTAAAAACTGGAGACATAACCGCGATATATTTCACAGATTTTCTGGTCCAGTAAGGGGGCGCCGTGATGACCGACGAAGAAATCAGGTCTTTCCTGGCCGGCAAAAATGGTGGCGAGGTTGGTATCAGAAAGGTGCAGTTTCCTTCGCTGACGCCTCTTATGGAAATGGAAGGACTAAAAACCGGCATGTTCCACCTGGAGGATGTTCACATTGAGATTAGCGTCGAACTAGGCCGGGCGGAACTCAAGGTTGGAGAAGTACTGGGCCTGGCCGAGGGCTCCATTATTAAGCTGGATAAGGCAGTCGGTGAAGCGGTTGAGGTAAATATAAACCAACAGGGGTTTGCCAAGGGAGAAGTAGTGATCATAAACGATATTTTTGGCATACGTGTCAGCGCTATAAACCACAAGCAAAATTTAAAGCTGACAGAGGAATTGATATGAGCAGCGATTTGATCTGGGCGGTGGTTCGCCTTCTGGTGGCTTTACCGCTTGTTCTTGGGCTGGCCTTTCTTCTCTTGAGGTACGGGCTTGCCCGGCGCTATGTGACAACACCGGGAAACCGCCGAATGAAACTGGTGGAGCAACTTCCCCTGGGGCCTAAAACGATACTCAGTCTGGTTGCCTTGGGTGAGCGATATTACTTACTGGCGCACCAGGACAACGCGGTTAATTTAATCAAGGAACTAAATGAATTGCCGGTGCCTGAGGGATTAACGGCAGGCGACATTGTGGAATTGACTCCCCGGCCTATTGAAGAGTTTTACAGGGGGCAGAAACCCGGAGGGAACAACGACGCGGGGCGTTTACCCGATACATTGAAGAAGCGCGGGCTTCATTTAAAGGAATTGGCTGGGCGTACTGCGCGGGCCAAAGAGATCTTAACAGCAAGGCTGGCTGCGTTGCACAGCCGCCGCTTGTTGGACGCCGGACATCAGAAGAAAGACGTTAAGGCTGATTAAAATGATAAATTATTATTTTTTGCTAGAGTTAGTAGCTTGGTAATAACGGGAATAAGCAAGGCTTAAGTGTTGAAATGGGTGGAAAAACGTTGAAGGTTAAACTAACAGCCGTAATTTTGCTATTAGCGGTAATATTTATCTTTACCCAGGAATCAGTGGCTGCGCCGCTTCCGGCAGTTGACCTGAACATTCACCCGTCCGACAGTCCCGAACAGGTTGTGGATAGTGTCAAGCTGCTTGTTTTGCTGACATTACTGTCCTTAGTGCCTGCTTTTCTGGTTATGATGACGTCTTTTACCAGAATAGTGATCGTCTTATCGCTGTTGCGCACCGCCTTGGGTGTGCCGGTGATCCCCGGTAATCAGGTTGTGGTGGGTCTTGCCCTGTTTCTCACGGTATTTATCATGGCGCCTACTTACAAACAGATAAACGAGCAGGCGCTCCAACCTTATTTGC
>MVRN01000082.1 GCA_002067965.1 Pelotomaculum sp. PtaU1.Bin035
AGTCCGTTGGAGTAGACCCGAAACCGGGTGATCTACCCATGTCCAGAGTGAAGCTTTAGTAAAATAAAGTGGAGGCTCGAACCGACCGTCGTTGAAAAGGCGGCGGATGAGGTGTGGGTAGGGGTGAAATGCCAATCGAACCCGGAAATAGCTGGTTCTCCCCGAAATAGCTTTAGGGCTAGCCTTGGGAGATAAATACCGGAGGTAGAGCACTGACTGGGCTAGGGGCCTTCACCGGTTACCGAACCCAATCAAACTCCGAATGCCGGATATATTAATCCCGGGAGTCAGACTGCGGGTGCTAAGATTCGTAGTCAAGAGGGAAACAGCCCAGACCGTCGGCTAAGGTCCCAAAGACAGGCTAAGTGGAAAAGGATGTGGAGTTGCCCGGACAACCAGGATGTTGGCTTAGAAGCAGCCACCATTTAAAGAGTGCGTAATAGCTCACTGGTCAAGTGGCTCCGCGCCGAAAATGTAACGGGGCTAAGCCTGTCACCGAAGCTGCGGCAATGCGCAAGCATTGGGTAGGGGAGCGTTCCGTACACAGAGAAGCTATACTGTAAAGAGTAGTGGAGAGTACGGAAGTGAGAATGCCGGTATAAGTAAGCGAAAAGGCAGGTGAGAATCCTGCCCGCCGAAAACCTAAGGTTTTCTGGGGAAGGCTCGTCCGCCCAGAGTAAGCCGGGACCTAAGCCGAGGCCGACAGGCGTAGGCGATGGAGAATCGGTTGAGAATCCGATGCCACTTTCCGCCGATTGAAGGATGGGGTGACACAGGAGGGTAAGCTAAGCGCGCGGTTGGAAAAGCGCGTCCAAAGCCGTAGGGAGAGAGGCAGGCAAAACCGTCTCTCGATACGCCCGAGAGCTGATGGGGAGCGAAATATAGTAGCGAAGTAGCCGAACCCATACTGTCAAGAAAAACCTCTAACGAGGCGCAGAAAGTGCCCGTACCGCAAACCGACACAGGTAGGTGGGGTGAGAATCCTAAGGCGCGCGAGAGAACCCTCGTTAAGGAACTCGGCAAAATGACCCCGTAACTTCGGGAGAAGGGGTACCCCGCCAGCGTGAAAACTTTTACAGAGGTAGCGCGAGGGGGTCGCAGAGAAAAGGCCCAAGCGACTGTTTACCAAAAACACAGGTCCCTGCTAAATCGCAAGATGACGTATAGGGGCTGACGCCTGCCCGGTGCTGGAAGGTTAAGGGGAGAGCTTAGGGGCAACCCGAAGGTTTGAACCGAAGCCCCAGTAAACGGCGGCCGTAACTATAACGGTCCTAAGGTAGCGAAATTCCTTGTCGGGTAAGTTCCGACCCGCACGAAAGGCGTAACGATTTGGGCACTGTCTCAACGAGGGGCTTGGCGAACTTGTAATGCCGGTGAAGATGCCGGCTACCTGCGACAGGACAGAAAGACCCCGTGGAGCTTTACTGTAACCTGACATTGGGTTTTGGTATTGCATGTACAGGATAGGTGGGAGACTTGGAAATCAGGACGCCAGTTTTGGCGGAGTCAACGTTGGGATACCACCCTTGAAGTATTGAAGTTCTAACATAGCGCCGTGAAACCGGTGCGTGGACAGTATCAGGCGGGCAGTTTGACTGGGGCGGTCGCCTCCCAAAGAGTAACGGAGGCGCCCAAAGGTTCCCTCAGCGCGGTTGGAAATCGCGCGTTAGAGTGTAAAGGCAGAAGGGAGCTTGACAGCGAGACCAACAAGTCGAGCTGGGACGAAAGTCGGGCTTAGTGATCCGGCGGTATCGAGTGGAAGAGCCGTCGCTCAACGGATAAAAGCTACCCCGGGGATAACAGGCTTATCTCCCCCAAGAGTCCACATCGACGGGGAGGTTTGGCACCTCGATGTCGGCTCATCGCATCCTGGGGCTGTAGTAGGTCCCAAGGGTTGGGCTGTTCGCCCATTAAAGCGGTACGTGAGCTGGGTTCAGAACGTCGTGAGACAGTTCGGTCCCTATCCGTCGCAGGCGCAGGAAACTTGAGAGGAGCTGTCCCTAGTACGAGAGGACCGGGATGGACAGACCACTGGCGTACCAGTTATCGTGCCAACGGTAGCGCTGGGTATCTATGTCTGGCCGGGATAAGCGCTGAAAGCATCTAAGCGCGAAGCCCCCCTCAAGATGAGGTTTCCCACAGCATAAGCTGGTAAGACCCCTGGAAGACAACCAGGTAGATAGGCCGGGTGTGTAAGCTCAGCAATGAGTTTAGCTGACCGGTACTAATCGGTCGAGGGCTTGACCTGAAAAAACTTGTTCAACTACACTGTACAGTTTTGAGAGAACGGTATTATTTTCAAAAATAATATAAAGTTTCTGGTGACAATATCGGAGGGGGCACACCCGTTCCCATCCCGAACACGGCAGTTAAGCCCTCCTGAGCCGATGGTACTTGGGGTCTGGCCCCTGGGAGAGTAGGACGTTGCCAGAAAATTTTTTAGGACATTCTCCAATTGGGGACATTCCCCAATTGGAGATATTCCTTTGAAGAAGGTCCCTTAGCTCTGTTAGGAGCATTCCCTTTATTTAATCGCTTCATGATGAAAAAATCATGAGGCTTTGTATTTTATATAGGAGTATTTTTGTTGTATTTGGGGGAGAAGTTTCTTTGCAAATTAAGTTGTTGTATAATGTCTAATATGGAATTAGATCCAAAAGGGGAGACGGATTTAGATGGCAGAAAGAATTCAAATGAAAGTTCCTTTGGTAGAGATGGACGGCGACGAAATGACCAGGGTTATCTGGCAGTATGTCAAAGAGATTTTATTGACTCCATACATAGACTTAAAAACGGTGTATTATGACTTGGGGCTTAAGAAAAGGGATGAAACAGACGACCAGATTACAGTGGAAGCTGCGGAAGCCACAAAAAGATACGGTGTGGCGGTAAAATGCGCCACCATTACGCCCAATGCCCAGCGGGTCGAGGAATATAACTTAAAGCGGATGTGGAAAAGCCCTAACGGTACTATCCGGGCAATTTTGGACGGGACGGTTTTTCGCACTCCAATAATTGTAAAGAATATTAAGCCCTTTGCAAAGACATGGGAAAAGCCCATCACCATCGCTAGGCACGCTTATGGTGATGTTTACAAAGGGGTAGAAATAAAGATTGAAACAAAAGGAAAGGCAGAGATTGTTTTTACGGGTGAAGACGGAGTTGTATCGAAGGAGGTTATCCATGATTTTGCCGGCCCCGGCATTGTCATGGCCATGCACAACCTGGATGAGTCAATAGAAAGTTTTACCAGGGCTTGCTTCAACTACGCGCTGGACCAAAAGCAAGATTTGTGGTTTGCCACAAAGGATACCATTTCCAAAAAATACGACCACAATTTTAAAGACATTTTTCATGACATCTTTGAAAGAGAATATCACCAGAAGTTTTCGGAGGCGGGAATTAAATACTTTTACACGTTGATTGACGACGCCGTGGCCAGGGTGGTTCGAAGCTCCGGCGGCTTTATCTGGGCTTGTAAAAATTATGACGGCGATGTCATGTCAGACATGGTGGCCACCGCCTTCGGCAGCCTGGCGATGATGACATCGGTTTTGGTTTCGCCCGGCGGTTGTTATGAGTTCGAGGCTGCCCACGGGACGGTGACGAGGCACTATTATCAGTACCTTAAAGGTGAAGAGACGTCTACCAACCCGGTGGCCACTTTATTTGCCTGGACGGGTGCGCTGAAAAAAAGAGGCGAGCTGGACGGCACCAGAAGTTTAGTGCGATTTGCCGGTGAGCTGGAACAAGCAGCCGTTAGCGCCATAGAAGGAGGGACGTTGACCAAAGATTTGGCTTTGCTGGCGGAAGGGGAAAAGAAAATAGTCAATACCCGGGAATTCCTTGAGGAAGTCAATGCCCGTTTGGGGCAAGGATCCTGGTAACTTGTTGGATGCCGTTAACATGAGGTATTCTCCAGTAGATATTTGGAAGAAGCATTGAAAGTTGGGTCCGATAAAATTCAGTCAATTTAAAGCGATTATTGGCGAGGGGTTGTCTCAAAAGTTGAATTCATGAAAAGCAACTCCGCGGGACATGCTAAAATAGCTATAGATTCAAATGCCTTGCTCCACTTGCGTTGTGGAACGAGGCATTTTTGTGCTCATTTTAACCCACTAAAGTTACTTATGACAAAGCCCCTTCCTTTATAAATTCCTAATATATCATAAAAAATTTCTTAAATGTGCCAAATTGATCCATGTTGTCATAAAAATAGTGTAGAAACCTTTCTGGACATGAGGGGAGCCTGTCTGATTAATGCCAAGATTTTCATTACTTTACGGGGAGAGTTATTGGCTTTGAAATATTTGCGCCGGAACATAACACTAAGTCTATTTTTAATCCTGTTGTCCCTGCTTTTATACCTGACCCATTTTTTGTTATTCGGGGACATCCATCACATCTTAATTTATTTTATAGGGGATCTAGCTTTCTTGCCAATAGAAGTATTGTTAGTCACCCTAATTTTTCACAGGTTGCTGAACGAGAGAGAAAAAAGAGTTATGTTGAAAAAACTATATATGGTCATCGGAGCTTTTTACAGTGAAGTAGGGACCTGGCTATTGAAATTTTTTGCAAGCGCCGGTTCACATTCCGAAAACCTTATCATAAAAGATCATTGGTCTGAGCAAGATTTTAACAATGCGGACATATTTATCAAAAATTATTGCAGTAAAATAGATAGCGCAAATTGCGATCTGGTGGTTTTACGCGGTTACCTGATTGAAAAAAGGGACTTCCTGCTGCGCCTATTGGAAAACCCCAATTTGCTTGAAAACGAGTCCTTTACAGAACTGTTATGGGCTGTATTCCACTTGACCGAGGAACTTGTGGTCAGGCAAAATATAAAGCAGCTTTCGCACACTGATTCCGAACATCTCTCTATTGATATAAATCGGGCATATATTTCCCTGATCCTGGAATGGTTGCAGTATATGAAACATCTGAAAGAGAATTATCCTTACCTGTTTTCCCTTGCTTTGAGAACGAATCCTTACGACCCGGACGCGTCACCGGTCTTCAAATAAAATAAAGGATGGACGGAAGATAACCACTCAATATGATATGAAAGTAATTTTTTTATGTAAAAATTTAGCTTTAGATAATATGGCTGTAATCAAAAGATCATTGGACTAATATTAGGTCTTATTTATACTAAAATATTAAAAATAATAACTTAAGAACATTAGATATAATTATTGATTATCTATGCAGGCGGGGTCTATAATATTTATGAGCTAATGACCACAACCAAGGGGGAATACAATATTATGGAAATCAGTATCTATAATAACGAGGTATTAATAAATCATTTTATGAATCCGAGTAACGTTGGAAAAATTGAGAATGCTGACGGAATTGGAACGGCAGGCAATCCCTCATGTAGCGATTATGTAAAGATATACATTAAAGTCGACGGGAACCAATTAAAAGACATAAAATATGAAGTGCATGGCTGCCCTGCAGCTATTGCCACGTCCAGCGTTTTTAGCGAACTGGTTAAAGGTAAGCCGATTATGGAAGCCTTAGATGTAAATGATCGAGACGTTGTAAAGGCTTTAAACGGCCTACCTGAACAAAAATTACATTGTTCTTGTATGGCTGTGGAGGCTTTCGATAAAGCTGTTATAGACTGGGTTATGCGAATCCTTCCAGGTTCGAAGGGTGAGATTGAATCAATGGTTAAATCCATCCAAAAGGATAAATTGGATGGATAAACTAATAGTTCATCTTGTGTTGATGTCTCTAAATATTTAAAAAAATATATTGAAGTAATTTAGGTTAATCAATTTATAATACTTAAAATCCTGCTATAATATAATTGACATATTGAAATATATTCGGGTATAATAATAATGAAATAGTGGCCATAACTTATTTGGTTGTTAGAGAATCGAGAGAAGGTGCTTAAAGTTGAAAATAGCAATTTCCGCTCAGGGACAAACACTTGAAAGCAAGGTAGATCTTAGATTTGGCCGGTGCAACTGGTTTATCGTGGTAGATACGGATACGGGTGATTACCGGGCTGTAAGTAATGATCAAAATTTGAACGCTGCTCAAGGTGCCGGTATTCAATCAGCGGAAATAGTCAGCCGCCAGGGAGTAGAAGCTGTAATCTCGGGGCACTGCGGGCCAAAAGCTTTTCGGACATTAAGTGTTGCGGGTATTAAGATATTTACCGGCGCCGAAGGCACGGTAGCAGATACCCTGGAAAGATTTAAAAAAGGTATGCTAACAGAAGCGGAAGAGGCAGATGTGGAAGGTCACTGGGTTTAAATTTTATCAAAATTTTTTGGGAGGTGTGTAAAAAGTGCCGAGGGGAGATGGAACAGGGCCGCAAGGCCGGGGTCCGGGATCAGGCAGGCGTTTGGGTCCGTGTGGTACTGGCGCTGGTCAGAGCCAGGGCCAGGGACAAGGACAAGGACAGGGTCAGGGTCAGGGTAAAGGACGCTGTGGCCGTGGTGGCGGCCGGGGAGCCGGGCAGGGCCAAGGACGTGGAGGACAGGGTAGAGGCTACTGTTAGCTTTACGAAATACTAAGGCAGGGGAGGTAATGTATTATGCCGGGATTTGATGGTACCGGTCCATTGGGTATGGGTATAATGACAGGACGCGGACGCGGTTTTTGTATAAGTAATATTCTGCCTGGTACCGGTTTAGCTCCAAGGCTTGGCCGTGGTGGCCGGCGCGGCTGGTGGCAATCCGACTTTGCCAACGGAATGCTTGTCGGACTGGGCGGGTACTTTGCCCATTCCTTATTGGCAAAGCATTTTGCGCCTCATGTAAGCGGCGAAGATGAGCTTAACCTTCTCAAGGAAGAAGCAGTTTACCTGGAAAGCGCTCTTGAACAAGCTAGAAAACGGATTAAAGAACTGGAATATAAAGAGTAGAAACACCCTTCGGGGGGAAATTAAATGACAATAAATTTGACTGTTGCCGTGGCAAGCGGCAAGGGAGGGACAGGCAAGACTACTGTTTCTGTAAATCTTGCCTGTGTTGCGGCAGCAACAGGATATAAGGCAGCTTATCTGGATTGTGACGTGGAAGAGCCAAACGGGCACCTCTTCCTAAAACCCCGCATTGCGCGCCGCTACCCGGTCAGCGTACCGGTGCCGGCGATTGATACCGATAAGTGTATCGCCTGCGGCGCCTGCGGGGAGATTTGTCAATACAGCGCTATCCTGTGCATTAACAAAAATGTTCTCACTTTCGAAAAAATGTGCCACGGGTGCGGAGGTTGTCAGCTGGCCTGTCCCACCGCGGCAATTACCGAAAAAGGCAGGGCAATTGGATTCGTAGAAGAAGGAGAAGCTGGCGGGGAAATTGCTTTCTACCATGGCAAACTTAACATAGGCGAGTCCATGAGCCCGCCGCTAATCAGGGCGGTTCGTTCGGCAGGCCAAAATAATCCATTAAACATTATTGACGCGCCCCCAGGCACCTCCTGCCCGGTAATCGCAGCGATTAAAGGCGTGGATTTCGTAATTCTAATCACCGAACCGACCCCCTTCGGACTGAACGACTTGGGACTTGCCTTAGACATGATCAAAGAACTGGGTATCCCCCACGCGGTAGTTGTAAACAGGTCCGATCCGGATAACAACCTGGCTCGTGATTTCTGCAAGGAAAGAGAAGTCAAGCTGCTGGCGGAAATCCCGGACGACCGCAGGATAGCCGAGGCTTATTCCAGAGGCGAATTAACATTTTCCGCCGCCCCCGGCTACCGGGGAGTTTTCGAAGATCTCCTGATTTCTATTGTGAAAGAGGCGAGACGGTGAAAGAAATAGTAATTGTCAGCGGCAAAGGGGGTACCGGTAAGACAAGCGTGGCGGCTTCCCTGGTTGCCTTAGCTGAAAGGTTAGTGGTGGCAGACTGTGATGTGGATGCGGCGGACCTGCACCTGGTGCTTGAGCCCCATATAAAAAAAACAGAGGACTTCACCGGTGGAAAGAGCGCCGGAATTGTTCCCGGCAGATGCAGCAATTGTGGAAAGTGCCATGAAATATGCAGGTTCAATGCTGTAATAAAAGATGAGAGCAAACAACCGGCTTATTTCATTGATCATGTAGCCTGTGAAGGGTGTGGAGTTTGCAGTTACTTTTGCCCGGGGAAAGCCATCGATTTCAAGCCGTCCGTCAACGGCCAGTGGTTTATTTCCGATACCCGCTACGGCCCGATGGTTCATGCCAGGCTCGGCATCGCAGCAGAAAATTCCGGCAAGCTGGTTTCTCTGGTGCGCGATCAGGCAAAAATCATCGCTGAAAAAGACAATCTGCCATACATCATTGTTGACGGCCCACCGGGGATCGGCTGCCCGGTTATTTCTTCGGTCACCGGCGCCGACGCCGTGCTGATCGTTACTGAACCCACTGTGTCAGGTGGACACGACCTGGAGCGGGTGGCCGAACTGGCCAAACATTTTAAAATCCCTACTTTCCTCTGCATTAACAAGTATGATATCAATCCTGAAATAGCTAAAAACATAGAGGAAAAAACAGAGGCGAATGGAATTGCCGTTATAGGAAGGATCCACTATGACAAGGCTGTCACCGAAGCCCAGATCAAAGGGCTCCCGGTGGTGGCATTCCAGGATTCCGCCGCGGCAAGAGATATGAGAACTATATGGGAAAACTTAGAAAGCGTATTAGGTTAAAATCTCAGTTTATAAAATGAAGTTTCATTAAAACGCTTTTAGCCTGTGAAAGCCAGGAATGAAGTTAATCAAAAATAAAACAGTGAAAGGAAGTAAATAAATGAAAATTGTCTTACCTATCGCAGGAGACCAGTTATGTATGCATTTTGGGCATTGTGAAAGATTTGATTTTTTTGACGTCAATCCTCAAACTAAAGAAATCCTTAACAAAGAATCATTTACTCCTCCACCTCATGAGCCTGGTTTGTACCCCAGATTACTGGGTGAAAAAGGAGCTGACATTATCATTGCCGGCGGTATGGGCCCGCGGGCGCAGGAATTGTTCAACCAGAATGGCGTAGATGTAGTAGTCGGCGTCAATTCAGCCTCAGGCAGTCCGGAAGATATCGTCAGGCTGTTTTTGGCCGGCAATCTGGAAACAGGGGATAATGCCTGCGATCATTAATTGTATACTGCAAAAATAAGGAGGAATTAAAACAATGCAACAAAATTCAAATTCTACATGTGACAATGAAAAAAACAGCGGATGTGGTCATGAAGGTAATACCGGCATTGAGAAATTGACCGGAAACGAATTTAGCAATATCAGGATTGTTATTGCTGTCATGAGTGGAAAAGGCGGTGTGGGGAAATCTTCAATAACATCTATACTTGCTTGTGAATATAGAAAAAAAGGCTATTTAGTGGGAGTGCTGGACGCGGACATAACCGGCCCGAGCCTGCCAAAGATGTTTGGTATAAAGAGTGGGGTGAAAAGCAACGGCTCTGCGTTGTTGCCTTCAATTAGCGATAATGGGATAAGAGTTATGTCTCTAAACTTGTTGACCAGCAATGAAGATGACCCGGTTATCTGGCGCGGGCCGGTTATTTCCGGTACAGTCAAGCAGTTTTGGACTGATGTGGCCTGGGGTGACCTAGATTACCTTTTTGTTGATTTGCCGCCCGGCACTGGTGACGTTCCTTTGACTGTAATGCAATCCCTGCCTCTCAACGGGCTAATCGTTGTATCTTCACCGCAAGATCTTGCCGTTATGATTGTAAGCAAGGCAATAAAGATGGCCCAATATATGAATATTCCCATACTTGGTCTGGTTGAAAATATGAGTGGCGCTGTTTGCCCGCATTGTGGCGAGGCATTTCAATTGTTTGGACCTAGCCGGGGTGAAGAAATTGCCCGGAAATTTCAGATCCCGTATATTGGCGGCTTGCCGGTAGACCCCATTTTTTCAAAGCTCTGCGATCAAGGTAAGATTGAGGAGTATGATAGTAACCTTTTTGCCAATTTTATTCCTAAAAATATGGGAGTTTAAGTGAAACCAATAATAGATAGTGAAACATGCGTAGCTTGTGCCATGTGTTATGATGTGTGTCCTGCGGATCCAAAGGTATTTGAAATAAGCGATATTGCCAAAGTCGTTCACCCGGAAGCATGTATGGGATGCATGACTTGCGAGGAAAATTGCCCTACAGACTCAATAACAATAACTGAATAATATATAAAATAGGGTTTGAGCGAAGGTATGTAAGGACTCTGGGTAAGAGTGAGGTCTACTAAGCTGGTTTATCCAGCTATTTTTTTTATGAATTTAGCTTTTCATAAAGCTAAACATTAACACTTTGAAACATCTATCTTCAGGATCCAAGGCGCAACCGCAAACCAGCATTATTGAAGCCGAAGGTGAAGCAGAGAACCTACAATTTTACAGGATTAAAAACATTACATGAGGCTAATAGTAAATAATTATTTACTATTAGCCTCATGTAATATATACTATTTTTATTATTAACCAAATTGTTTATACGGGAGGTGTTAGAATTAACAACCTGGAAAATGTGGCCGGTGACTTCCTTGCTGTATTAGCCTTCATGCGCGATAAATTTTTCGCGACGCTTG
Organism: Pelotomaculum sp. PtaU1.Bin035; assembly: GCA_002067965.1. Classification (GTDB taxonomy): domain Bacteria; phylum Bacillota; class Desulfotomaculia; order Desulfotomaculales; family Pelotomaculaceae; genus MVRN01. The sequence continues at coordinate 10,550 of MVRN01000082.1, forward strand.
AACAGATAACGCGCCCCCAAATGAGCCACGTTCAATACCGCGCGGTATCGCTGTTGTACCGGAAGGGTTCTCTGTCTATGTCGGAACTGGCTAAAGAGATGCATATATCCAAACAGCAGCTTACACCCCTGGTATACAAACTGATTAATAATGGTCTTGTAATTAGAAAAACAGATGAAGACGACCGGCGCATTGTGCTAATAGAAATAACTGAAACAGGGAGAAGAAAGGTAGAAGAAATGCTGCCCGAAATAAAACTCGTACTCATGGAAAAGCTCGAAACGCTTCCCGTGGCGGAGTTGGACGAACTTATGCAAATGTTGAAAAGGATTCACGAAATCATTAAAAACGTTGAATAAAGCCGTACACCAAAATTCTTGAAGGTGGTTATATGGATGAAGAAAATAAAAAAGGTATTGCTGATCCTGGCGGTGCTGATCCTTGCCGGTGGGGCGGCCGGGCTCTCCTACTATATTTACGAGAGTGTCAACTGCTTCTCTACGGAAAACGCCCAGATAACCTCCGATATGATTACCCTGACGCCGGAGGTTACCGGCAAAGTGAAAAGCTGGGACGTCAGGGAAGGGGATTATGTAAAAGCGGGACAGGTGCTTGGCAAACAGGATGTCAGTGCGCTTGTGACCAATACCGCGATGAATCCACAAACGCTGGCCTATTCAGCGGATACCATTATCTCAAAAGCGGATATCAAATCTCCGATTGACGGCAAGGTGGTGCAGTCGAATGTGATCAAAGGCCAGGTTGTGTCGCCCGGCATGGAGATTGCGGCGATTGCCGATACTTCACACATCTACATCAAGGCCAATATTGAAGAAACGGATATTATTAAGATCAAACCAGGTCAAAAAGTAGAGATCAAGATCGACGCCTACCCCCGTCAAACCTTTTACGGCTACGTTGAGAGCATAGGCCAGGCTACGCAGTCGGCGTTCAGTCAGTTCCCGTCACTTAATACAAGCGGGACTTTCTCAAAAGTGACCCAGTTGATCCCGGTGAAGATTGCCATAACGAACGTTGATAACCTTACACTCATGCTAGGGATGAATGCCACAGTGAAAATCCAGATCAAACAGTGAAAGGATGTTAAGGTATGCTAAGACGGATAAAAAGGCCCCTGGCCATTGTCGCGGCTCTGATACTGGCGTTTGCCGCCTACGGCTGTGCCGGACGGAATGCGGACAAGGCAGTGTCGGTGATGACGGCGGCAGCTGATAATCAGGAATTGGAAACAACGCTGGAACTGAGCGGCGTCCTGGTGCAGGCGCAGAAGGTTGACATATCCAGTAAAATTTCGGGGAAGGTAATCAGCCTGGGTTACAACACCGGCAGCGCCGTCAAGGCGGGGGACGTCCTAATTCAGTTGGATACGGAAGTATTGAGCGCCCAGCTTATGCAGGCCCAGGCCGGACTGCAATCTGCGGAAGCTGCCGCGGATGCTGCGCGGAATCAGGCTTCTATAACAAAAATAAACCTGGACGCGGCCCAAAAACTATATGACAGGACCAAGGCTCTTAATGAATCGGGCGCAGTATCTCAAAGCCAGATGGACGAGGTTGCAGATAAGCTTAATACGGCGGAAAAACAGTTTGAGAATGCTGCCGGACCCGCTCAGGACCAGGCGCAGGCCGCGGTCAACACAGCCCGCGCCAATATAAAAAATCTCCAGGCGCAAATTGATAATGCTACCATCAGAAGTCCCATTGACGGATTATTGGTTGGCCAGAATGTCAACGTTGGAGAAGTGCTCTCGCCGGGCGTGGCGGTAATATCAATCGTGGACACTTCAACCCTTAAACTGAAAAGCACTGTAACCCAGGATTTATTGCCGCTTTTATCAGCCGGACAGGAAATGGACATAACAGTTGACATCTACCCGGACAGTAAATTTATTGGGACTGTTTCCAGCGTCGGGCCTATCGCGGTGAACACGGGTGAACTATTCCCAGTGGAAATCGCCATTAACAACAACGGAAGCCTGACGGCAGGGTTGACTGCCCATGCCTCGGTGACCGCTAAAACACAAGGAATTGTGGTCCCATCGTCGTCTGTGATCCAAAACGGCGGGGAAAGCTATATATTTGTAATCAAGGACAATATCGCTTCGAAACGTGTTGTTAAAATAGGGCTTAAAAATGATAAAGGCACCCAGATTTTGAAAGGGCTTAACGCAGGTGAACTGGTTGCCGTTACCAATGCCGGCAGTCTTACCGACAGTATGCCGGTAATAACCAATTAATCGGCCAATTATTTTATCCGAAGTGGAGATAGTAAATTTATGTATAGATTATTCCGATTCTTCAGGCCATACACCCTGAATTTATCCTGGGTAATAGTGTTTCTTTTCGCTCAATCTATTGCGGAACTGTATCTCCCGACGCTCATGGCGGACGTGGTTAATAACGGCATGATGAAGGGCGATACCGGCTACATTTGGAAATACGGGAGTTACATGCTGTTGGTGGCGCTGGGGAGCAGCTTTTGCTCCATAGTGGGCAGTTACCTGTCTTCAATAGTCGGGATGGGCTTCGGCAAGGACGTCCGCGACAAGGTTTTTTCGCGGGTGGAGAGCTATTCCCTGCAGGAGTTCGATAAAATCGGGACCGCTTCCCTTATTACCAGGACCACCAACGATATTACCCAGGTGCAGACCCTTGTTGTAATGGGTCTGCGCTTTATGGTCTACGCTCCGATCATGTGCGTCGGGGGTATCATCATGGCCTTTTCCAAGGATAAGCGGCTTACTCTGATCCTGGCTGTGGTCCTGCCTGTTATGCTGATCCTGATCGGGAGCCTCGCCGGCGTGATCGTGCCCCTGTTCAAAGCAATGCAAGTCAAGCTCGACAAGGTAAACCTGGTTCTACGCGAGAATCTGACCGGGATCAGGGTGATCAGGGCTTTTAACAGACTTAGGAGCGAGAATGAACGTTTTAGGAAAGCAAACCGCGATCTGACCGATAACTCAATTAAAGTCAATAAAATAATGGCTTCGATCCAGCCGGCCATGATCATCATTATGAATTTAACCTCTATTTCAATCATATGGTTCGGCGGCCACCGCATCAGTCAGAACGTAATGCAGGTGGGCGACATGATGGCGTTTCTCCAATACGCCATGCAGGTCATGTTTTCAATCATCATGGTGACTATAATGTTTGTCATGGTCCCGAGAGCCCAGGCATCCGCCACCCGGATTAATGAAGTGCTGGATGTGGAACCCGTGATCTGCGACCCGCCGCGAGGAAGAGAATCCGGCGGCCGGGTAGGTCATGTGGAATTCCGGGACGTTACTTTCAGCTATCCCGGAGCCGAACTGCCGGCTGTCAGGAATATATCTTTCGCAGCCCATCCAGGCGAGGTGACTGCTATTATAGGTGGTACGGGTTCGGGTAAATCCACCCTGATCAACCTGATCCCGCGGTTTTACGATGTTGAAAGCGGCTGTGTCCTGGTTGACGGAGTGGATGTCCGGCAGATGGCTCAGAAAGAACTCAGGGCGAAGATCGGTTTTGTGCCCCAGACCCCAATCCTTTTCAGCGGGACGGTTGCGGAAAATATACGGTATGGTAAGGATGACGCGACCGATGAAGAGATATCTCACGCGGCGGAGATTGCTCAGGCGAGTGAATTCATTGCCGCGATGAAAAATGGATATGAATCTCTGATTTCCCAGGGAGGCACTAACCTTTCCGGTGGACAGAAACAAAGACTTTCCATTGCCCGTGCTCTGGTCAGGAGACCCGGGATTTATATTCTGGACGACAGTTTTTCAGCCCTTGACTTTAAGACTGACGCCCGGTTGCGGGCGGCGCTTAAGAAAGAGACCACTGCTTCCACCTTGATCATTGTGGCTCAGAGGGTGGGAACGGTTATGGACGCTGACAGGATTATCGTTCTGGATGAGGGGCGGATTGTTGGCATCGGCAAGCATAAAGAACTTATGGGTACTTGTGTGGTATACCGTGAGATTGTATCCTCCCAATTGTCGGAAGAGGAGATTGCGTGACAATATGAGTAGTCGAAATTCTCAAAGGCCCGCCGGCCCGGCGCGCAGGGGCCCCATGGGTCCTGGCCATATGATGGGGCCGCCTGTTGAAAAAGCAAAAGATTTTCGGGGGACTCTGGCTAGGCTGACCGTGTATCTGAGGCCGGAGAGACACCGTTTCATCGTGGTATTTTTCTTGGCTGTTGCCAGTACGATTTTCTCGATTATCGGCCCCAAAATCATGGGGAAAGCAACGACCAAGCTGGCTGAAGGGGTCCTGGCCAAATATGCCTATTATATGCAGCTTGCAACGGCGATCCAGGAAAAAATGCCGGCTGCAGTTATTGACAAACTGGAGAAACAGCCGGTTCCGGGCTTTGATTTTGGCTATATCGGGAAAATTCTACTATTGCTGGTTGTATTTTATCTGATCAGTGCTCTATGCAGCTATGCGATGGGATACATCATGTCCGGCGTGTCCCAGAACACTGTTTACAGGATGCGTAACGACGTTAAGGACAAACTTGACCGCCTGCCGCTTAAATATTTTGACCAGCGCACATATGGCGAGATTCTGAGCAGGGTCACGAATGACATGGACAATATTGCCACAACGCTACAGCAGAGTATGATCCAACTGATCACGTCTTTAGTGACTGTGATAGGGATATTAATCATGATGCTGAGCATCAGCCCTGTTATGACTCTAATCGCGTTGGTGACGCTTCCTGCCAGTATGCTTATCACTTTGTTGATCACTAAAAATTCTCAGAATTTTTTTGCCGGCCAGCAGAAATGCATCGGGGAATTAAACGGTCATGTTGAGGAAATGTACTCGGGGCATAAAATCGTTAAAGTGTTTGGACATGAGGAAGATTCAATAGCGAAATTCAAGGGAATTAACGCCAGATTGTACGGAGTCGGCTGGAAAGCGCAGTTTATATCCGGCATTATCTTCCCGGCCTTAAACTTTGTCAATAACATAGGGTATGTGTTTATCTGCGTCGTTGGAGGCTTGCTGGTGGCTCATAAAAAAATCGAGGTGGGTGATATACAGGCGTTCATCCAATATACGAGGCAGTTCACCCAGCCGATCATCCAGGTTGCCAATATAGCCAACGTGTTGCAGTCCACAGTAGCCTCCGCGGAACGGGTTTTTGAGATCCTGGATGAGGAAGAGCAAATCCCCGATCGGGAAGACGCCAAGGTGATCATGTTCCCGGAAGGCAGGGTCAAATTTGAACATGTGAAATTTGGCTACAAGGAAGAAGCCCCGCTAATGGAAGACCTGAGCATAGATGTTAAGGAAGGAAACACCGTCGCCATCGTCGGGCCGACGGGAGCGGGCAAAACAACTCTGGTTAATCTGATTATGCGCTTTTATGAGGTCCAAGGTGGCCGGATCACTGTCGACGGCGTGGATATCAAGGACATGAAGCGGGGGGATCTGCGCGCGATGTTCGGCATGGTGCTGCAAGATACCTGGTTGTTTAACGGAACCATATGGGACAATATAGCTTATGGACGTGAGGGAGCCACGGAGGAAGAAATCATCAACGCGGCCAAAGCCGCCAATGCCGATCACTTCATCAAGACCCTCCCGGACGGCTATGGCACCATCTTAAACGAGGAGGCCTCCAATATTTCGCAAGGCCAGAAACAGCTTCTGACAATCGCCCGCGCGATTTTAGCCGACCCGGCCATCCTCATCCTCGATGAAGCCACCAGCAACATCGATACGAGGACCGAGGTGCTGGTCCAGAAGGCGATGGCAAACCTAATGAAGGGAAAAACCAGTTTTGTGATCGCGCACAGGCTTTCAACTATCCGTGACGCTGACCTGATCCTGGTGATGAACAACGGGGCCATCATCGAGCAGGGCAGTCACACCGAACTACTGGCCAGGGGCGGCTTCTACGCTGGACTGTATAACAGCCAGTTTACGGGCGGCAACCTTGGTGACAAGGCTTACCCGGACGGCTAACAAGATCAGGCCCTTTCCAGCAGCCCCTTTTCCTTGTCTTCCAGGGCCATCTCCCTGACCTTGTAGTGGATCTTTTTTCCGGTAGCCGTGTAGGGAAGTGCTTCAACAAACCGGTAGAACCTGGGCCTTTTAAAGTTTGCCAACATGAAATGGTTGCGGCAGTGCTCGACAAGTTCCTTGACGGTTAGCGAGGGGTCATCCTTGATAACATAGGCTGCCACCGCTTCGCCACGTGTCTTGTCGGGCACACCGACGACGGCCGACTCTTTCACCTTGGGGTGCTCGTTTAGTATTTCCTCAACTTGTACCGGGTGGATATTTTCTCCCGCGCAAATGATCATGTCGTCCTTCCTTCCCACCACGGTGATATAGTTCTCCTCGTTCCAGACACCAAGGTCGCCGATGTATATCCATCCTTTGTAAAAAACCCTTTCCTCCTCGGCCGGGCTATTGAAATAGCTGTAGGAGCACTTGGCAGGTGACTTGATGATTATTTCGCCGACTTCCTGATTGTCCCTGGCCGCGTAGTCATCCGGTTCAGCCTTTCGGTCCGGGTAAACCTTAACCACCGCCGCTTCGTCATCGGTACAGGGTCTTCCCGCGGAACCCGCCATCCGGGGGAGGTCAAACGGCCGCAGGAAGGTGTTCCAGAAACCTTCCGTGGTCCCATAACCGTTGTATATGTTAGGAGTAAGCACCTTTTGGAAGCTGATGCAGGCTTCCCTTTCCAGGGGGGCTCCCATTGTGATAATTCCTTTGATCGTTTTCAGATCCCTGGGCTCCTTGGCCTGCTGGTCGTGGAGCATCTTCAGCATGGGCGGCGCGCCGATCAGGTAGGTAAGGCCGTAATCTTCCACGTGGGCGAGGCACACCCTGGGGTTGAACTGCCTCAGCGCAACTATCTCGCCCCCTGCGTAGAGGGTGGGGCAGGGTCCGCCGGAGTGCAAGCCGCCCCGGTGGAACCATGGGCTCATGTTCATGGTCTTGTCGGTTTGGTTTAGCGGGAAGTGCATGATTACATCATGCGCTGTAAATATCTCATTAAGGTTGTTTAAAGGCACGCCCTTGGGCATGCCTGTGGTGCCCGAAGTGTAAAGGCGGGTGGTTTCGTCGTATATGCTGGTGGGCCGCTTGATGCCGGGGTCACTTTCCGGGCGGCCTGTTACATATCCATCGTATGTTATAGAACCGGCAAATGGTTTTTCATTGCCGCGGAATTCCGCCATAACAACCCGGCGTGGACTGTGCCGGGCTATATTTAGCGCCTTTTCGGCCATATCCTTGATTTCTTCGTCAAAGATATAAACGGCTGGCTTGCTTTCATCAAGAATATAGGCGGTCTCACCGGGAGAAAGCCGGAAATTGACAGGACAGTTGATTGCCCCTATTTTCTGCGGTGCCAGGTAGCAGAAAACGAATTTCGCTGAATTTAAAAGCTGGTAAACCACCACATCGCCCTTTTTTATCTCATCAGCTAGAAGAGCGTGAGCCAACCTGTTGCATTCACCGTCAAGCTGCCGGTAAGTCCAATTTTCTTTCCTTATCGGGCAAGTCAGGGCAGTTTTTTGAGGAAAACGGCTTACGTTCCGTAAAAAGCCGTTGAGATAGGTGAAATCGTTCTCGAAGAGCTCCCTGAAAGTATTAGTGTTGTAAGTAAAACTGTTCATTATTTTTCCCTCCGATTCGCTTTACACGTCCTATTGTTTGTTGGTAATATAAAGTATATATAGATTATATTAGATTTCAATTTGGAAAGCAAAAAATTTATAAGACAAAAATTTCCTCTTGTTTTGGGGTATATTGTATATAGTAAATCTATATTTTATGAGGAAAGCGATTCAGTGCAGTGAAATTCGGGAGGGGATCCGGTTGCCTGGCGAGATAGTTATTACCGGAATGGGGGCGGTAACCCCCCTAGGTATAGGAGTTGAAGCATACTGGAAGGGATTGATCAAAGGGGAGTGCGGTGTTGACCGGATTAACCTGTTTGACGCTTCGCCGATGCAGTCACGGATTGGAGCGGAGGTCAAGGACTTTGTACCCGGCGACTTTATGACGGCTAAACAAGCCCGCGAAAACGACCGCTTTATCCAGTTTGCCCTGGCAGCTGCCCAAATGGCGGTGGAGGACAGCCGGATCGACTTTTTACGGGAGGATTCCTTTCGGATCGGGGTGGTTTTCGGGACGGCGATAGGCGGGATCATTACTGTCACTGGGGAACAGACCCGGCTTTTAAGCGGCTCTCGCATCAGCCCGCATTTTGTGCCTAAGTTTCTTACAAACATGGCTTCCGGCCAGATCTCCATCCGTTATGGGTTCAGAGGCCCCAACCTTACTATAACCACCGCGTGCGCCTCGGGGGCAGACGCGGTGGGGACTGCCATGCACATGCTGAAGAGGGGTGAGGCGGATGTTGTGATAGCCGGTGGGGCTGAGTCGATATTCTGCCTGTTAATGTCCGCCGGGCTTTGCTCGGCAAAGGCGTTGTCATACCGCAATGAGGAGCCCGGGAAGGCATCCCGCCCGTTTGACAGGAACCGTGACGGCTTTGTTTTAGGGGAGGGTGCGGGAGCGCTGGTAATTGAGACACTTGAGCACGCACAGCGGCGCGAAGCACACGTACTGGCCGAACTGGCAGGTTACGGCTGTTGCGGGGATGGCTACCACCCTGTCATGCCGGCGCCAGATGCTGCCGGAGAAATATATTGCATGCGGAAGGCTCTGGATAGCGCTGGCATTTCAACGGAAGCGGTAGATTACATTAACGCGCACGGTACATCAACTATCTTGGGTGACCAGGTGGAGACAAAGGCCATCAAAGAGGTTTTCGGGCCGGGGGCTTACCGGATACCGGTCAGTTCCACCAAAGGAGCCACCGGACACATGATGGGCGCCTCCGGGGCAACCGAGCTTATCGCATGTGTGAAAGCCATCCGGGAAAACCGGATACCTCCAACCATTAACTATTCCGATCCCGATCCGAAATGTGACCTGGACTATGTGCCCAACACCGCCCGCCAGGCAAAAGTGCGAGTGGCAATGTCCAATTCATTCGGCTTTGGAGGACAAAACGCATGCCTGCTGGTTAAGAAATATTCTTAATATCCCAACATTGATCTGGTGTATCCGCTCTACATAAAAATTAAGTCCTTCACAACCTCACCCGCCATCAACAGGCCTGCCACTGAAGGTACAAATGATATGCTGCCCGGGATCTGGCGGCGAACGGTACATGTCCTGGCCGAAACTTTGGGGCAAATACAGTTGAACCGGCAGCTGGAATCTTCAGATTCCATGGGTTTGAGCGGCTCTTCCTTCGAATAAACGACTTTGAGACTGTTTACGCCCCTTTTTCTCAATTCCTTCCGCATCACCTTGGCCAAGGGGCAAACCGAGGTATCGTATATATCAGCAATTTCAAATTTAGCCGGGTCGAGTTTGTTGCCGGCCCCCATGCAACTTATTATTGGAATGCCCTGCTGTTTGGCATTTAGGATCAAGTCGATCTTGGCTGTTACCGTGTCGATTGCATCAATGATGTAGTCGTACTCGGGTTTTATTAGCTCCGAAGCACATTCAGGCATATAGAATGTCTGGCAAGCAACAACTTCCGCCTTCGGATTAATATCGAGGATTCTAGCCCTTGTAACTTCAACCTTGGGCTTGCCAACCGTCTTTCTTATAGCATGAAGTTGCCTATTTATGTTGGTAAGGCATATACAGTCGTCGTCCACCAGCACGAACTTGCCGACACCGGCCCTCGCGAGCCCCTCAACCGCATAGGTCCCCACTCCGCCGATTCCAAAAACTGCGACCTTGCTCTGAGCCAACTTCTCAACTGCCTCTTTCCCAATCAGCAATTCTGTTCTCGAAAATTCGTGAAGCATTTTCCCCCACAACTTGCTATGTTTTCTTGGTTTATTCCACCGGTATGATAAAGATTATAACATATGATAGTTATTCTGAGTCAAATTAGTCATCCGGCAACCGGCATTTCCAAATCGAAATTGCTTATATAAATTTCAGTGTATATGGTTGACGGACTGTAATTATTAATTTATAATAATTATAAATTGATAGGAGATATAAATTTAAAATAATGATAAAAAAGTTAAAAAAGCTAGGTTTGAAATTAACTCCTCAAAGACTGGCAATTTTAAATCTGCTTGAAGGTAATACAAAACACCCGTCGGCGGAGGAAATATACAAACAATTAAAACCCCAGTACCCCTCGTTGTCTCTCGCCACGGTATACAATACCCTTGAAGTGTTGGCCAGAGCGGGGGAACTGCAAGAGATAAGGATCAATGCGGACAAAAGGCATTTTGATCCAAACCCGGCCCCCCACACCCATTTTTTATGCCGGATTTGCGAATCGGTGCATGACCTGGACGCCGGTCCTATTGAAATACAAGCGCCTTATAATATTAACGGCTATCTGGTGGAAGAATTCACGCTTTATTTTTATGGGATTTGCCCGGGATGTCTGGAAAGGGAAAGAAGCAAAAACCAATAAGAATTGTTTTATTGCGCTTTAACTCACAGTGAGTTGTTACATAGCTGGTGCGATTGCCAGGGGGTGGCTAATATGTAGAGTCTAAAAAGAGGAATAAAATTAAAACTTGCTTTCGAGGATATTCCAGAACTTTCGATGGATATTTAGAACGTCAGGAAAATCAATTTAACAATAAATTGCCAAGGAGGCCAAATAATATGAAAAAATGGCGTTGTACAGTTTGCGGTTATGTTCGCGAAGGGGAATCACCACCGGAAAAATGTCCTAATTGTGGGGCCGTGAAGGAAAAATTCGGGCTGCTGATCTCATCCGGCCCGGATCTTGTGGACTGGAATAAGCTTGGCGTGGCAAAAGGCTCCGGTTTTGAAGAAGATTTGGAGATGCAATTCAGGGGAGAGTGCATGGAGGTGGGAATATATATCGCCATGGCCCGCCAGGCCGAGCGTGAGGGCTATGCGGAGATAGCCGAAACAATGAAACGTATAGCCTGGGAGGAAGCTCACCACGCGGCTCGATTCGCCGAACTCCTGGGAGAAGTATTAAGTGAAAGCACGGAGGAAAACCTGAAAAAACTGGTGGATGGCGAGGCTGGCGCTAACCGCGGAAAGAAAGAAATCGCCACCCGCTCCAAAAAGGAAGGACAGGACGCTATCCATGATGCCATTCATGAAGCTTGCAAGGACGAAGCAAGACATTGCATGGCGTTCTACGGTCTCTTAAGAAGGTACTTCACAAAAATTTAGATGTTAACAAAACCGGGGTGTTGAAGGGCCCCGGTTTTACTTTAATTTGTCCCGTAAAACCTTCCCAATCGGCCCATGGACCGGGCTAATAACACAGTGCTGTGGCTCGTGAGAGAGTGGTAAGACCTTGCCTTGGCAGGGCAGAATTCACTTAATTTAATTGCAGCTCATAAAATAAATATTGACTATAAAGTTTTTGCACAGGTTGTTCTATATAAAGGGGGAAAGGATCTATTATTCAACAGGCTGAAAAAAAGGAAAACAGAACAATTTTAATAATCAGGCCCAGGAAAGGCTGGCAGTTGATAGACTTGAAAGAATTAACCAACTATAAGCAGTTATTATATTTCCTGGTCGCCAAGGAGATAAAAGTACGTTATAGGCAAACCGTTTTAGGTGGACTATGGGTAGTTATTCAGCCATTTTTTTTAATGGCCGTTTTTACTGTTTTTTTAGGTAATCTAGCAAAACTCCCGTCTGATGGAATCCCCTATCCGGTTTTTTATTTTTCCGCAATGCTTGCCTGGCAATATTTTGCCGGCACTATAACACGCTCCGGTAATAGCCTTATTATTAATATGAAATTAATATCCAGGGTTTATTTTCCCCGCCTGCTCATACCACTGACACCTTCACTGGCAGGTTTACCGGACTTTTCCATTTCCTTTATGGTTCTGATCGGCATAATGCTTTATTATCATATTTACCCCACTGTTATGATATTATTTCTTCCATTTTTGGTTCTTTTATTGGTCCTGTCCGCAAGCGGAGCTGGATTGTTCCTGGCGGCATTGAGCGTAAAATACCGGGATATCCCGATGACAATTCCATTTATACTACAGATGTGGATGTTTGCCTCGCCTGTTGTTTACCCGGCATCTATGGTACCGGTAAAATACCGGCTTGTTTACGCGTTAAACCCGGTGGCCGGAGTAATTGAGGGGTTTCGGGCCGCCCTATTAGGGACTATACCCTTTCCCTGGCACATTATCCTGGTTTCTGCTATTGCCAGCATAATTCTATTGATCTCCGGGTTAATCTATTTTCAACAGGTGGAACGTTTTTTTGCTGATATTATTTAAGGTTTAAGGGGAATTATGATGGCTAACCCCGTTATTAAGGCACATGAGGTGTCTAAATGTTACCGTATCGGGATTACCAATAATAGACCAACAACACTCCGTGAGACTATCATGCATGGAATTAGCACGCCGGTCAGGAATCTAAACAGGCTGCGAAGGCTAACAAAATTCACTGGTGAAGAATTGTTAAGCGGCGGAGAAGATATAATCTGGTCCCTGAGAAATGTATCCTTTGAGGTAAACGAAGGTGATGTGCTGGGCATTGTCGGCAGCAACGGGGCCGGTAAAAGTACTCTTTTTAAAATACTTTCAAGGGTTACTGAACCTACCAGCGGCTATGCTGAAATTAATGGCAGGCTTTCCTGCCTGCTGGAAGCTGGCGTAGGATTTCATCCGGAACTTACGGGAAGAGAGAATATTTATCTCAGCGGCGCTGTACTAGGCATGACCAAACAAGAAATAAAAACTAAATTTGATGAGATTGTTGGTTTTGCAGAAATTGAAAAGTTCGTAAATACTCCGGTTAAGAGATTTTCCAGCGGGATGTATATTAGGCTTGCTTTTGCCGTGGCCATGCATCTAGAGCCGGATATATTGCTCATTGATGAGATACTGGCTGTCGGGGATACGGCATTTCAGAAAAAATGTCTCAGGCAAATAGAATCCTTAGCCAGAGAGGGGCGAACAATAATATTTGTCAGCCATAACAATGATGTAATTAAAAAAATATGTAAGAGCGCACTTTGGTTAAAAAATGGCCGGTTAGTGAAAACCGGTGCTGCGGATGAAGTTATTAAAGATTATGAAAACATGTGAGGAATGCCTGGACTATTGACAGCAGCGCTGCTTAGCTGGTAGAATTCTTTTAATTAATTGGGCTTATTGTCCCCTTTTGAGGAAACGGTGTTTTGGTTCTGTTAATTTGAGTTGTGCCACGATGATGGGCCCTTCGGTTTAATAAAGAGGCGAAGGGTCTATATTATGATCACCATAAAAAAATAGCTTGCCTGCGTAACTTATTTCCAAGATGTTTCCTAATGGCTGTCGGGAGAATCTACTTAATGGACATATAAAAATCCTTATAGAAAAGAGGTGTCATGAAACCGTGACCCCTGCTTTAATAAACTGGTTTGCCTCTCTAGCGTTTTTGCTGGGGGCGATAGCATTTTTACTGGAAATTTTCGTTTTCCCCGGTTTCGGAGTGGCCGGTGTTATTGGGATCATCCTGGTGGGCTGGGGGGTACTGATGATAGCGGTAGATGTCACCCAGGCAACGGCGGCCATTGTTTTGGCTATTATTGGTTCTATTGTTATTTTTATTATTGGCCTGCGGGTAATGTCCCGCTACAACGTGTGGTATAAGTTAACATTACAAAACAAACAAGATAAAAATGTAGGATATGTTGCTCCAGCACCGGAATTGAGCCATTACGCCGGCAAAGAAGGTTTTGCCCTGACCCCTCTCAGGCCGGCCGGTTTGGCGGAAATAGACGGCGAGCGCCTGGATGTGGTGACCGAAGGGGAGTTTATCCGCGCAGGCATACGGGTCAAGGTGATTAAAGTAGAAGGCACGCGAGTTGTAGTGAAAGAGATAGCCGGCTAAGGCCTGGAAAGAATTGCCGAAAGAGATTCAGGTGATAATTACCCCACCTGAATTAAGGCAACATGAAATCAAAGTAAATTTTTAAAGGAGTGATGAAAATGGGTCCCGGATTTATTGCATCCCTGCTACTCGTTTTTTTAGTCCTGATCGGTGTGGTTGTGATTTTTAGCTTTATTCCTGTGGGACTGTGGATTTCAGCCCTGGCGGCGGGGGTTAGGGTGGGCATAATTACCCTGATTGGCATGCGCCTGCGGAGGGTGCCCCCGGCCAAGATCGTCAACCCGCTGATTAAATCCGGCAAAGCCGGGCTTAACATCACTGTAAACCAGCTTGAAGCGCACTATCTAGCCGGAGGCAATGTGGACAAGGTGGTTAACGCGCTAATTGCCGCGGAGCGGGCGGCCATACCGCTGCCTTTCGAGCGGGCCGCGGCTATCGACTTGGCCGGCAGGGACGTTTTTCAGGCTGTGCAGATGAGTGTAAATCCCAAGGTGCTTGAAACTCCCCTGGTATCAGCGGTGGCTAAAGACGGTATAGAGGTCAAGGTTATCGCCAGGGTAACCGTTCGGGCCAATATCGACCGCCTGGTAGGCGGCGCCGGCGAAGAAACCATTCTTGCCAGGGTCGGTGAGGGCGTGGTCACGACCGTGGGCAGCGCGGAAAGCCATAAGCACGTACTGGAGAACCCGGACATGATTTCCCAAACTGTCCTGAGCAAGGGGCTTGACGCCGGAACGGCGTTTGAAATTCTGTCAATTGACATTGCAGACGTGGATGTCGGGCGTAATATCGGGGCGCAGCTTCAGACCGACCAGGCTGAGGCGGATAAACGGATTGCCCAGGCCAAGGCGGAGGAGCGAAGGGCCATGGCGGTGGCCAGGGAGCAGGAGATGAAGGCGTCTGTTCAGGAGATGCGCGCCAAGGTTGTTGAAGCTGAGGCCCAGGTGCCCCTGGCGATGTCCGATGCCCTGCGCCAGGGCAAGATCGGAGTGATGGACTATTACAACCTGCAAAATCTCTTGGCGGACACCCAGATGCGCGACTCACTCTCGAAGATGGGTCAAGGCAGGGAAGGCAGTGGACCGGACCTGCCTACCGGATAAAAAGAAACTTTAAGGGCGTGTTGCTGTGGAATATATTTGGCTCTTACTTATAATGTTTATTATCTTCAGGAGTATCAAGATCCTGGCGAAGCGTTCAAGAATATGGGCCAAACCAGGTGGGCCACGGGACGGCCCGCCTTTCAAGCGGGAAGAGCAGTTTACCGAGAGATCTCCTTATGGAGAGCCATGTGAAAACGAGTTAGTGCTAAACATACCGGGATATCTGGCCGGAAGCGCCGGTCCAACAGCGGCCGGGGACAATAATGTTAACACCTGTCAGGACCTCCACGGGCGCCATGGCGGCTCGGAACTGTTTGACGGCATAGTCTGTCCCGGGCAATTTTTTAAAGGGATGGTTTGGTCTCAAATACTTGGTGCCCGCGGCGGGCTACAGGCGAAAAAACGATAAAGGCGGGCCTTTCGGAATTATGAAAGGCCCGCCCTGATATTTTTAAGTTTATAATCTCTGGGAAGCCAATTTTACCTCGAAAGCATATTTTATAAGCCATGTTTATTTTGTAATAAGTAAAGAGGGTTTCTGGAAGAATAATAGCAGTGGTCGGTTTTATTCCCGCTGAAGTGGTTGTTTTAGAGATGAAGGATTTTTTGAGCGTTTTCAGTTGTATAAAAAGCAGAAAGGAGCTCTCGGTATCATGAGTGTAGCTATTAACGCGCAGGTGGCGGGTAAACTGGTTTCCGTCGAGGTCAAGGTCGGCGATGTGGTTAAAAAAAACGATCCCGTTGCTGCCCTGGAGGCTATGAAAATGCTTATTCAAGTATTTGCCCCGGCTGACGGAACTGTCGCTTCGATTGACGCTGAAGTCGGTTCCAACATTGATCCGGGCAAAGTGATTATGACACTGGAATAATTCTCATTCGTTTTTGTTTGGACAAGCGGTCGCCAGCATTTTCACTTGTTAATTGTACACTGTATTAATAACAGGGGATTCGCTTATAAAGATGTAGGCGGGAAAATAGACAAAATTATGAAAGGGGTCAAATCAAGATGTTGGTTAAAGCCGTTAACGTTGCCCTGACGGTTTACGGTATTGGGTTTATCATTGGTTTTTTTATAGCTTTTCTCATGAAGGGAATGTCTGTGGTATTGAAAACAAAATAATCCAACGGAGGAGGGCTGGCGCTTGCTTCAAGGCGGCAGACGCGCGTTTCAGGACGGAAGGGTGCCGCAGCCGCATCCCGTAAGTTGGTGGTGATCGGCCTTAGCGGTACCCCCCGGGAGTGTGAAGGCATCTTGAATGCAGGCTAACCGAAATGGGCGGACTTAATGTACTAGACTTATTCCAGGGTGTAGCGACGCTTTTCGCCGCGGAACCCAAAATTGCCATAGCCAGATTAGTACTTATAGCCTTAGGTTTTATATTGGTATACATGGGTTTCAAAGAATATCTCGAACCGCTGATCATGATCCCGATGGGTATCGGCATGGTCTCTGTCAACGCCGGGGTGCTCTTTTTGGGGGCCAAGGCCCTGGGGACAATATTTGTAGACCCGATGTTGTCCGACCCGGCGGATATAGTAAATATCATGCAGGTCGATTTTTTGCAGCCGATTTATACGTTAACGTTCAGCAACGGCTTGATCGCCTGCTTTGTCTTTATGGGCATCGGCGTCATCACGGACGTGGGGTATGTCCTGGCCAGGCCTTTCACCAGCATGTTCATCGCCCTCTGCGCCGAATTTGGCAGCGTTGCTACGCTGCCGCTCGCTGTGGTCATGGGGCTTAACTTGCACGAGGCAGCCGCGATTTCGATCATTGGCGGGGCGGACGGCCCGATGGTGCTGTATACTTCACTAATACTGGCAAGACACCTCTTTGTTCCGATTACCATCGTGGCTTACCTTTACTTGAGCCTGACCTATGGTGGATATCCCTATTTAATTAGAGCACTTGTTCCGAAGAAATTGCGTGAAGTAAGAATGGATTTAACTTCGCT
Source organism: Pelotomaculum sp. PtaU1.Bin035 (assembly GCA_002067965.1). Lineage (GTDB taxonomy): Bacteria > Bacillota > Desulfotomaculia > Desulfotomaculales > Pelotomaculaceae > MVRN01. The sequence continues at coordinate 27,539 of MVRN01000082.1, forward strand.
GCCCACAGTATCACGCGGTCAGAAATTTGCGTTTGCCGTTATGGGATGTACGGTGTTAAGTCTTCTTTTTCCCGTGGCTGCTCCTTTGTTCATGTCCTTCTTCGTGGGCGTGGCAATCCGTGAGTCCGGGGTTGCGCACTTTGTGGAATTATTGGAAGGTCCCCTGCTCTATGGCTCAACTTTTTTCCTTGGTTTGCTTTTAGGTGTGCTGTGTGAAGCGAGGACGATTCTTGACCCGAAAGTGCTTACCCTGCTCGTACTCGGGATGCTGGCCCTTCTGCTCTCCGGCATCGGGGGCATTATCGGCGGCATCATCATGTACTACATCAGCGGTAAGAAGTTTAACCCGGTAATCGGCATCTCCGGTGTTTCCTGCGTGCCCACGACAGCCAAAGTGGCCCAGAAAGAGGTTGGTAGGATTGACCCGAATAACATTATTTTGCCGTTTGCAGTCGGGGCGAACGTCTGCGGCGTGATTACCACGGCCATCCTGACAGGTATTTACGTCACGATCGTCCCGCTGGTGGAAAAGCTATAGAATGAGCAGCGGGAGCATGAAATTTTGGCTGGCCGGAGTTCTAATCTCGCTGACCGGGGTAGCGATGGCAAGGATTGTGGCGCGCGTTGCGGACGGCAATACAGTGTTGATGGCCGTAATTTATATTCTGGGAGTAGCTTTAGCCCTTGCCGGGCTTTTCATTGTCACTTTCGGGATGGAAAAAGAGACTGCCGGGAGGAAGAAGTAGTACTGGAGGCGGGTATATAAAGAAATTTTGGATAGTTAAGGTGTGTCGCTACAAGTCCCGTCCATGTCGGCGGGGCAATATATTATAATCTGAATGAGGGTACAATTTGTCAAAGTTGGTAAATTGGACTTTTAAAACAGCTCCTGTTTATATGAAAAATTCAATAATGCCGATTATTATCAACATTAAACCGGCAATGTAAGCCGCTTTCTTACCGGTCCACCTGGAGAGGCAACCGCGTCCGAGACGGTTTCCTCCCAAAAAGAATATGATGCTTATTAGTGCGGATAAAAAGGCCGTTAATTCCGGTTCTAAGCCTGCCATACCTCCTGCCACGCCTCCGGCCAGGTTATTTAATGATAAGGCGGTGCCTAGAAGACATGCTTCCTTAAAGTCAATGGTACCTGAACAATCCTGGTCAACAGAGGCCGGTTCTTTAAGGATTTGGATAAGAAGTCCCAAACTTTTTATTCGTAAAGTGAAAAAGGTTTTTAAAGCTTCGCCGTTATTGATTTCTTTTTTTATAATTTCCTTTTCCGTTTTTATACTGTTGTTCTCGCTTGGCTCCGCCCAGGATTGAAGCATAGTCCAAACTCCAGCGGCGATTAGCGCCGCTGAGCTGATAAAATCAGCCCGGGTCGGGGGTAACAGGGTAAAAAAATACAAGCCTGTTTTCATGGCCCAAAATGTGCTTAGGCCGGTCAATAAGGCTATCAATAAATTTGAAAGAATGGGGAGCTTGATGTTTTTTATTCCGTAGACAATTCCTATGCCGAAGCTATCCATGCTGATAGAAATTATCAGCATAACTATTAAGAACACGGTCAAAGCTTTCACCTTACTTGATGTAAATAATTTTTATAAGATTTGTATATGCGCCTAGCTGGGGATTAGTGTCTGTCTTGATTGCAGGCTAATTAAGTTGGGGAATTTAATTTTAACAGAAAGGATTTAATTGCAGGGTGGAGAATTGCTTATTATTATATTCAGGGGGGTGTGCATATGACAGAAACGAGGATAAAGCCGTTAATTGACGAGAAACTTTGAAAAAGAAAAAGAAGTAGTATTTTATTCTGAAGGTGTTGACAAGGAAATAGTTAATCTATATAGTCCAAGATGTTAAAGGGGAGTAGCAAGCAACATAACGCTGGTAAAATCAACAGCCGGTTTATTTGATTTTACAGTTGGGGAAGCGCCAGCTTGCGAGACTTTCAACATGCTCATTTTTTGGTGGCCATGTTAAAAGCCTTATTTTTTTATTCAGGTTATGAGGCGGAATATTGATTATTACGCAAATTTACCTTTAGTGTCTCATTTTGGTTCTTCTTTTTAAGAAAAGGAAGGAGTGGCTAAGAATTGTTTGGTTCAGAGGTTGTAATCTCCATACTGAGCATTATTGTCATTGATATTGTTTTAGGCGGCGATAATGCCGTTATGATCGCCATGGCTTGTAAAGCCCTTCCGGCGGAGCAAAGAAAAAAAGCAATTATATTGGGCACCGCCGGTGCTGTCATTGTACGTGTAGCTTTGACTGCTATTGCCCTGTATCTATTAAAAATTCCTTTGTTACAGTTCGCTGGAGGCGTTTTGCTGGTCTGGATTGCCCTGAAGCTTTTGCTGGAGGAAAAGGATATAGAATGCAAAGTTGGAAAGAGCTTGATCAATGCGATAAAAATTATCATTATGGCAGATGTCGTGATGGGTATTGATAATGTCTTAGGTATCGCCGGCGCCGCTCAGGGGAGCCTGGAGAGAGTCATCTTCGGCTTGCTTTTCAGTGTTCCCATCATCGTATGGGGCAGCACAATTATCCTGAAATGGCTGGATCGATACCCGGGCATAGTCTATGTCGGGGCTGGTGTCCTGGCCTTTACAGCGGGGAAGATGATTGTTAAGGATATTATCATATATAGAAATATCGGGCAGTACGTCCCTTACTTTGATTTTGCGCTTCCCGTAGCTGTTTTAATTTTCGTGCTCGTGACCGGGCTCTATATAAATAGAATAGTTAAATGCAAAGAAGTCGGCAAAGATAATGTTTAGTATATTTCAACTGTTCATTTCTTGACTTTTGGGTGGGAAACCGTTAAAATAATTGTTGTATGTATCAGGTTTTGTCGGGGCGTAGCTCAGTTTGGCTAGAGCGCTACCTTGGGGTGGTAGAGGCCGCACGTTCAAGTCGTGTCGCTCCGACCATTTAAATTTAAATTATGGGGTTGCGAAAATGCATCCTGTGAATAATGAAAGTTGTAATGCCGTGGAAATTCTTGAGAGTTTTATACGCTGGTTGTTACGCCGCAAGTAAATTAATATGTACACTTATACGCGCCGACACCAAAAGCTGGCGCTTTTTTGTTTCCAATGATGTTAATGCAGAAGAATAATGTTGTCAATTCCGGAGGTGCACAATTGTTTTCGAACCCTTCTGATATCAAAGAGGCGTTCAGGTGTCTCAAACCCCACGATCATTTTTGCCTGCTCTACGAAGCGCCGGAAGAGTGGCGGGTTGCTGTTATCTCATTTCTTATCGCAGGCCTTGAGCAAGGCGGCAAATGCATCTATATCGCGGATACCTATACAGCCGGTCAAATTCGCAATTATCTTTATGAAGAAGGAGTTGATGCCGCTGCTGCTGAGGCGTCCGGTCAACTCTTAATTTTTCAAGAAGCCGGGGTTTACACGAAAGAAGGCACCTTCGATCCTGACCGTATGAGCGCATTTCTGGCCGGTGAAACCCGGAAAGCTATTGCCGGTGGTTGCCCGGCTTTATACATAACCAGTGAGATGACTTGGGCGCGAAAGGGCTGCCCGGGTGCTGAAAAGTTGTTAGAATATGAGGCCAAGCTAAACCGGGACTTCTTCCCAAAGTACCCCTGTATCGCACTCTGTCAGTACGGTATGAACAACTTTGACCCTGATATTATCAAAGGGGTGCTAATGACCCACCCGGTACTGATACGTGGTGGCCGTGTTTACCAAAACTTCTACTATGTCCTCCCTGAAGAGTACCTGAGTCCAAACCGGAGCGGGAAAGAAGTGTGGCGCTGGCTTGACAATCTGGAACGCGAGCGGATAAATAAACACGAAACCACAGAGCGCAAACAGATAGAGGGGGCGCTACGGGAGAGCGAGAACAGGTACAAGGTTTTATTTGAACAAGCCAACGACGCCATCTTATTAATGCAGGAAGATACTATTGTGGATTGTAATATGAAAGCTCAAACTATGTTTGGCTGCAAGCGGGATGAAATCATTGGCAAGACACATTACCATTACTCTCCTTCTGTTCAGCCGTGCGGGACAGAGTCAAGGAAAAAAGCAATAGAAAAAATTAAAGCCGTTCTTAACGGCGAGCAGCAGTATTTCGAGTGGCAATATAGTCGCCTGGACGGTACTGCCTTCATGGCGGAAGTCAGTCTGAGCAGGTTTAAGCTTCGAGGCAAGGTAATGATCCAGGCAATCATTCGAGACGTCACCGAGCGCAAACGGGCGGAGGAGGCAATTATAGAAAGTGGGGAGCAATACCGCCGGATAGTTGAAACCGCCAATGAGGGTATCTGGATTATTGATGCTGGAAACAGGACAATTTTTGCCAATAAAAAACTGGCCGAAATGTTTGGCTATACAGTGGAAGAGATGATGGGCAAGTCAATGTTCTCGTTTCTTTATGAGGAGCACGGGAATGTCGCCCTGGCCAAAATAAATCGCCGCCGGAAGGGTATCCTTGAGCAGCTCGAATCCAAGTTTCGCCGTACAGACGGTTCGGAATTATGGGCAATTGTATCCGTAACGCCATTCTTCGATAAATATAACAATTACACTGGAGCGTTGGGGATGATTACCGATATCACCGGGCGTAGGCGGGCCGAGAAGGCACTGCAAAAAAGCAATGAAGAGCTGATGGCAGCCAACGAAGAACTGTTAGCCATTAATGGAGAGCTGCTGTCAACCGAAGAAGAGCTAAAGCAACAGTTTGAGAAGCTGCAGGAAAGCCAGGCGGCTCTGGCGTCAGCCAACCAGCAGCTTCAGGATATAATCGAATTTCTTCCCGATGCAACCTTTGTTATTGACAGCGACAAAAAAATAATTGCCTGGAACAGGGCAATTGAAAAAATGACCGGGGTACCTAAAGAAGAAGTGCTGGGCAAGGGCGATTACGCCTATTCAAAAGTATTTTACGAAACATCACGTCTATGTCTGATCGATTATGCTTTTAGTAAAGATGAAAATGCAAGGCCGATGTACGACGTTTTTAAAAGGGAAGGTTTATTGGTGCATGGATCGTCATTTGTGCCCACAATGTGCGGGGGAAGGGGCGCCTATGTCTGGGGTATTGCTGCTCCCCTTTTTGATAGAGAAGGGAACATGGTGGGAGCAATTGAGACCATCAGAGATATAACCGAACAAAAGCAACTGGAGGAGCGGCTAAAATACCTGAGCCTGCACGATCCTCTCACCGGCCTGCTAAACCGCGCCTATTTTGA
>MVRN01000083.1 GCA_002067965.1 Pelotomaculum sp. PtaU1.Bin035
GATGCCAGCAATTGTTTAATTTGAGCATGCGCCTCTCTTAACGCTTCTTCCGCTTTCCTGCTTTCTTCTTCCATCATCTTCCGGTCGGTTACATCAACGCCTATACCTAGAAACAGCGAGGGATTGCCGGAGGAATCATGTAAAATGCTATAATTCCAATCAATGATACGTTCTTTTCCCTCGATTGTTAGAATAGGACTTTCGTACGCAAATCCTTCATTTCCATCAATAATTTTTTTGAAGATTTCTTCTGCTTGCTGACGGTGCTTTGCAGGAATGAAATTAGGAATCCATTCCTTGCCAATCGCATCCTTTTTCTTCCAACCAGTGACTTTTTCGCAATGGTAATTAAACAATGAAACGAACCCTTTAAGATCTAACCCTACAATTAAAGCTTTGGCTGTTTTAACGATGCTTTCAAAGAATTCTTTAGATTCTTTAAGTTCCTTTTCTACTTGTTTAAGGTGCTCTTCCATCATATAGGAATTAATAACGCGCCGTATACTCTGACTTAAACGGCCCGGGGAAATCTGCGATTTTGGGATGTAATCATTGGCGCCGGCTTTCATCATTGAAACGGCAACCTGCTCGTCACCATGACCGGTAAGCACGATAACCGGTGTTTTAATGCCGGATGCGCGCATTTCTTGAAGTATTAAGTACCCATTTCCGTCGGGGAGCATATAGTCAAGTATAATACAGTCAAAGGGTTTATTCTTGATCAAAGAAATACCAGAGGTCATGTTAAGCGCACCTGTAATTTCGGCTTTAACGTCGCTTTCCTCAAGTACTTTCCGCAAGTACATCCAGAATACTTTGCTGTCGTCAACTAAAAGTATTTTTAGTATGTCCCGCATTGTAAGAAACGCCTCCTCTGATTGATTTACGGATCGTCTTATCATTATATGAGAATATTTCGACAAATAAAAGGGCTTTCTTTCCAAAATTAACGGCTAAATTGCCATTTTGAACACGGCGGTTCAAAGCTTTCAGCGATGGCAAACGGCAATCTTCTGGATGGCTGCATAAGCGTTTGGACGCTACTACCTTTTTGACAGAAGTCAGTCTTGGCAGGATAGATCTGCAAGGTAATGTGATGATCCAAGTGATTATAAATTCCAGTCTGCGGCAGTCGAGGCAGTTTGGAAGGATTATGGATGATATTGCCGAAATATTTTATCGATAAGATTTTTAAAGCCGATAAGGCGCCAATTGGGCGATTTGGTGAATCAATTGGTGCCGTTTCTTTTATCTCATAAAATTATTCTTTAGAGGACAAGTATGGACAACGATTATTTGATAAAACCTGTCCAGTATGTAAAAACAGTGGGGCTGCGGCGGGCTGCGGTTCTACATAAGATGGGGATCAATACAATTAAGGACCTTTTGTACCATTTCCCCAGGCGGTATGAAGACCGCACCCGGCTGCGGCCGGTAGGAGCTTGCGGTCACGGAGAGGTAGCCACATTGCGGGGAACGGTCCTGGCCGCGCAGGAAATCAAGTCAAGGCGTGGACTAACTGTGACCAAGCTGGCTATGCATGATGGTCTGAGTATTTTTTACGCCGTTTGGTTCAACAAGCCTTTTGTGAAAAAGAACTTTCTGCCAGGCACGAAGCTTTATGTAACCGGTAAGGTGGAGAAGGGTTTCGGAGCCACCCAGGTGATCGTGGAAGAACATGAAATCGACGGCGGGGGAGACAGCCTGAACATGGGGCGCCTGGTACCCGTGTATCCTCTTATTGAACAGCTTAGCCAGCGTCTGCTGCGGGCCATGATAAAGTCTGCCCTGGATGGGCTGGACGGCCATACCAAGGAATTCCTTCCCAATAATCTGCTGGTAAAATTCTCTCTGCCACGTTTGGAAGCGGCGCTGTCAGGGGTCCATTATCCAAATGAACTTCAGGACACTGAAAAAGCAAGGAAGCGCTTTATTTTTGAAGAGCTGTTTCTCTATCAATTGGCGCTGGCAGTTCGCCGGAGAGATATTTCCGGCCGGAAGAAGGCGCACCGGTATCAAACGGGATGTAGTTTAACCCTTGCTTACATAGAGAACTTGCCTTACCGCCTGACTAACGGGCAGATAAAAGTGTGGGAGGAGATATGCCGTGACCTGGAATCCCCCATACCAATGCACCGCCTTCTTCAAGGGGACGTGGGCGCGGGGAAAACAGTGGTATCGACGTTGGCGCTGCTCAGGGCGGTAGAAAACGGTCTCCAGGGGGTACTGATGGCGCCAACAGAGATTTTAGCCGGGCAGCATTACCTGGGGATGAAAGAAGTTCTCGCGGCTATTGGAGTTGAGGCTGGCCTCCTTACCGGCAGCACCCGCAAAAAGGAGAGAGAGGAGTTGCTGGAACGGATAGGCAGCGGGGATTTAAAAGTGTTGGTAGGTACTCACGCTTTAATCCATGAGAGTGTGGAATTTCATAAGCTGGGGCTGGTGGTAGTGGATGAGCAGCACCGGTTTGGCGTGCGCCAGCGGGCTTCCCTGCAGGAAAAAGGTCTTTATCCGGACACCCTGGTAATGACTGCAACCCCGATTCCCCGCACATTGGCCTTGACTTTATACGGTGACTTGGATGTCTCGGTGATCTCCGAACTGCCCCCCGGCAGGCGGCCGGTTAAAACTTATGCCGTTCTTCCCGGCGCTCTGAACAGAGTGTACAGCCTGATTATGGAACAGGTGCGGCAGGGCAGGCAGGCATTTATAGTATGCCCCCTCGCCGAAGAGTCGGAAAAAGTTGACCTGAAAGCAGCCGCCGAACTGGCGGAAAACCTCGCCGGCGGCCAGTTCAGTGAATGCGGGGTCGGGCTGTTGCACGGGCGAATGAAAGCTGGCGAGAAAGAGAATATAATGGCTTCTTTCCGTCGGGGGGATACTGAAATACTGGTCAGTACCACTGTCATTGAGGTCGGGGTGGATGTGCCGAACGCGACGGTAATGGTGATCCTGGACGCCGAACGTTTTGGCCTGGCCCAGCTACACCAGCTCAGAGGCCGGGTGGGGCGGGGTAATCACCAGGCCTACTGTATCCTGGTTGCCAGTCCGAAAACTGAGGAAGGGCGCGCCCGCCTAAAGGCGATGACCCGGACCACGGACGGTTTCGCTCTGGCTGAGGAAGATCTGCGATTGCGCGGGCCCGGTGAATTCTACGGTACCCGCCAGTCCGGCATGCCCGAATTTAAAATAGCTGACCTCCTAAGGGACTGGAAAGCGCTTCAAATAGCGCGGGAGGAGGCATTGGCCTGGGTCAGGGAAGACCCGCGCTTTCTAAAGCCGGAAAGCCAGGCTCTCCTGGATGAAGTAAAAGTCAGGTTTGGCGGTGCGGGAAATTACTTTGACGTGGGTTAGCAGTTTTTAGGTGGTTTTACCGTGGTTAGTTGCGTGCCATTAAGGACAAGATTTAATCAATTTCATTACTTTCATAATTTTTGATAGTTTAATTTTTAGTAGTTAATGAGGGAAGATGTTCTAGCATAAGTCCGCACGGCCATGTTCATACTAGATTCAGAAGATAGAAAAGGAGGTGAAATCATGGCGCAAGGGCAAAAAACCAACCAAATTCTGATCCGTGGAGCCAGCCGTGCGATGGAAGATTTTAAATGGGAAACTGCTCGTGAACTGGGTATCCAGGTTCCCGACAGCGGGTACATGGGCGACCTGCCGTCCCGGATGAACGGCGCAATCGGCGGCAACATGGTAAAAAAGATGATCGCCGCTTATGAAAACAGTTTGGCATCAGGCACTGTCCCTCCTACTCCCCAGGTGACCAATATTAATATGACACCTTAAGGAATGAGGTATGTGCCAGGGACTAAGCTGGTTGATTCTGTAACCCCGGGTAGCTGTTTATTTAATAAAAGTTACCCGGGTTCAAAAAATCTGTCAACCCACTTTCCAGATATATTTTTTAGTTTTACCAACAAGCGGGATAGTATTCCGCTTGTTGTATTTTCCACTAAGCTAATTTAAATACAAATTGTATTCATCGAAACTGATGGACGGATGCAATGCCATGGAAATCCCGCCTGCAACAATTTTTGATATATTTAAAATGAGGGCGTCAATTTCTTTGGGGGTTACCATTAGGTTGCCGGCAAAAGGTTGCAAGACCTGATTTATTACCTGCTGGGTAAAGTCCGGCCTCAAATTTTTGTATATTTGTTCCAGGACCGGGTTTGTTTTAAGTTGCTCTAAAAATTGTTCCACAGTAACCTGGGCGATGACGGCCGCGTGAACGACGGTAGGCACGCCGATGGCGATTACCGGGACCCCCATGCTCTCCCGGTTGACGCCTGCCCTTTTGTTGCCTATTCCCGAGCCGGGGCTGATGCCTGTGTCGGCGATTTGGATGGTGGTGGCGATCCGGTCAACGCTGCCCGCTGCCAATGAATCGACAACAATAATAAGCTCAGGCTGGATTTTTTCCACCACGCCCTTGATAATTTCTGCTGTCTCAATACCGGTAATTCCTAAAACCCCGGGCGCAATGGCACTAACCGGGCGCATTCCATCACTCAGTTCCTCGGGCGCGTATTTAAAGAGGTGGCGGGTCACCATACTTTGGTCGATTACCCTCGGTCCAAGGGCGTCAGGCGTGGCGTTCCAGTTTCCCATCCCGACTAGCAGGATGTTGGCGCTTTCGGGCAAGTTGAAAAGGGAAGTCAATTTTTTTGCCAGTACTTCCGCTACTTCTTGTTGTGCCAGGCGGTTGTTTTCACGAAGGACCGGCGCCTCAATGGTAATATAATTACCCCGTGGCTTTCCCATTAATTGTTCAGCCTGTTCTTCGATCACTTTTACTATTGTGACAGAAGAATTTTCGTATTTTTCACGGTCGACAATAACTCCCGGTATTTCCCTGCCGGTTTGCCCCCGCGCCAGGTCATGAGCTTCTATTGCCAAATCGACATTGATTGAAAAAGCTTTATAGAAATCCAGTTGCATTCTACGTCCTCCCGTTGTATCGGTTATAGGTTGTCCTGTTTTAACGGCAATATACCATTATAAAGAAAATTAACCCTAAATATTATCTTAAATTATGAAAATATTCGATTTTATTAATTTATTATGCTATAATGTTTTTTGAATAAAAGGACGGGATCAATTATTTTACGTGTCATTGCTGGTATCGCTAAAAAGAGGCAATTGAAATCACCCCGGGGGGTCGAAGTCAGGCCTACGTCCGGCCGGGTAAAAGAAGCGCTTTTTAATATCTTGGGGCCTCTGGTGGAGGGCAGTAACTTTTTGGATTTGTTTGCGGGTACCGGCAATGTTGGTATTGAAGCGCTGAGCAGGGGGGCTGAAAGAACAGTCTTTGTTGAGAAAAGTGTTAAAAATGTCCGTATTATCAAGGAAAACCTGGATATCACCGGACTTGAGGCTAATGCGCGTTTGGTTTGTTTAAGTGTAAACCAAGCCCTCCCCCTTTTGGGAAGAGAGGGACTGGAGTACGATCTTATTTTTATCGACCCACCCTACCATAAAGACTTAGTATCAGATACACTGAACGGCATTGTAAAGAACGGCCTGTTAAAACCGGGGGGAACGGTTGTTATTGAAAGCGGCGAGAAAGACCTCCTGCCCCGGGGCACAGTTTTTTTAAGACTGTTTCGCCAAGAAAAATACGGGGATACATTTCTTTCTTTTTATCATGAACTTACTGCCGGGGAGGGGAAATAATTTGCGGACTGCGATTTGTCCGGGAAGTTTTGACCCTGTAACATTAGGTCATATGGATATCATCGAAAGGACTTCTGTAATTTTTGATCAAGTTATCGTGGCAGTTTCCCGGAATCCTATAAAAAACCCCATGTTTTCCATAGAGGAAAGAGTTGAGATGTTGAGAGAAGTATTATCGCCTTATTCCAACGTAGCGGTAGACTCTTTTGAAGGCCTGACGGTTGACTATGCCGCAGAACAGAATGCGGTGGCGATAGTACGCGGCTTGCGGGTGATTTCTGACTTTGAAAATGAATTCCGGATGGCGTTGGTTAATAAAACTCTGGCCTGCCGCATAGAGACCCTCTTTTTAATGACCAGCGCCCAGTATTCCTTTATCAGTTCGAGTGCCATAAAAGATGTGGCAATTTTTGGCGGACCGGTTGAGGGACTTGTGTCGCCTCTGGTAGAAAAGAGGCTTAAAGAAAAATTAAAAGGTTGCTATAAAGGTAAGGAGGGATAAAGAACATTGGATCTGCTATACGCTCTTAATGAGCTGGAAGAGCTTATCGAAACCAGCGGTAAGATACCCCTGACAAGAAAAGTGCTGGTGGACGAGGAGCGGATGCTTGACCTCCTGGACCGCATTCGTACGACTATTCCTGAGGAAATTCGCCAGGCCAAGTGGATTATCCAGGAAAGGGAAAAGGTGCTGAATGACTCTCAAAAAGAGGCGATGCGGATCATCGATGATGCCCAAAAGCAAGTGGAAAAACAGGCGGATGACAGTGAAGTGGCCCGCCAGGCCAAAGTTTTAGCCGAGGAAATTGTAGGTAAGGCTGAATCGGTGGCCCGTGAGATTAGAGAAGGGGCACGCAGTTATGCGGACGATATCTTAGCGAACCTGGAAGAAAATCTGGGTAAGATATTAAGCCAGGTCGACCAAGGCCGCTCGGAATTGAGGACCGTTAAGTAGGTTGATATGGCTATTTAACTAGGTGGTAATGCTCATTTTTTAAAAACTACTGCAGCGATTTCAAAATACCGCGCCAGTCGCAGTGATTTTCTATGTTTTCCACCGCTATATTTATTGCTTGCCGGTCGGTAGCCCTGATACGCCTGGTGACGGCGGACATCTTTTCAATGGTTGTATAAGTGTCATCGTAGACCAGAATTACCGGGGTGCCTTTTTCTTCAGCGCGGGCAATTACTTTTACGTTCGGGTACAGGCCGCCGGTAAGAATAATAGCCGCGGTACTCGTCTCCAGGGCAGATAAGGCCACTTCAGAACGGTCCCCGCCGGTAATTACAATTTTATTGGCTGTCCGGCGCAGGTAACCCAGGGCGCTTTCAACGGTCATAGCGCCAATTACTACGTCTTCAACTACCCGGTCCAGGTTTTCTTTACCGGCAAGGATCTCACCGCCAAGCACTTCAAAATACTCCTTGACGGTAGGCGAGGTTATTTCCGGATGAGTGGGAATAATTCCTAGGATACGGTAACCGCGCTCTTCCAGGATAGGGCGGTAAATTCCCTCAGTCTTGGCTAGCAAGGAGTGCGGGACATTATGAAAAATGTTGCCCAGCGTTGCAATGCCTTTACATTCCAGGTAATTGTTAAAAAATATTGCCAGGTCAAGGCTGTAGTCGCTTTCAATCCTGATTAAAAAGAGAGGGATTGCCTGGAGTCCCAGGGCCAGGCTGACGGCATCAAGTCCAAGGCACCCCATGATGTGGGGAAAACTAGCCCCGCCGATGATCACCAGGTCCATTCCCGTAGCTATTGTTTCATATGCCTGCCGGATGGCCTTCACTGATACACAGGAGTGTTTATATCCGGAAAGGTAAGCAGTCCCTGCAATGTAAGGGACGATCGTTTCCAGAGGATGCTCCATTTGCAGGATCTGTTTCATTAAAATCGCGTCCTCGTCCTCATGTGCCGTGCCATTCGCCGCGCTGCCCACCGGTTTAAAATAAGCCACTCTGTATCCTTCCTCATGGAACTTCAAAGCCAGCCCTACCGCCACACTGGTTTTGCCGCTGCCTGCCGTTCCCATGACATAAAGGTTTTTCACTTAATAACACCTCACGATATAGTAATTTTAACATCAACAGCCGAGACTCCCCGGTTATATGCGATAACGGGGTTGATATCCACCTCGGTAATTTCAGGAAAGTCAGTGACAAGCTTTGCGAACCTGCCAATAACTTCAATTATGGCTCCAATATCGGCGGGTTTTTCCCCCCGGTAGCCGCGAAGCAAGGTATAGGCTTTGGTTTCCGCCAGCATTTTTTTAATCTCCCTGACTGTGAGGCCGTTCGCCAGGCGAAAAGAGACGTCCTTAATCAGGTTTACATAAATGCCGCCGAGGCCGAAAATAATTAACGGTCCGAATTGAACGTCTTTGGTCATGCCGATAATCAATTCTGTGCCCTTGGGCATCATTTTTTGAACTTCCACCCCGTGTATGGCCACATGGGGCATATATCGCTGCATTTTTTCCATTATTTCTATAAATCCTGTCCGTACTTTTTCGTATGATTCAAGGCCGGTTTTCACCCCGCCCACATCAGTCTTGTGCGTTATTCTCGGCGACGCCACCTTCAGCGCCACCGGGTAGCCCATCTCACCGGCCAGTTCGGCAGCCTCCTCCGGTTGAGTGGCCAGTACGGTGGCTGCCGCCGGAATACCATAAGCGGCGACTACCCCGGCGGCCTCGCTGCCCAGAAGCACCAGCCGTTTATCCATTTGCACTTTATTAAATATATTTCTTACCTTCTGTGGATTTATGTTATCGTATAGCAGGTTCTCTTCACCGGCTGGCATAATTTTTATCCGCGAGTATTCCACCAGCCCACTAATGGAGGAGATGGCCGGCTCTGGAAAAGTAAAGCAGGGTATTTGGGCTTCGGAAAGCACTCTGGCTCCTTCAGTTATTTGCTCACCGCCCATATAAGCGGCGATTAGAGGCTTCTCAGGATGTGTTTTCCTCATGTCAATTATCGCCCTGGCGGTTTCCACAGGCTCTGTTACACCACCTGCGCAGAGCAGAACTACCGCGCTGTCGACACCTTGATCGGCCATGACCTTTTCCATGGCGAAACGGTACCGGTCCGCTTTCGCGTCCCCCAAGACATCAACCGGATTGTAAATATTAGATTCAGCGGGGAGATTTTCCCGTAGTTGTCCCGCTGTTTCCTTGGTAAAGCGGGCCATTCTCAAGTTCCTTAATTCTACATTATCAGCAGCTATAATGCCCGGGCCGCCGGAATTCGTGATAATAGCCACCCGCTCTCCCCCGGGCGCCGGTTGGCTGGCGAAGGCCACGGCCAAGTCAAATAATTCCGGCATGCTCCCGGCCCGGATCACCCCGCACTGGCGGAAAGCCGCCTCGTAAGCCAGGTTGCTGCCCGCGAGCGCCCCGGTGTGGGAGGAAGCCGCCCGGGCGCCTGCTTGACTGGTACCGGACTTTAGAATAATAATTGGTTTTTCCCGGCTTGCCCGCCGGGCTACCTCCAGGAAGAAGGAGCCGTCTTCCACATCTTCGATGTAGCAAAGAATAACCTTGGTATTTGGGTCGTTGGCCGCGTCCTCAATAAAATGTGATTCGGTCAGGTCGGCTTTGTTCCCAAGGCTGATAAATTTACTGAAGCCCAGGCCGGCCGAATAGCTCCAGTCCAGAATGGCCACCAGCATGGCTCCGCTTTGAGAGATAAAGGCGATCTCACCTTTTAACGGAAAGCCTGCGGCAAAGGAGGCGTTTATCGGCGCGTGGGTATCCATGAGGCCTACGCAGTTGGGCCCCACCATCCGCATTTTATGCAGGCGGCAAATCTCCACCAGCTTTCGCTCCAGGCGAAGTCCTTCTTTACCTGTTTCCTTGAAACCCGCGGTTATCACCACCAGGCTTTTTACGCCGCTTTTGCCGCATTCTTCCGCTACATCCAGCACCGAGGCCGCCGGAATTGATATTATCGCCAATTCCGCCGGTCCGGGGGTCGAACTGATCGACGGGTAACTGGCCAGTCCCTCGATCTCTCTTTCCTTAAGGTTAACCGGAAATATTTTTCCGGGATAGCCGCTGGCGATTATATTCTTGACAATAACATTTCCAATTTTACCGGGTGATTTTGAAGCTCCAATAACAGCTACCGACTTGGGGTTAAAAAAATTGGTCAGGCCGGCCATATTTCTTCACCTTCTTATCTGGAACGCATAATCAACCAAAAAAATAAAAGCGCTCCGGCAAATGTCTGTTTTTATATTTAGCCGGGGGCGCGAATAGTATTCATTGATTTACTATATACATTTCTGATTTGCTGGTATAGTGTCATCTAGTCATCGTGCTTCTTTTGTCAATATTATCTATATTGCGGGCAACTAATTTATTGGCGCCGCCCGGGTGATAAAGCTCCAGTTTACCTCGTCGTTGTACGTGTCATAGTCCTTGCTCCGCACACTTCCCGCCGGGACGGTGACTGTATAGAAGGTGCCGTAGGTCAAATCGCTGTAAGGCGCGGTCAAGTTGTTATTGCTGGCACTGCCGTAAATGGTCCGGTTAGCTCCGCCGCCATTTAGCTGGACGGCAACGTTGGCCGTATCACATAAGGCCATATCAAAAGAAACCGTTATGACACCGCTTACCGGCGCGCAGGAATTAAATTCTTTAAGCGGGTGAAGAGTCAGTGTTTGGCCGTTGATGCTTTTATCCATAAAGACTGTGTTCCCGGCGGCGTCCTTCATTATGATATTATTGTAAGCGCTGCCTGGCTGTATGTTTTCACTAAAGATGACAGTCACGTTATTTTCTGCCGGGACATCGACTGAATTTTCAGCCGGGTCGGTGCTGGTTACCACCGGCGGCGCAATATCCTCGGCAGGTATATGAGAGGTTTTGCTATTTCCGCCGCCGCCGTCACTGCCGGAAGATGGTCCGGAATTAATGGCTGCGGCGTCAGAAGTTGCCTTGATAAACGCCTGGATTATTTCACCGGCCACCGGCTTGGGCGCTGGTAGAATAATTTCCATTGGATCTACAGAAAAGGCATTATCAATAGCGCTGGCCCGCTCGTAAACCCATTCTTTTGATTCCATCCACATTAATTGTTCCTCCAGTGGCATCCTGACCGGTGAAGCCGGCGGTGCGGCAGGAGAAGTGATGACGGTAGTCTGACCGGCAGGTACGGCCACCGCCTGACCGGCGGAAGTGACATCGACCGGCCCGCCAACGGAATTGGTTATCTGCCTGTCGTCTCTGACTTCGTTCATCCAGACAGCGCCCCTGATATTTGCCACAGCCCAAGGCGTATCTATTCTCACCCTGACCCGCTCCGCAAAAGCTTCAGACCACCAGGGGGGACTTCTGGTTTCACTGTCTGCCTCGTTTGGCGGGAAATTCTCAGTCTGTTGTGCTGAGACTGGCGCTGCATCCCCTGTGTTCTTTGGCTCCCCCGGTGAGTCGGCGGCCGCGGTAGGCCTGTCAAAATAAGTAGCGGCAAGCGCGCCAAAAATTCTACCCCTGGGGAGATCTACTTCCAACCATTTGACCATTGTTCCCGGTGAGCCGTCCCGCAGGATAGTTGACTGGCCGAAGGCTTTCTTAATGGTCAGTTCGGTATTTTCGCCCAATCTCAAGCCTGAGCCGTCGGTGAACCTTAATTCAGCTTTGCCACCAGGGCTGGTCTTAATTGTTGAGCCCGCCCCGCAGGTGGTTTCATCAGTAATTTTTTTGGGCTCTTGACCGGGTTTTATTAAAGTGACTTCCCCTTTTACCCGTGTAAGTATGCTCGTGAGTGGAAATTCTGTACTTTCTGGATTTATGTTCAGCGTCAAAGCCAGACCTCTGGCCACTTGCGCGCGTGTGGCGGGAACGTCAGGCTCAAAGCAATTATTTCCCGCCATGGTAAGCAGGCCTGCGTCTAAAGACGCGGCGACCTGGTTCAGAGCCCAGTGGCTGGAATCCACGTCCCGGACAAAATCGGGAAGAGTGACGGCTGGTAAGGGCCTTTGGATTAAACGCAGGAGCAAAGCAGATGTCTCGGCTCGCGTAACGGGTTCTTCAGGCCTGAAAAAGCCGTCTAGATCCCCTTTGATTAAACCGGCCTGGGCAGCTGCTTCAATTATATCATAGGCCCAGTGGCCAGGACCTACATCTTTAAAAGTGGTGATGGCCGGCCTTTGCCTGTGAAGATCGCAAGCTCTTGCCAGCAGGACGGATATCTCCGCCCTGCTGATGGATTCATCAGGACGGAAGCTCCCGTCCGGGTATCCTTTGATGAGATTCTTAATCTTCAAATAGTTGACATAAGGGTAAGCTTTTTCACTTTGCTGCAAATCATTGAATGCTGTTTGATCAGCAAGTGAAGAGGACAGCGTTGAAGGATAAAATGATGCAAAAAAAGTAAGAACGATTGTTCCAAAACATACCGCCGCCAATCTGATTATGTTCTTCCGGCCCTTTAAAATCAACGCACTAAACCTCTCTTTGTTACTTAATCATTAGCGCTTTTACTGATCCTCAGTTGTAAAGGTAAAGCCATAGTCTTTAACTAAAGCATGATCAGCCACATCTTTTACAGCGCCTGCAGGGATAAATACCGATATCACTCCGGAACCGTAAGGCGACATATTTATTGCCTGTGGTTTGGCCGGGTTGAGCACAACCCGGTTGGTTAAATTTGCGGCGTTGTTGCCGTATAAGTCCCGGATAGCATTTTGTTCCTTGGTGTAGCTTAAGATCACAGTGTCACCGCATGTCACTTTACTTGCCAGGGCCAGTGTCACGGTTTTGCCCGTGACGACAATGCTGATTACGCTTATTTCACTACTGTTCACCTTGACGGCAAAGTCTTTCGGGAATGGCACAGATTTTTCATCCAGCGGCTTGTCATAGGTCAAAAAAATCTCGCCGCCGTTGGCAATTGAGTTCACTAATTGAGGCGGGTTTGTGTCCGGCGGGTTGCAGGTGGTAAAGTTCCAGCTTATTGGAGCGTTAATAGTGCCATATATTACGCTTTGTGCGATTTCAGCCGGAATTGTGACGGTATAGGTGGTGTCGTATGCCAGGCTGCTGTATGGTGCGGTCAATTGGTTATTGGTTATGCTGCCGTAGATCGTATTTACGATTGCGCCGTACTCTAGGCGAATGGCGATGTTTCCAACATCGTATATATCAAGGTCGAAGGTAGCCTTGATAGCGCCGCTTACCGGTACGCCGGTCCCGGTAGGTGATGCCAGTGTGTCAATGAGCTGCGGCCTGGGGTATTCCGGCACTGCTTCATTGTCTTCCGGATTTTCATCATCCGTGATAATCAGTACAGCTGTATTTGTGCCGCCCAGGGTGGCGCCGCCCGTGGGGTTGCTCAAGGAGAGGTCTACTGTCTCGCTGCCCTCGAACGCGGTGTCGTCCGTGACCGGGATACTGAAAGTCAGATCCGCAACTCCATTGTCAAAAGTAAGCGTTCCCGTTGCGGCTGAATAATCGGATCCTGCCGTGGCGGTGCCGCCGCCGGTAGCGTAGGCCACAGTTACAACCCCGTCGCTGCCGCCCGTGCGGGTGACTGTGACGGTGGCGCTGCCGCAGTTTTCAGCTGCGGTGTAAGTGGAGGCGCTAAACTGCAGCTGGCCTGGTTGAGCTATATAGTTATTTGTGTCAGTTGGCGCAGGATCATTATCCGTGATAATCAGTACAGCTGTATTCATACTGCCCAGGGTGGCGCCGCCCGTGGGGTTACTCAAGGAGAGGCCCAATGTTTCGCCGCCCTCGAACGCGGCGTCGTCCGTAACCGGGATACTGAAAGTCAGGTCC
>MVRN01000084.1 GCA_002067965.1 Pelotomaculum sp. PtaU1.Bin035
CATCTGAACAATTGGCCGGAGCCACCCTGGCAGCGACCGGTACTGGACCCGCAGCAGTGTTTACTGCTGCCAGGTGAAGTTTATAACCGTAAAACATTTCACTTTCCCCGGTAGAGGCGGTTCGGTGTCCAAAGGAAGCACCCATTGTGTTTTCCCCGGAAGGTTTTTCATGGGCCGGTATATCGGTGCTGTCAATGACCACTTGACCGGTGGAGCCGGTTAAAGAAAGGATTTCCGCCGACAGTTTTTCACAAATATTATTCAGTTCCTCCTGGAGTTGAGGATCGGTTATTTTGGCCTCGAACCGAGAGAAAGTGCTTTCCGAAGGGACTCTTTTCGATAATTTAAAACCACACCAGTATACCAATTGTGGTGAATATGATAGGCAGGCCACCAGGGACTTAGTAGTAGTAAGACCTAACAATTTCTTCAAAACCAGTGCCCGGAAAATTGCTGTTTTCTCGGCACCTCTGCGGCCACAACCCTTATATTGAAACTGTTTTTCAACTGAACTACAGTCAATCTGGGAAAGGATCTGGTAAATTTTGTCCTCTGGATTAAAGTTTTCCGCAAAAATTTCAAAGGAAAAAAGCACGCCATCTAGAACATACATAACTGGGGTTTCACCTCGCTTGTGTTTGTTTTGTTGTAGCAAACTAACATTTCTACAAGCTAACAGGTGAAACCTCTTTATTTTACTATTTTGTGATATATTTCTATGATTTTAGGTGGGTAAAGCCAATTTTAGATATCTTGGAAACCTTATCTATCAAGGGCTTGGAGTTTTGCAATTGACTCGATATAAATAATCCTTCTCAATTGATTATTAAATAATTCCTACACATCAACATATCAATGCCATATATTCCCATGCAATTTATCAAAAAATTAGTTTAATAAGTATATAATGCAAGTATTTGACTACTAATAAGATTTGGTATATAATAAAGACATAAGTTCTAATAGAATTGGAGTTGAAATTAATGGCTTTTGAAGTTTATAAACCAAAGATTGAAAAAGAAGCAACTGTTTCTATTTCCAAGAATCACATTACATTAAACAAAAAACTAATATCTAGGCTTAACACAAGTTATGTTGAATTGGCTTATGATCCAGATACAAAAACCATCAGAATAAAAACATCGACCAATGAAAATGGGTTAATAGTTAATAAAAATAGAATAGGCACCAGAGGTTTCTTTAAACATTTTAACATACAAAATAAGGGTAAATATAATACAATCGTTGACGAAAACGAAAATGCTATATATATATATCTTTAAATATAAGCTTATTTCTTATGGAACTAAATGTTTTTTATTTCTTTTCTAAAGAACTTTTTCACATAAGGATAAAGAAAGTATGAACCAAGCAATACCAGGCCGATTAATGGAAGTTTGGAGTTAAGGTATTCTGAAAAAATATAGTAATTATGGCCAAAAAATATCCCAATCATTAAATACAGAACACCCCAACCCAGAGCAAAAATAGAATTATAAAACAGAAAACATCCTATTTTGACCCTGCTGACACCCGCCATATAAGGAGTAAGGTTACTGAGACCGGGAAGAAATCTTCCAAAAATAATAAAGGCTGGTGCTGAACGGTCCAGCCAGCCCCTAGCTTGATTAAACCGCTCCGGGAAAATGTGTAAATACCTGCCGCTTTGTACAAAAAACGGTTGGCCCAATTTTCTACCTATCAAATAAGCCACCAGTGAACCAGCAGTATAACCGGAAAGCATGACTAAAAGGGCGCTTAAAAATTTCATTCTGCCCTGATTGACCAAAAAACCTGCGAGAATTACCATTACGCTCCCGGGGAACGGTATGCCCATAGATTCGATAATGACACCCGCAAACAGGCCTCCGAGGCCTAGTGCGCTAAGATAATTGATAATATCTGACAGAAAAATCCCTCCTCAATATCACCTAATCTTAGGATACCCGGAAGAAAGGACTTTCTATCTAACAAAAAGCCACCATTTTGATTATTTTACATCACCCTGGCCGCGCTGCTATATTAGCCCCCGCCGCAAACTATCAACAGTAACGGTCTCCCCTTAAGGGAAGACCGTCATTTAACTTCTAACCCGGCTGCCACCGGTATACAAATTCCTCCCCGGCCTTTCCAACACTTATTAAAAAGATAAAATACCAGCTAAGCTATACATTTCCAGATCAATCGATCTAGTCTGAGCCAGGGCATCATCAAGATTAATAGATGCGATATCTCCTGAAACAACACCAACCATCATTTTGGTCGCTCCTTTAATAAGTAAATCCACCGCCCCGGCCCCAAGCCTGCTGGCCAATATTCTATCCGCCGCGGAAGGCGAGCCGCCCCGTTGAAGGTGACCCAGAATGGTTACTTTCGTATCAAACCCTGTACGTTCTTTAATTTTTCGCCCAACTTCCAAACCACCGGAAGCACCCTCCGCTACCACAATTATGCTATGTAATTTACCCCGGCGAAAACCCTGCAAAAGTTTCTCACAGATTTCGTCGTAATTAAAAGGGCGCTCTGGGATCAGAATCGATTCAGCACCCCCGGCCAGCCCGGCCGCAAGTGCAATAAAACCACTTTGACGCCCCATTACCTCTACTATAAATGCGCGCTCATGGGATGTAGCGGTATCCCGGATTTTGTTTATCGCTTCAACAGCAGTGTTCACTGCCGTATCAAAACCAATAGTTTGTTCAGTACCGGGAATATCGTTATCTATAGTAGCCGGAACTCCCACTACCGGGAGGTTATATTCCCGGTTGAAAGACCTGGCGCCTCGAAAGGATCCGTCGCCTCCTATTACTATTAGTCCCTGAATGCCGAAGCGCTTTACATTTTCGTAAGCCTTGGCCCTGCCTTCCGAAGTCAGAAACTGGTCAGAGCGAGCAGTACGAAGGATAGTACCGCCTCGTTGAACTATATCAGCTACCGAACCAAGTTTCATTGGTCCCATATCAGCTTCCATAAAACCATTGAAGCCGCGCTTTATTCCAATAACCTCAAGGCCATGGTAAATAGCCTTACGCACTACCGCCCTGATGCAGGCGTTCATGCCTGGAGCATCCCCGCCGCTGGTTAACAACGCAATCCTTTGCAATGAGCTTTACCTCCACCCAGATAAGATGACAACGATTAATCATATGAGATCGGACTGTCATATTAGCTATTTGCAGTTTTAGGAAAGCGATTCTTAAACAGTATTAATTATTTCTAATGCTTCATCGACCTCTGACTCTGGCACCAGGATCTCTATTGAGCAGGTATTGCTGGCTTGTGGCGGGCCGATCGCCCTTAATTTCACCAAAAAGCCTTCTGCTGTCAGACGTTTTTCCAGCTTATCCGCCTCTTTTTTATTATGCGCGATATATACTACCGTCCACACTTTGAAGCCTCCCCTTGCCGTTTACCGTTACATCTTTAGTTTTTTCTACCCAACCGGTCAGTATTCCTCTTTTTCGATAAAAAAAGTGTATCCAGGGCGTATTCCCTGGATAGTCTTACTCACCCGTCCGGATCCGGCCATGTTTCGTCAGTAGTTCCACTCGTCCTCGAATTTTAATAGCCGAAGTATGCTCGGTAAACTGGGCAATCATAATCTCCCCCTCATCCAATTTTTCTGAATGATGGAACTTGGTATCCTTGCCCCTGGTCAGCCCAATAATTGTTACACCTTTATCGAGAGCCTTAATGACAACATACTCTCCGGTAACAACATCCAACATTTCCTGCAAAAAAATCACCTCTCAATTAACTTTATTTGCAAATGTATCATAACACTAGGCAATGGCCTGACTAGCAATGTAATAATAGCTTGGATTATAGACCACCTCAAATATTTTATATTATAGCTCCAGGATGCTAAACAAATTTCTATTTTTCCTAACTGAAACACTTAACTTTTTAGTTTGGATATGTTTCTTTAGCCCGGGATCAGACAAAACTCTCTTGATTTCAACCCTGGATTGCCCCAACAAATCCACTAATCTGCTTATAGCCGGCCCTGATAGATCTATCCAACATTCATCCCCGGTTTTATGTACTTTTTTCTCATTTTCGAAGTGAAGAAATACTGGAGATCTACCCTCGAAACTACGTAAAATCATTTCAACCTGATCCAACAAAACGGACGAAACGCTATCAATTTTTAAATGGACCTCTCCTGTGAGATAGCTGTCAATAGCAGAAATCTCTTCACAGATGACCTTGAGTTCTTCACCGTTTCCACTACTTCTCCCTTTAATCAGAACTGCTTCGTCAACTTTGGCAAGCTTCCGGTATTGGAGATAAGTCCGGGGAAAAATCACCACCTCAACCGTTCCGGTAAGATCTTCAGCAGTTAAAAAAGCCATCGTATCTCCCCTGCGGGTGTTGATTAATTTAATACCGGTTACCAATCCCCCCAATAATACCTCACTATTATCAGGCAGTTCGGCTATTTCCGCCACGGTGGTGGCAGTCAACCGGTTTAGAACCTCACGGTACTGTGAAAGCGGATGGCCACTGATATAAAGACCCAGGGATTCCTTCTCCAACGCCAGCAATTGGCTCTCCGGGAATTCTGCCACATCCGGAAGAAGTATATCAATAGACACCTTACTGTCGTCCTCAAAGAAATCCAAGAGGGAAAGCTGTCCATTTTCCCGATCCCGCTGAGACTGCTGAGCCAAACCCAGCCCCGTGTCCACCGCCGCCATCAACTGTGCCCGCCGGCAGCCTAGAGAATCAAAAGCGCCACATTTGATCAAACTTTCAAGTACTCTCCTGTTGATAACTCTTGCATCCAGTCGCCGGCAGAAATCGGTATATCCGCTGAAATAGCCCCCCTGCCTCCTTACCTTGATAATGGATTCTACCGCCCCAGGACCGATATTTTTTAGCGCCGCCAGTCCGAAACGAATTTTATTTCCCACAACTGTAAAGTTTTCCCTGCTTTCGTTAACATCCGGAGGAAGCACATCAATACCCAGCCGCCGGCATTCTTCTATATAAGCCGCTACCTTATCAGTATTATCCTTAACCGAGGTTATTAAAGCAGCCATATAATAAACAGGGTAGTTTGCCTTTAAATAGGCAGTCTGAAAAGAAATTAAGGCATACGCGGCACTGTGGGATTTGTTAAAACCATAACCCGCAAAGTATTCCATCAGGTCAAAGACCTGTCCGGCGGTATTCCTGTCTATGCCGTTTTTCGTGGAACCTTCAACAAACTGCGAGCGCAAACCGGCAATAATTTCTGGTTTTTTCTTGCCCATTGCCCTTCGTAAAAGATCCGCTTCGCCCAGGCTAAAACCAGCCAGATCACTAGCTATACGCATAACCTGTTCCTGGTATAAAATGACACCGTAAGTGTCTTTGAGGATTGGCTCAAGTTTGGGGTGAAGGTACTTAACTTTTTTTATACCGTGCTTATTTTTAATAAAATCATCAACCATGCCACTGCCCAAAGGGCCGGGGCGATACAGCGCATTTATCGCTACAATATCCTCAAATACTTCTGGCTTCAAATCCCTAAGGATCGCACGCATTCCGCTGCTTTCAAGCTGGAAGACGCCTGATGCCTCGCCTCTACCGAGCTTCTCATAAGTCACCTGATCATCCAGTGGAATGCAGTCAATATCGATAACCTCACCTGTGCTTTCAGCGATCAGACTCAATGCGTCGCCGATCACGGTCAATGTCCTCAACCCTAAGAGATCCATCTTCAGAAGTCCGAGTTCTTCCACTGTTTCCTTCGCAAACTGGGTAGTTACCGGTCCGTCGGAAGCCTTGTATAAAGGAAGATATTGAGTAAGAGGGTCCTTTGAAATCACCACGCCGGCCGCGTGGGTGGAAGCATGTCTTGGCATCCCTTCTAAAGCAGCCGCGGTATCAATCAATTTTTTTATTTCCGGTTTCTGATCGTATAGTTCTTTTAATTCAGGCACATCGTTCAATGCCTTTTCGATAGTAACATGCAGTTCCACGGGCACAAGCTTGGCTACCCTGTCGACTTCACTATAAGGTATGTTAAGCACCCTGCCAACATCCTTAATGGCTGCCCGTGCGGCCATCGTTCCGAAAGTGATTATCTGAGCAACCCGGTCGGCGCCGTATTTTTGAACCACATAATCGATAACCTCACCTCGCCGCTCATAACATATATCCACGTCAATATCAGGCATTGAAACTCTTTCCGGATTAAGAAAACGCTCAAACAACAATCCGTATTTCAACGGGTCGATGTTGGTTATCCCCAAACTATACGCCACAAGGCTACCGGCTGCAGAACCGCGGCCAGGTCCTACAGGTATCCCATTTTGCCTGGCAAAATGAATGAAGTCCCAGACGATCAGAAAGTAGGCCGAGTAGTCCATCTGTTTAATTACACCCAACTCGAACTCCATCCGCTTACAGACCTCTTCACTTAGCTCGCCATAAATCCTGCGTCCCCCCTGGTAACATAGTTCCTCTAGATAAGTATCTGCAGTGTAACCCTCCGGTACTGTATAATCCGGTAAAAAATATTTACCAAAATCCATATCCACATTGCACCGGCCGGCAATTTCTACCGTGTTCCTGATTGCCTGCGGCAACTCGCCGAAAAGGAGGGACATCTCTTCACCGCTCTTTAGATACAATTCTTCCGATTGGAACTTCATCCGGCCGGGGTCATCCACATTCCTTCCAGTCTGGATAGCCAAAAGCACGTCCTGATTCTTAGCGTCCTCACGCCGGACATAATGCACATCATTGGTTACTACCAAAGGGATGTCCATATATTTATGAATATCCAGGAGTCCCCTGTTGGCTGTCCTCTGTTCTTCGAGTCCATGGTCCTGAAGCTCTAGAAAGAAGTTCCCCGGGCCGAAAATATCCCGGTAATCCCCGGCCGCCTGAACGGCCTTCTCATTTTCCCCGGCGAGGATCTTGGCGGCAACCTCTCCGGCAATGCACCCGCTCAAGGCGATGATCCCCTTACTATAACGGGCCAGTGATTCCTTGTCCACCCTGGGCTTATAATAAAATCCTTTGGTAAAACCCAGAGATACTAGATTTAATAAGTTCTGATAGCCCTCTTTATTTTTTGCAAGAAGCACCAAATGGTTGTAGTTGTCATCGATACGTGGCGTACGGTCGGCCATGGCGCGCGGCGCCACATAGACCTCGCAGCCCAGGATTGGCTTGATTCCAGCCTTCTGGCAGGCCTTGTAGAAATCCACCACACCATACATAGCCCCGTGGTCAGTGATGGCCAAAGCGGGCATTCCCATCTCCTGAGCCTTGATTATAGCTTCTTTAATCCTAGCCGCGCCATCAAGCAGGCTATATTCCGAGTGAAGGTGTAAATGGACAAACAAATTCTAATCATCACCTTATCCTTGAAAATATAATAACTCTTTATTTAAGCCCGGTAAAACCTTGCTGTCTTAGCGATTCATAAAGCACCACCGCAACTGAGTTGCCTAGATTAAGAGATCTTGCGCCGCTAATCATGGGTACGCGAATTTGGCTCTCCGGGTAAGCGTTAAGAACTTCCGTGGGAAGCCCCCTTGTTTCCTTTCCAAATATCAGGAAGGAATCAGGCTCATAGGTAATATTTGTATATAAGCGGAGAGCTTTTGTCGTAGCCAGGTAGAACCGGCGGTTGTGGTACTGGCTGGAAAATTCCGCGAAGCTGTCATGGTAAATGACTTCTACAAGATGCCAATAATCCAGCCCGGCTCGTTTCAAATACTTATCTTCAGTAGAAAAGCCCAGTGGCCTTATTAAGTGTAGAGTGGATCCGGTAGCAGCGCAAGTTCGGGCTATATTACCTGTGTTTGCCGGTATTTCCGGTTCCAATAGAACTATGTTCAAGAGCGCTCTTCCCCCTTCGACGGATACTTGCAGAGCTCTTGTAAACAGCAGATCCCGCAAGCCGGCTTTCTCGCTGAACAAATTTCGCGACCATGGGCAATCAGGCGGTGGTGTGCCGGCATCCTTTGTTGGGGTGGAATATAGTCTACCAACTCTTTTTCCACCTTTACGGGATCGTTTGCCTCGGATAGTTCCAACCGGTGGGCAACCCGGCGGACATGAGTGTCGACAGGCAACACGCTCCCTTCAAAAGCTACCCCCAGCACAACCCCCGCGGTTTTCCACCCCACCCCCGGCAAGGCTTCAAGCTCTTCCCTGGTTTGTGGCACTAGACCGCCGTAATGTTTTAATAGCTCCCTGGAAGCTTCAATTATATATTTGCTTTTGTTGCGGTATAATCCGCACCCCTTGATTTCTTCCTCCAACTTTTCCGGAGACAGCGCTGCAAATTCCCGGGGGGTATTATACTTTTTGAACAGGCCGGCAGTAATCCGGTTAACTTGTTTATCAGTACACTGGGCCGATAAAATAGCTGCGATCATTAATTCAAAAGGTGTATTAAAATTTAAGGCTGTGCCGGCGCCGGGATAAGATTCCGCTAATATTTTCAATATTTTGGCTATCTTATCTTTTTTAGCGAGTCTTTCATTACTGCAGCTTACTCTTTGGGATAACTTCTTTCTATTATTTTCCCTCAAGCAATTGTTACCTTTCTAAAAATTTATTGATGCCTTTTTATTATTTTACATAAAATTTGTCATTCTATCTATCTCCCAAATAAGCAATCGTCCGGCTTTCTTTTTAGCAGCTCTTTGATTTCCGATTCTTTTAGATTGGAAATCAAAATGATCCCTCCAAAGCTGCTTATCCAAAATTCGCTGAAAGCCGAATAATACCTGCCAAGAAAGTAAATAAACCTTTTTCGTCCGGGCAATAATAAAAAAAAGCTTTTAAGTTAACTCTATTATTCCACAAAATTTAAGTAATCTTATTATTTATGAAGGGGGACTCTACTCCATGAATGTTTCGTTTCCATGGTTATTTTTAGCTGTAATACTGGTTCTGGTTGCAGGTATTTTTTTATGGCCGTTAAGGCGCAGCCAGCCGGTTAAAAAAAATGAATATAAAAACATGCCGCATCCTTCATTTAAAGAAGAATACTCTGAAGAGTTAAATCTTCCAGTTTCCACATTACCGCAACACCGGACGGAACCTGAACTACCTCATCATTACGGTGTTGACAGGATGATCTTACTGGCGCGTGATCCACATTGGCTTTTTGCCTATTGGGAGATTACGGCAACAAAGCAAGATGAGTTTACTAAAAGATACGGACCGGCAGCCTGGTCCACAACCTACCCGGTTCTACGTGTATATGATATAACCGGTGTGGACTTTAACGGCAAAAACGCGCTTGGATATATAGATATTCATGTCAGTGAAAATGCGGAAAACTGGTATGTCCACGTGGGAGAACCAGACCGTTCATTTTGCGTTGACCTTGGCCGGATGTTTCCAGACGGCCAGTTTATCACTCTATTAAGATCCAATACCGTAACCACACCCAGGTCTTCACTCTCAGATTGCCTTGACGAAGAATGGATGTGGATCGAAGGGCTGTATCGCTCCATGGGCAGGATCCAATATGGCGCCAGTTCATCCATGATCTTTGATGAACTGGCCTTGCGGGCAGGCGCCTTACCCCTTGGAATTAGCTCACCGGGCATTAAGCATAGTTAGTAGTGAAAAAATTTTTTACACTATGTTATTGAAAGGAGTCCATTATGTCAAAAGGTTATCTATGCCTGGTTTTACACGCGCACTTGCCTTACGTGCGCCATCCTGAACATGAAGATTTTTTAGAGGAGAAGTGGCTTTACGAAGCAATTACAGAAACATACATTCCACTAATCCAAGTTATCGACCGGCTTATCGAAGATAACGTCTTGTTCCGGCTAACTATCACCCTGTCCCCGCCGCTGCTCTCGATGTTTACCGACCCGCTCCTGCAGGAGCGCTATGTGCGCCATCTTTCAAAACTAATCGAACTGGCAGACAAGGAAGAAAGCCGTACTTATGGGGGCCCTTTCCATGAAGTTGCCTTAATGTATAAAAAAAGCTTACGGGATACTTTCTCCACTTTTTGTGACCGTTATAACCGTAACCTGGTATCTGCTTTTAAAAACTTTCAGGACGAAAACCGCCTTGAGATTATCACCTGTGCTGCCACCCACGGCTATTTACCTTTAATGATGCTGAATCCGGAGGCGGTACGTGCCCAAGTAAAAACCGCAGTTGACTTGCATACCCGGCTACTGGGCAAGCCGCCCGCGGGTATCTGGCTGCCTGAATGCGCCTACGCTCAAGGTGTTGATGAAATACTAAAAGAATGCGGACTAAAATTCTTTTTTACTGACTCTCACGGAGTGCTATATGCCTCACACCGGCCACGCTTCGGGATTTTTGCGCCAATTTATTGCCCCTCCGGGGTTGCAGCCTTTGGAAGAGACATGGAGTCTTCAAAACAAGTCTGGAGCGCTCAAGAAGGCTACCCCGGTGATTATGAATACCGGGAATTCTACCGGGATATAGGATTCGACCTTGATCTTGACTATATCAAGCCTTATATCCACCCGGACGGGATCAGGACACACACCGGAATAAAGTACTATAAGATTACAGGTAAGGTGGACTTAAGCCAGAAGGAGCCCTATAATCCCTGGCGGGCTGATGAAAAAGCGGCGCAGCACGCCGGTAATTTTATGTTCAACCGCCAGCAGCAAATCTACCACCTTTCCAAGCTGATGGAGAGACCTCCGATTATTGTAGCGCCCTATGACGCCGAGTTATTCGGACACTGGTGGTTTGAAGGACCACGTTGGCTGGACTACCTTATTCGCAAAATAGCCTTTGATCAGGAAGTCCTTGAAATGGTAACTCCCAGTGACTACCTACAGCGGTTCTCCTGTAATCAAGTGGCTACGCCATGCTCTTCAAGTTGGGGCAACAAAGGTTACCATGAGGTATGGCTTTGCGGCGCAAATGATTGGATCTACCGGCACCTGCACATGGCGGCAGGAATGATGATAACCCTCGCCAATAAGCATCGCAATGCCGGCGGACTGTACAGGCGGGCGCTAAATCAGGCGGCGCGCGAACTTCTTCTAGCACAAAGCAGTGATTGGGCATTTATTATGAGTACAGGCACCATGGTTGAATACGCAATAAAGCGGTCAAAAAACCACCTGTTAAATTTTCTCCGGCTATACAAAGAAATCCAAGGCGGGCATATCGATGAGGGCCACCTGATTCATCTGGAAAACAGCAACAATATATTCCCGGATATCGACTATAATTGGTACGCTACCAGGGTGGATCTTCCTAAAGCCGCTTCAATATAATACTATAAAAATTACTATGTCCAGTAGGCAGCTTCTACTGGACACAGTTATTTTTACATTTAATTTATACTTTCAGTTATATCACCAATTTTTTTGATATACATATCAGTTAAAGATTCAGCTATTTCCATGGTACTACCTTCACTGAAAACCCGGCATACAGGTTTATCAGGATCAGGAAGTACGAGCGCCCAGCCGTCCTGGTGAAACACTTTAACCCCGTCCAACAACTCAAGACGCCCACTTGAGGGTTCTTGAATTAAACGCCTGATAACCCGGCCTTTAGTCTCCCAGGGTACCGGAACCTCCTTTTTATCTGTAAAAAAGGAGGGTATTTCTGTGATTAGCTCCGAAAGTAAAATTCTATGCTGTGCAATATAGTCCAATATTTTTACCAAAGCCGAAAATGCGTCAAAATGAAGGGAAAATTGTGAAACTCCTCCCAAATCTTCCTGTATCAGTATTTGGTACAAAAAATCCTGAATGGTGGTTTTAGTCCGCACCACCCTTCCCTTGTAGCGTTCAGCCAGCGCTTCTATTGTTTGTGGGGCCGTTACCGGCACCACTACCGGGCCTTTTTGTTCTTTGAGGATGATCAAGGAAATTAAAGCAGTCAGCAAATCACCTTGGATTATCTGTCCCTTGTCGTCAATTAGAATCAGGCGGTCAGCATTGGAATCCAGCACCGCCCCGGCATCAAAGCCGCTTTCCACTACTGAAAAGGCTATGGATGATAGTATTTCCTGGCAAAAATGCCAACCGTGAAATTTGTTCCCGGCTTTTTCCGGCCAGTAGTTTTCCAGTGAAAACCCAAGTTCTTCAGCCAGGCCGGTGACAAAACCTGCCAGATTGTTCCGGTCAAAGGACAGCAGTAATTTATAACGGGCGTTTCGCAACATACCAGTATTTAATCCGGCAATTGTTTCCGACAGGTAGGACCGGGGCATGTCCTGCACACTTACCGGCGGAATAATCCGGCTTACTTCAGTCCGTGTAAAGTCTTCCCGGGCAAGGGCATTTTCCACCTTACGCTCTGTGCCGCGAGATATATTGCCACCACGAGAGTCAGTAAATACCAAGGTCACCCGATCTGGCGACAGGTGCGAAATTTTCGCGTGCACTCCTCCATTACACTCCAGGGAACGGACTGCATAACGAAGCATCGGAGTTATTCCTGTTCCCAGGTCCAATATCGCGGCGCCGGTAGATTGTAATCCGCTAATCACCGCTTTCTTAATCATAAGCGAAGCAGCGTAGTTATCGCTGCAAACCGCGAGGCGCGCCCCAGTCCCGGATATTGATCCGAAAGCCGCCCCTACCATGGCAGCAAATTCGGGGGTAATCTCTACATTAATTATGCCACTGATCCCTTCAAAACCAAAATATTTTTTCGGTGAACAGGTTCCCCATATTAAACTTCTCTGTACGGTGGCACCGGTTTCCACCAGTTTATGGGGCCATAGCTTAACATCGGGCTTTAAAAGACTGTTTTCCTGAATGATTGAATCATCGCCAACTACCGCACCTTCATAAATACCCGAGTTGGCGTGCACCTGTACCCGGCTGCAGACGATTGCGCCTCTTAATGCAGTATTATTACCAATATAAACATTGCTCCATAGAACGCTTCTCTTTATTGAAGCCCTTTCTTGCAGCAAACAGCCGTTTCCCAACACGGTTAGAGGCTCGATCCGTACACCGGCGCTTAACCCGCAGCCTGCCCCGATCAATGCGGGGCCCTCAATTGAAGCGCCGGAATCGATTGAAACACTTTCCTCCACCCAAACCCGGGGTAAGATTTCAGTACCCGGCATTTTGATTTTTACTTTACCGGAAAGCGCGTCATGATGCGCCCCCAAGTATTGCTGAAGATTGCCTATATCACACCAGTAACCGGGGAGAACCAAACCGAATAACGGCTTTTGATTCCTCAACAGCAAAGGAAACAAGTCCTGGCTAAAGTCAAATTTTTGGCCGGGGGCGAAATATGCCAATACCTCCGGTTCAAGCACGTAAATACCGGTGTTGACCGTGTCGCTGAACACCTCACCCCAACCCGGCTTTTCTAAAAACTGATTTATTTTCCCGTCCTTACCGGTAATTACCACGCCATATTCCAGTGGACAGTCGACCCTGGTAAGTACTAGAGTCGCAATCGAACCTCGTTTTTTATGAAACTCCACCGCACGGGACAGTTCCAGATCGGTTAACGCGTCCCCACTAATTACAACAAAGGTTTCATCAAGGAAATCGGCAGCATTTTTTACGCTGCCGGCGGTACCCAAGGGAACATCTTCCACAAAATACTGTAAGTTAACTCCGTATTCCTCACCGTCAGCAAAATAATCCCGAATCGCTTCCGGCTGATATTGCAAGGTTACCCCGATATCAGTAATACCATGTTCTTTTAAGAGTTCCACGATGTGAACCATGATAGGCCGGTTTAAAACCGGTACCATAGGCTTCGGTCTGCCGCAAGTGAGGGGTCTGAGACGCGATCCTTCACCGCCTGCCATAATGATAGCCTTCATGAAGAAACCTCCGTTTTTTAATTTAAGAATTTCTTGTTAACATACGGCTCACCCGGCTTAATACCCTGTCCTGCCGGTTGGCTGCCAACCAGGAAGTACTCCGGTGTGCTTCCCATACCTCCCGGTAAACCGAGGCTGTTTGCCAGGCAATCTTTCTCCAGTTAAATTCATTAAGAGCACGCCTGTAAGCGTTTTCTTTTAATTTATTACCCAACCCGGGCTGTTTTAAAATAGCCAAAATATTTTGCGCCAGGGAGTGACTGTCACCCGTATAGGCTTTGAGGCCGTCCAGGCCGTGATTTACAATTTCAGCCAAGCCGCCGCTGTCAGCTACCACCACTGGTGTCCGGGCAGCCATTGATTCCAGTGCCACAATCCCGAATGGCTCGTACAAACTGGGAAAAACAGCCACATCAGCCCAACTGTAAAGGTTGTTCCTAACCACATCGTTTATGTATCCGGTAAAGTATACCCTGTTGGCAATACCAAGCATCATAGCCTGCCTTCTTAATGAATCCATAAAAGGACCTTTGCCGGCTATGACAAACTTTGTCTGAGGATGATGGGTCAGGATTTCAGGCGCCGCGTCCAGTAAAACCTGAACACCCTTTTCCCTCACCAGTCTCCCTACATAAAAGACTATTTTTTCATCCGGGGCGGCATAATCACTGCGCTGCGCACTGGTTTCCCGAACCTTGAAGTTAGTATGGTCGACCCCATTTGGGATAACCGTGATTTTATCCTGGGGAACCTGAAAAATGTTTCTTAATTCACCTTCCATATAGTGGCTGCAACAAATTACCCGCCAGGATTCATAAGTGAGCCACCACTCGATATCACTGATATGTCTTTGTATGTCATTATGCAAACCCTGGTTGCGGCCGTATTCCGTAGCGTGGATAGTAGCCACCAGAGGTTTCTTCCAGGCATGTTTGAGCGCCCGCGCGGCATAAGCCACCAACCAGTCATGGGCGTGCAGGACGTGGATCTCACCCAGGTCGTCAAGAAGAGAAATAGCCCGTTCCAGCAAGGCGATGTTAAATTGAGCGACCCAGGTAACAAAATCATGCGATGATACTTGATAAGGCTCGACCCGGTAGACTTTTACCCCGTGCACATTTTCAAAAAAAGGCGTCCCTTGACCACCTGAGGTAATCAGGTGGACGTCCACTCCGTTTTCAACCATGGCATTAGTCAGGTCGTATACGTGCTGAGCCAGTCCACCCACGCTTTTGGGCGGGTACTCCCAGGATAACATCAACACTCTCAAAAGATTCAAACCTCCTTCTGACTTTTGGTGATAATACTCCATATTTGTATCATGTTGCTAGTCCACTATGTTCAGAAAGCAATACTTTCAGGCAAACCGAAAATCCCTACCGGGATTCTGGTAGGGATTTATCTTTCTAATAACGTTGGCTTCCGTCGTGAATTTGAAAGCTCCAGTTGGCCCCGTTATTATTATCCCAGTTATTCGCCGTATCCCTGAAGCAGAAATGGAACCTGTCTTCGAAATCTGAAACAGTCACATCACTCACCCATCCCCATCCGGTGCGTTCCATACGCAGATCGGTCACATCACGCCATTCTTTCTCGCTGCCATAGCCATAGCGCAGGTATACCTGCCCGTTTCCTTCTTTGCCAAGCAAACCGTTATAAAAGATTGTTACTTCCTGGCCCGCGGTAATCGGTTTCGGATCTACCACAACACCACCGGGATAATCAGCTTTGTGCATAGCCTTTAGCCGTGCCTCACCGTCTCCAAACCTGCTCGGGTTGGCCACTGCAATCAACTCCTCGGAAAATTTTTCTTTATTAGTATGGTTTATCTTAAATTTTTTATACTAAAACAGAAAGAACAATGGGAATAGAAAAAAGTCTAGAATTATCATAGAGATACCGCGCATGAAAAAACGAGTGAATTTTCATCCACCCGTTGTCTTGAGTCCACTTCATTTTTTTATTAAATATTCTTCCTGCGTTAGGCCACAGGCATATACCCCTATTTCTAATCAAAATTGAATCCGCCGTACTCCCGGAAATGGGCAGCCAAACCACCGTCATTCAGAATCTTGATCATTACTGCCGGTAATGGTTTAACCGGGATAGTGGCGCCTTTTGTCTTGTTTTCGATTATTCCGGCTGCCAAGTTGACGGTTAGTTCATCCCCCTGGTCAATCTGGCCGGTATCACACTCCACCACGGGCAGTCCGGTATTTATGGCGTTCCGGTAAAAAATACGGGCGAAGGATTTGGCCAGCACCGCACTTACGTCCGCGTATTTAATCGCTAAGGGAGCCTGCTCCCGGGAAGAACCACAGCCAAAATTGGTACCGCCGATAATAAAGTCACCTGCTGTTACTTTTCCGTAAAATCCCGGATCGAGGTCTTCCATCACATGCTTGGCCAGCTCTTTCATGTCAAGGGTCTTAAATTTATATTTACCCGATATAATATAATCGGTATTTACATCATTGCCAAATTTATGGGCTTTTCCATTAAACTGCATAAAAACACCTACTTTTACAATATTCTATAGTTATTTAATAAATTTTCGCGGATCGGTAATTTCCCCGGTAATAGCGCTGGCGGCTACTGTGGCAGGGGAGGCGAGAAAAATCTCTGCTTTAGAGTTACCCATCCTTCCTTTGAAATTACGATTGGCTGTGGAAATGACCGTTTCTCCGTCGGATGGAACACCATTGTGGGTACCAACGCATGGCCCGCAACCTGTAGTTACTACAGCCGCGCCGGACTCAACCAGTGTCTGGATAACTCCTTCCGCCATCGCATCTAAAAAGACCCGCCGGGAGGCCGGCGCCACAATTAGGCGAACTTCCCGGTGAATTTTACGGCCAGCCAGGATACCGGCAGCAATACGCAGGTCTTCCAGCCTGCCGTTGGTGCAGGTGCCCAGCACTGCCTGCTGAATGGGTTTCCCTGCCACCTCGCTTACAGGGGCTACATTATCAACCTGATGTGGCTTGGCCACTTGAGGTTCCAGCTTTGATACATCGTATTCCCGTACATCAGCATATACTGCGTCCCGGTCGGCAGTCACAGGGATAAATTGCCGTTTAGTAAACCGGCTCAACCAGTCGAAGGTTGTTTCATCCGCCTCCATCAGGCCGGCTTTCGCACCCATTTCAATGGCCATATTAGCAATTGTAAAGCGAGCCTCCTGGGACAGAGCGCTGATCGCTTCGCCGGTATATTCGGCAGACATGTAGGTAGCCCCGTCGGCAGTAACATCCCCGATCAAATACAAGATCAGGTCCTTGGAAAATACGCCCGGACGCAGCGTTCCGTTACAGACAAACCTAATCGTCTCAGGAACCTTGAACCACATCCGGCCAGAGATTAACCCCCCGGCCAGGTCGGTGGAACCAACTCCGGTTGAAAAAGCGTTCAATGCCCCATAAGTACAAGTATGAGAGTCAGCGCCAATGACCAAGCTGCCCGGTCCAACCTCTCCGCTCTCGGGTATAAGCTGGTGGCACACGCCTTCACCGATATCGTAAATACGGAATCCCTTTTCCCTGGTGAATTCCCTCATTAACTTGTGCAAGGCGGAAACACCTTCATTTGGACTGGGGGCGCTGTGGTCAATCACAAAAGCCACTCTGGACGGGTCAAAAACATCCTTGCCATTCATTTCGTGAAAAGCGCTTATAGCCAGCGGAGCTGTTCCGTCCTGGCCCATCACGTAGTCGACACGCGCTACCACAATTTCATTGGCGCGTGCTGATTGGCCGCAATGATTGGAAAGGATCTTTTCAATAATCGTTTGGCCCAAGATTAATCCCTCTTTCTAAAATAATCTTCGTATACATAAACCAGCTCCTTGTCAAAAAGCAGTCGCTTCATCGAAACCGCATGGGAGCAAATACTGGGCAATAATTCCTTTTGGCCCAACAATCGTTTTCCACGGGACCATCTACAAATGAATATTACCATAAATTTATTTAACTTTAAAGCGAAAAATGAAACAATCGTTCCGCCCGAAACCTTGTCATTAAGAAAAAAGGGATGTATAATATATTATGAAGTAATATAAAAAAATCTAGTACTGGAAGGGGGATAATAATATTTATAACACAGGAAAGGAGGGGGGAGATGGCGCACGGAGTTTTCGGCACCGCGATTAACTGTATGGACGGCAGGACGCAGTTACCAGTAAATGAATACCTAAAAAAACGATATCAGCTTGATTTCGTTGATACAATTACTGAACCAGGTCCGGTAATAATATTAGCTGAAAACCAGGCGGGAGTAGCTTCAATCCAACATAGGGTTAAGATTTCTGTAGAAGCGCACGGTTCAAAGTTAATTGCTATTGTGGCTCATCATGATTGCGCGGGTAATCCGGTTCCCAAGGAGATACAATTAGAGCAGCTGGAAGCTGCCCTTAAAGCTGTTCGTGCCTGGTATAGCGAAGTACAGTGCATTGGGTTATGGGTAAATGATAAATGGCAGGTCGAGCCTGTAGATTAGCTTTTTGGAAATCATAGCATCTTTAAAAACGTGTATTTTTTTTTATTATTAGTTAATTATAGTTATTAATCAAAATTGTAACTATAAATTAATTATTATTATTGGTTTAATTAACTATTCCATTAACCAAATTAAATAAGGAGGAAATTAAATTGTCAGAGGAAAAAGTAATGAATCGATGGCTTGTTGTGGTCGGCGCCTTATTAATTCAAATTGCCCTAGGAGCAGTATATATTTGGAGTGTGTTTAAAGCTCCCTTGATGGCAAAATTTCATTGGGAGCCGGCAGCTACCAATTTAACTTTTTCTATCATTATTCTTCTTTTCGCCATTGGCGTAGTAATTTTCGGTAAAATCCAGGACAAAATCGGTCCCCGGTGGGTGGCCACCACAGGAGGCATATTACTGGGGGTAGGACTTTTATTAGCCAGTATGACAACAACTATTGGCTGGCTATATATAACATTCGGGGTAATCGGCGGACTGGGTATCGGTGCCGGCTATGTTTGCCCGCTTGCAACTTGCGTCAAGTGGTTCCCGGACAAGAAAGGCTTGATCACCGGCCTAGCCGTAGCAGGATTCGGAGGCGGCGCCCTGGTCTTTACTCCGGTGGCCAAAAGTCTAATCGCTTCAAAGGGTGTATTGGACACATTTGCTTATCTGGGCGTTATCTTTGGTATTTGCGTAATAATTGGCGCCCAACTCTTGAAGAATCCCCCGCCTGGTTATAAGCCCGCCGGCTGGGAACCGCCGGTACAGGCCACCGGAAAAACAGGCGCTGCAGATTTTTCTACCGGCGATATGTTCAAAACAGCTCAGTTTTATTTTATGTGGATTTCCTACCTTTTTGGCAGCGCTGCCGGTCTGATGATTATCTCTAACGCCCTGCCTATTGCGCAAGCTCAAGGGTTAAGCGAAGCTTTAGCCGCGTCTGCCGTAATGACCGTTTCTGTATTTAATGCCGCCGGCCGGCTGATTTGGGGCACGGTTTCCGACAAAGTTGGCCGTACCAAGACTTTGATGATAATCTTTGCACTTTGCGGTATTACTATGATCGGTTTAAAAGCCCTTACCGGAACCTCCATCCTGCTCGGGGTGTCCTTGGTCGGCTTCTGCTTTGGCGGTTTCCTGGCATTATATCCATCTCTGACTGCCGATTATTACGGAACAAAATTCTTGGGTACGAACTACGGCATGATGTTTATGGCTTATGGAATTGCCGCAATCCTCGGCCCAATGCTGTACGACTTGATGAAGAGCCCGGCAGCCGGCCAGTTAAGCGCCACACCGCTGATTATTTCGGGAGTGCTTTGCTTTGTCAGCCTGGCACTGGTACTTATCTTGAAGCCACCGGCAAAAGCTTAATTAAAAACATATACAATATAATATAAAAATTAACGATGGGGTTCGATCCCCATACCGGTTACATTTGATACTCTCCTACTAAAATATAGTAGGAGTTTTTTTATTGTAAACGTGTCAAGTTTCATAGTCTATCTCAAAGGTAAAAGCTCATTGATGAAATTTGATACATGCAAACTTGAAATACAAATATGGCAACAGACACTTCTAGTATAGTTTGCCACTCTTTCAATCAGATCTCTCT
Source organism: Pelotomaculum sp. PtaU1.Bin035 (assembly GCA_002067965.1). Lineage (GTDB taxonomy): Bacteria > Bacillota > Desulfotomaculia > Desulfotomaculales > Pelotomaculaceae > MVRN01. Next base: position 19,874 of record MVRN01000084.1, read on the forward strand.
TGATTTACAAGTGTGACTTCTTTTACGCTTGCACTTTAAAAACCCTCATAATAAAAAAATAAGCAATAAACCCGGCAAAGAGCTTATTTGCTTAAAAATAGCCGTAAATAAATTAAATTGATAAACTAGCTCAAACGTTCCTTAAAAAGTTTATTAACCAGCTCTGGATTCGCTTTGCCCTTGGTGGCTTTCATCACCTGGCCAACCAGGAAACCTAACGCGCGGTCCTTACCAGCCCTAAAATCTTCTACCGACTTCTGATTTTTAGCAATAACCTCATCCACTATAGTCGCTATGGCGCCCTCGTCACTGATCTGGACCAGGCCTTTTTCTTTGACGATGATTTCAGCGTCCTTACCAGTGGCAAACATTTCTTCAAAAACTGATTTTGCTATTTTGCCACTAATAGTTCCTTTTTCCAAAAGTTGCAGCATGGCAGCCAATTGTCCCGGTTTTATCGGGCACTTAATAACATCAACGCCGCCAGCGTTGAGAAGCCGGGACAGATCGCCCATTACCCAGTTGCTCACCGCTTTGGGATTTGGGTAGGCAGCCACGCAAGCCTCGAAATAATCAGCCAGTTCTTTGGTGTTTGTAAGCACCATGGCGTCATAAGCCGGCAGGCCGAATTCGCGGATATAGCGATCCTTTCGGTCATCAGGAAGCTCCGGAAGCGAACATTGGATTTTCTTCACCCATTCCTGGTCAATCACCATCGGCACCAGGTCCGGATCCGGCAAGTAACGGTAATCATGCGCAAATTCCTTGCTGCGCATGGAAAGGGTTACCCCTTTTCCTTCGTCCCAAGTGCGGGTTTCCTGAATAATCCGGCCCCCTTCCTCTAAAACCTCAATTTGCCGCTCAACCTCGTATGTTAGCGCCTTCTGTAAAGCTTTAAAGGAATTCATATTTTTAATTTCTGTTTTAGTGCCAAATTCCATACTGCCGGCAGGACGCACCGAAACATTGGCGTCACAGCGCAAACTGCCCTCTTCCATCTTGCAATCGGAAACGCCGGTATACTGGATAATCGCTTTTAGCTTATTAAGATACTCATATGCCTCTTCCGGCGATCGTAGATCAGGCTCGGATACAATCTCAATAAGCGGAACCCCGGCCCGGTTATAATCTACCAGAGAAAAAGGCGTAGTAGTAATAGTGCCTTGGTGCACCAGCTTGCCGGTATCTTCCTCCATATGCAGCCTGGTTATCCCAATTCGTCTCGTTTCACTGTTTATTTCTATATTAAGGTGGCCGTGCTCGGCAATAGGCAAATCATACTGTGATATCTGATAATTCTTGGGCATATCGGGGTAGTAGTAGTTTTTCCGGTCAAACTTGGAATAGTGCGCTATCCGGCAATTAAGTGCCAACGCGGCACGGATGGCATATTCAACCACGGTTTTATTAACAACCGGGAGTACTCCCGGCAGTCCCAGGCACACCGGGCAGACGTGCGTATTAGGCTCGCCGCCGAATTCAGTGGTGGAATCGCAGAATATTTTGGACCTGGTCTTTAGCTCCACATGGACTTCCAGGCCGATAACAGTTTCGTACTGGGTCAAATTAAACCCTCCCAATCAGTCTTCGGACATCAGACGTCAGAATAATAAATTTTATCAAGATCAAATCTCCGGAAATCTCTTGTGGTAATTGGTGTTTTGTTCAAACGTATAGGCTACCCTGATCAAAGTCCCTTCGTCAAAGTGCTTGCCCATGAGCTGCAATCCAACCGGCATCCCGTCCACAAAACCACAGGGCAAAGAAATGCCCGGAATGCCGGCCAGGTTAACCGAAATGGTGCAAATATCTGAAAGATACATTTGAATCGGGTCATCGACCTTTTCACCGAAGCGGAAGGCCGTGGTGGGAGAAGTCGGTGACAGAAGCACATCAAACTTTTCAAAGGCACGGTCATAGTCTTCCTTGATCAACGTGCGCACCTTCAGGGCTTTTAAATAATATGCGTCATAATAGCCTGCGGAAAGAGCATATGTACCCAGCATAATGCGCCTCTTGACCTCAGGGCCGAAGCCCCGGCTCCGGGACTTCATAAACATATCGATCACGTCTTCACCTTCCACTGCACGGAAGCCGTAACGCACACCGTCGTAACGTGCCAGGTTCGAGCTGGCTTCGGCAGGCGCAATCAGATAATAGGTGGGTAAGGCATATTCAGTATGTGGAAGAGTAGTATAGTCTACCTCAGCTCCCAAAGACTCCAGCAGGGACATTGCCTTTATTATTGCGCCACGCACCTCCGGGCTGATTCCTTCAGCCATATACTCTTCGGGAACTCCTATTTTCAGCCCGCGCACGTCATCAACCAAAGAACTGGTATATTCCGGCACTCTATAGTCCGCCGAGGTTGAATCCTTTGGGTCGTGCCCGCAAATAGCCTCTAACATCAAAGCGCAATCTGTCACGTCTCTGGAAAAAGGTCCGATCTGGTCCAGAGACGAGGCAAAAGCAATTAAACCATAACGGGACACTGCCCCGTAAGTAGGCTTCATTCCTACAACGCCGCAAAAAGAAGCAGGCTGGCGAATGGAACCGCCCGTATCCGAACCCAGGGCGCAAACGGCCTCGCCGGCACAAACCGCGGCTGCCGAACCCCCGCTGGAACCGCCGGGCACCCGCCCGGTATCCCACGGATTCCTGGTGGGAAAAAATGCTGAGTTTTCGGTGGAAGAACCCATGGCAAACTCGTCTAAATTCGTCTTGCCCACAACCGTCGCCCCGGCGGCTTCTAGTTTTTCCACGACAGTAGCGCTATAAGGCGGGATAAAGTTGTACAAGATTTTCGAACTCGCGGTGGTACGGATACCGTCAGTGCACATATTATCCTTCACAGCGATGGGGATGCCGGCAAGTGGGCTAATTTTTTCACCAGCCCGGATTTGCCTGTCCACCATACGGGCACGTTCAATCGCGCGTTCCTTTGTCCTGATAGTATATGCTGCAATTTTATCCTCAACGGCTTCTATCCGATCAAATACGGCGCTATTTAATTCTTCCGCTGATATTTCTTTATTTATTAAAAGATTATGCAGTTCATGAGCTGTAAGCCGGAAAAGCTGCAACTAATATCACCTCCTGAAAACCTAGATTATTCTGGGCACCTTGAAGTAGTTCTCATTCCGGTCGGGACAGTTAACCAGGGCGTCTTCGCGGGAAATGTGCCGCCCGACCTGATCCTCCCGGTAAACATTTTGCAAGGGCAGGACGTGCGCCGTTGGCTGCACTTTTTCGGTATCCAGGCGCTCCAGGGACTGGAAATGCCCTAAAATGTCATTAAGTTGCTTGGTAAACATCTCCTTTTCTTCACCGGTTAATTCCAACCGGCCTAAAAGAGCAACATGGTCAACGTCTTTTTCGGTAATCAAGATTTCACCTTCTTTCAATAATAACCTACAACATTATACCAATACAGGTAATATTCGTGCAAGTTTGCGCATTGTTAAATTAGTGGAGTCAGTTTATTTCCCTTCCTGTTTATCAGCTCATTAAATTCCGTTTCTCCCAATATCGTTACGCCTAATGAGAGGGCTTTATTGTATTTCGAGCCGGGATTTTCTCCCACTATAACAAAATCGGTGTTACTGCTTACACTTGATGAGACTCTACCTCCCATGGTTTCGATCAACTCCTGCGCCTGCCGCCGGCTGAGGTCTTTCAAGACACCGGTGAGCACAATTACTTTTCCCTCCAATATCCTCCCGCCTTCACTATGGCCATTTTTCTTGGCATGAGTGTTGACACCTGCTTCAACAAGCTTTTTGATTACCTTCCTGTTCTGCTCACTGGAAAAGAACGCAACAACACTGGCGGCTATCTTGGCTCCTATTTCCGGGATGCTCAACAATTCTTCCTGGGTTGCAAACATCAATCTGTCCAGAGATTCGTAATGTCCGGCCAAAATTTTTGCCGCCCTTTCCCCGACATGGCGAATACCCAAAGCAAAGACTAACCTGGCCAGTGAAGCGTCCTTACTTGCTTCAATGGCTCCGAGAAGGTTCCGGATCGACTTCGGGCCAAGACGTTCCAAAGGCTTCAGGTCATCATAACGAAGGGTGTAGAGATCCGAAGGGTCAGCGATCAGCCGGGCAGAGAGAAGTTGGGCAATAACCGCCGGCCCCAGCCCCTCTATATCCATTGCGTTACGTGAGGCGAAGTGGACCAGCCCTTCCCATAACCGCTCCGGGCAGGCTATCCCGGTGCAACGGGCCGCCGCCTCACCCCCCGCGCGCATCACATTTGAACCGCAGGCCGGGCACTCAAAAGGCATCGACCACACCACCTCCGATCCCGTCCTTTTTTCAGGCAACACGGAAACTATCTCCGGAATAATATCCCCCGCCTTTTGGACCAGGACACGATCTCCTATACGAATATCCTTTTCTTTAATGTTGTCTTCATTATGTAAAGTTGCCCTGCTCACGGTGGTACCGGCCAGGCGCACCGGATCAAGTTCTGCCGTGGGCGTGAGCGCACCGGTGCGCCCCACACGCACAAAAATATTTCTAACTGTAGAAATCGCCTGCTCCGCCGGAAATTTATAGGCAATAGCCCAGCGCGGGCTTTTCATGGTGGCACCCAGCTTTTCCTGCAGGGACATGGAGTTTACCTTTAGCACCAGGCCGTCAATAGCATAAGGCAGATTGAAACGCCGGGTCTGCCAATGATGACAGTAATCGATTACTTCGTCTAAGTTACTAAAGAGCCTGTATTCCGGGTTTACTTTAAAACCAAGTTCCTTCAAAAGACTGAGCACGGCAGCGTGCCCCGCCGGGTTGACCCCCTCACTGTAGCCTATACTATATACGAAAAGGTCCAGCCGGCGCGATGCTGTAACACGGGGATCCAGTTGGCGTAATGTTCCGGCCGCGGCATTGCGCGGGTTGGCGAACAGGGGTTCACCAACCTCCTCCCTGGCTTCGTTCAAACGGGCGAAAGACTCCTTGGACATATAAGCCTCTCCCCTCACTTCCAACCCGGGCACAGGCCGGCGCAGCCGGAGAGGGACGCTCCTAACCGTTTTCAAATTTTCACTGATATCCTCCCCTGTCTCACCGTCACCTCTAGTAGCTCCCCGGAGCAGCACGCCGTTTTCATAATACAAGGAAACAGCCAGTCCGTCGATCTTCAGCTCTACCACGTATTCCACCGTCTCGCCGGGGATCGCCTGCCGCACCCGCCTGTCGAAGTCACGCAACTCATTTTCGTTAAAAGCGTTTGACAGGCTGAGCATCGGCATCAGATGGCGTACCGTGGTAAACCCTTCTCTTGGCTTACCGCCTACCCTCTGGGTGGGTGAATAAGGTGTCACCAGGGACGGAAATTGCTTTTCGATTTTTTCCAGTTCCCGCATCATTTTATCGAACTGTGCGTCGGGAATAACAGGGTCGTCCAGCACATAATAACGGTAGTTGTGCGTTTCCAACTCCCGGCGCAGCATCTCCGCCCGCTCACGGGCCAGTTCCAGGGTTGGTTCCAAGTCCCGGGCCAACTGCGACACCTCCAAAGCCAATAAAAGTTGGCAAATAGCCAATCCATGCTTTCATTCTTATTTGTCCGGCATCATCAATTCTTCGCATAGATACTTCATAACAAAACGACAATACAAGTAATTAATCTCTCATACCCGGCTAAAATCTAAACCAGCCAGGCTGCAACATATTTTACCAGATAAGCGGACGGTAAAAAAATCACCTGTGCAAAGACCGTACCCAGAAGCCTGGTACCGGTAAGGTAAAGCGCCATTTGCCTGACATCTTCTTCGCTCCGCTCTCCCCGTAAAGCTTGATCGGTGATTGAGGCTGCCGTGGGTTCCACCACAGTAGCTGCCAGTACCGTAGCCATACCGTTTACAACGGCCGATAGGAGAGCGGCTGTTGAGCGGAAATTGGGGAAAAGCGCTCCGGCATAGAGGGCCGACAGGACTCCTGTAGTGTAAACACCTGTTACAACAATATTTAAAACTAAAAAGGTCTTCGGTATAGCGATCCGGCGCGCCGTCACCAATTTCAGCAAATCCCAGCGGGGCAAATATAACTGCCGGGACAGGTTGAACATCCGGCGCGGTGAAATAACTACCATACCGATCATCCGGGGGACAGAGCCGGTCTCTTCAAAAAGGAGAATAGCACGAATAAAAATCCGGACAAACGCCGGAATCAAAGCGGCTCCCAATAGCGTCCCCAATGTGGCCGCGGCAATAACTAACCGGATATTCTGATCAAGTAAGGCAAGCTGCTCCTGATAAAACGGATGGTAAATGAGCTGGTCGGCTGGGATTCTGCCCCCAGCCTGCATCTCACCAACGTTAATCGCACGTTCAACAATAGATGAAAGAAGCGGCCCCTGGATAGTATTAGCAGTGCTGGAAAGCAAAAATATAACATTAAAAAGAGAAAAAGCTGTTGCCAGCCGCCGGGTGCGCACCCCGGACAGGCGCACTGAGTAGGTCAGGGTATTAATCAAATGGATAACCGCCGTAAGGACCGCGACAATCAAGAGACGCTCCATAGTCCCTCCAGAATATTATATTTATATTATTGCCAATAATTGTATTAAAATTAATAATATTTTTATTCTTTTTTTAATTTACTCTCTCCAGTGGAGCATACCGCGCCATTAAAATTTTAATACCCTGGCCGGGGAAGGCTACTTTATATTCGGTATCTTCGCCTTCACCTTGCACGCCAACGATAACCCCAACGCCCCACTTGCTGTGTTTAACTTTATCTCCAAGGCTTAATTGTTCTATAGTTTTAAGATTTGCGCCAACTGAAACAGAGCCGTTCGCCAAACTGTCCGTAGGCATCTTGCCAAACGGTTTACCCCCAATCACCATATCACCCTCGTCAGCCCTACTTACCAGGTGTGGCGGTATTTCCTCAATAAAACGGGAAGGCTGGTTATAGCGGGTAGTGCCGTAAATGTTGCGCTTCCAGCAGTGAACCAGGTATAGTTTCTCCTTGGCCCTGGTTACACCCACATAACAAAGCCGCCGCTCCTCTTCCATTTCACCGGGCTCCGTCAATACGCGGGAATGAGGGAAAACCCCCTCTTCCATGCCAATTAAAAACACTACCGGAAATTCCAAACCCTTAGCGCTGTGCAACGTCATCAGTGCCACCTGATCGGTCTCCTGACCGTACTTGTCGAGATCGGTAACCAGAGCGATATTTTCCAAAAAACCCTGCAGGTTATTTTCCTCAGCCTGCCGGTCAAATTCACCCGTTGCAGACAAGAATTCAGCCAGGTTCTCCAGCCTGGTGCGCGACTCCACCGTATTTTCCTCAAGCAGTTCTTTCTGGTAGCCGGTATTTTCAATCACCGCCCGGGCCAACTCGGTTACAGTAAGTTCAGCGGACCGTTCTGAAAGATCACGGATTAATTTTCCCAGTTCCTTCCCGTTGCTACGGCCTTTGGCCGACAATCCTGAAATTTCAGCCAACCTTTCCAGCGCCTCAACCGGACTTATATCTAATTCCCGGGCAAAAACGGTAATCTTACTAAAAGACGCCTGCCCGATACCACGCTTCGGAATGTTGATAATCCGGGCGAGGCCGACTGTATCATAATGGTTGAGGATCACCCTTAGATAAGCCAGGACATCTTTGATTTCCTTGCGATCATAGAATTTCAAACCTCCAATAATCGTATAAGGCAGGCCTGTCCGGACAAAATTTTCTTCAATCACCCGGGACTGGGCATGGGTGCGGTAGAGCACGGCAAAATCTCCGTAGGTCCTGTTCTCCTGTTCTTTCAGACCGAGAATTTGCCCGGCAACAAAGTCAGCCTCAGCATGCTCATCTTCTCCGTAGTAAGCTACCAATGGCGTACCCGGCCCCATAGCCGTCCACAGTCGCTTTTCCTTACGGTTGGAGTTGTTCTGGATGATCCGGTTTGCCGCCTCCAGGATTGAGCTGGTGGAGCGGTAGTTTTGCTCCAGAGTAATCACACGAGCCTCGGGGTAATCCCTCTCAAAACTCATAATATTTTTAATGTCCGCCCCCCGCCAGCCATAAATCCCCTGGTCAGGATCGCCTACCACGCACAGGTTGCGGTATGCCCGGGCCAGCAAGTTTACCAGTATATACTGGGCATGGTTGGTATCCTGATACTCATCTACCAGGATGTAGCGGAAGCGATCCTGGTAGTAAGCCAGGACTTGTGGGTAATCCTGGAAGAGTTTGACGGTCAAAAAGATCAAATCATCGAAATCAACAGCGTTGTTGCGGCGAAGACTCTCCTCGTACCGGTAATATACCTTAGATACATTTTTACTAAAATGGTTGTCCGCATAACGCTCGAAATCCACGGCGTCCTGCAACTGGTTTTTGGCCTGGGAAATAGACCCTGCCACCGAACGGGGCGGGTATTTTTTATCATCCAGGTTCAACTCTTTTAAACAATCCTTGATTACTGTCAGCTGGTCTTCCGTGTCGTAAATCACAAAATTCCGGTCCCGCCCGTAAAACTCTTCCTGCCGGCGCAAAATACGGACACAGGCGGCGTGGAAGGTACAGATCCAGAGGTCGCGGGCCTCATCAGGCACCATTAAACCAATCCGCTCCCTCATCTCCTGAGCGGCTTTATTAGTAAAGGTTATAGCGAGAATCCGGTGAGGTTGAACCCGCCTTTCTTTTAAAAGGTAAGCGACTCTACTGGTCAACACCCTGGTTTTTCCGCTCCCCGCACCGGCTAGGACCAACAGGGGACCTTCCCCGTGCGTTACAGCCTCAACCTGTTGGTGGTTCAAGTTAGCTATTATATCCATTAAATAATCCCTGCCTTAAACATAGATGATTAAAAAAACAATAAAAAAATCCTAAAACCGTACGGGATACGGTTTTGAAGACTCTACCTGTTTGCTGCGTCTGAGTATCTTTTTGTTTATTATTGTTATTATAATCCTATACTTTTTTTCTAGAAGGAGCAACTGAAAAATGCTTGTTTAATCTTGAATATGGTTTCTTAAAATCCGGTGGCGGCATAACCGGTGAGATGTTAAAATTGAAGTTAAAAGTTGCTTGACAGAGGTGACGTTATTGCTCAGAATAGCCCTGGCACAAATGGAAGTTATCCCCGGAAGACCGGATTTGAACACCCGGACTATGTTAACCATGATAGAAAAGGCCCGCAGGCAGCAGGCTCAAGTGATAATCTTCCCGGAAATGTCTATACCTGGTTACCTGCTTGGAGACACATGGGAACAACAAGCCTTTCTCCGGGATTGCGAAGAGCATGGCCGTTTAATCATAAAAGCTTCAACCGATTTATGTGTATTTTTCGGTAATGTAGGTATTGACTGGAGTAAAATTGGCGACGACGGCAGAGTACGCAAGTATAATGCTTTTTTCATAGCGCAAAACGGCAGGCTGCATAAAAACGAAAATTTCCCTTATCCTTTTCGGATTAAAACACTACACCCCAACTACCGGGAATTTGATGATACCCGTCATTTTTACAGCCTGCTCAAGCTTGCACCTGAAATAGGAAAAAGTGTCGGTGATTTACTTCAGCCGGTTCACCTCAACATAGGCGGCAAGTCCTACAAATTCGGCTGCATTCTTTGTGAAGACGGCTGGAGCGAGGATTATAGCGTGAAACCTATCGCTGCTATTCACCGTAACGGTCCGGTAAATTTATTTATAAATATTTCTGCCTCACCCTTCACCATCGGCAAAAACAACAAGCGGAACCGTGTTTTTTCCAAGCAGGTTAAAGACACCGGCACCCCTTTGATCTATGTAAACAACGTAGGAATTCAGAACAACGGTAAAACCGTTTATACCTTTGACGGTTTTAGCACCATGTATAACGGCAAGGGCGAAATCACCGCTTACTGCCCGCCTTTCGAATCAACCTTAAAATGCGTCGATCTGGCTTTGGCCGATGATGGTGAACGACACCCTCCTGTACCGGTGCCGGATGATCAGGATATTAGCGCCATTTATCAAGCTCTTTACTACGGGATTGGCAAATTCCTACGTATCATCGGCATGAAAAGAGTGGTAATAGGTATTTCAGGCGGCATCGATTCAGCAGTAAGCGCTGCTTTGTATACTAAAATATTGGGACCGGAAAACACATTGCTGGTAAACATGCCTAGCATATATAATTCGCAAACCACCAGGGATCTAGCGGCCAAACTGGCTCAGAATTTGGGCTGTCAGTATACAGTTATACCTATCCAGGAGGCGGTTGATTTAACTGTTAAACAAATTAGCCAGACTCCGGTCGTTAACCTCAAAGATAGCCGCCAGTTTAATCTGGAAGTTACATCATTCACAACCGAAAACATTCAGGCCCGTGACCGTTCAGCACGGATTTTGGCCGGGCTGGCGTCGGCTTTTGGCGGGGGCTTTATCTGCAACGCAAATAAAAGCGAAATGACAGTCGGCTACTCTACGCTATACGGGGACCACGCCGGTTTTTTAGCGGCTCTGGCAGATCTTTGGAAACACCAGATCTATTCTCTTGCCAGGTACCTCAATGAACATATTTATAACAGGGATGTAATTCCCCAGAAAACTATCGATATTGTACCCAGCGCGGAGCTTTCTTTTGATCAGGATGTCGAGCAGGGCAAGGGGGACCCGATTATTTACCCATATCACGATTACCTGTTCCGTGCCTTCATGGAGCACTGGCATAGGGCCACTCCTGAAGATATCCTTGAATGGTATAAGGAAGGTGTCCTGGAAGAAAAAATTGGTTGCCGACCGGGTATGGCTGCCCGGTTGTTTCCCACCGCCAGCGAGTTTATCACCGACCTGGAGCGCTGGTGGATATTATACACCGGCATGGCTGTCGCTAAAAGGATCCAAGCTCCGCCGGTACTTGCCGTCAGCCGGAGAGCCTACGGCTTCGACCACCGCGAATCACAAAACGGTCCGTATTTTACTGCAAAGTACTTAAGACTTAAAGAGCAAATCTTACATTCTCTTCATGAGTATAAATAAACGGTATCACTTTCGCAGCCGGCAGAATATATATAATTGTACATAAGCAAATACAACTCAGGCAAGGGCGCGTGAGTCTCTTATGAACTCCGTGCGCTTTATTTTTTATACTATCCACAGGCTCTTAAAGTTATCAAAAAAAGGAGCGTGAATGTTTAGATGTGCGGGATTACTGGTTGGATAGACTGGGAAATTGACCTTACCCAACAGCGCCGCACCCTTGAAGCAATGACCGGGACGCTGGCCAACCGCGGGCCTGACGCCGCCGGGACGTGGCTGTCACCGCGTGCCGCCCTGGGCCACCGCCGCCTGGTTGTGGTTGACCCTGAAGGCGGAAGCCAGCCGATGACCCGACAGCGCGGGGATCGCTTATATACCATTGTCTACAACGGTGAGTTGTACAATACGCCGGAACTGCGTTGTGAGCTGGAGGCACGCGGGCATACTTTCCTCACCCGGAACTCAGATACGGAAGCTCTATTATTGTCATATATAGAATGGGGGCCGGCTTGCGTAGAACGGTTTAACGGCATCTTCGCGTTTGCGGTTTGGAACGAAGCAGACCAGAGTCTTTTCCTCGGCCGCGACCGGCTGGGCGTCAAGCCGCTCTTTTATACGCTGCGCGGCAGCGCATTCGTGTTCGGCTCCGAATTGAAAGCACTCCTGGCTCACCCGGCGGTCCCACCGGAAGTGGACACAGAAGGTCTGGCTGAAATCTTTGTTATGGGCCCGTCCCGCACACCAGGTCAAGGTGTCTTTCACGGGATAGCGGATCTGAAGCCAGGATACTGCCTGACATTTGACCGGAACGGGATCCATACGCGAAGATACTGGGCGCTTGAAAGCAGGCAGCACGAGGATGACCTGAACACTACCACTGCCCATGTGCGTGAACTGTTTATGGACACGGTTCAGCGTCAGCTTGTGGCCGATGTGCCGGTCTGTGCGTTTCTGTCCGGCGGCCTCGATTCAAGCGCCATCACGGCGCATGCAGCCAACGCGTTTAAACAGGCCGGCCACGGTCCACTCCACACTTACTCGGTGGACTATTCCGGCAACGACCGCTATTTTCAGCCGAACTCGTTCGAACCGAACGCTGACGCCCCGTGGGCGGACCGTGTTTCAAGTTTCTTCGGCACGCAACACCACAAGATTATGATCGATACCCCCGAGCTGGCCGAGGCGCTGGTATCGGCCGTACGGGCCAACGACCTGCCCGGCATGGCTGACGTGGACTCTTCTTTATACCTGTTCTGCCGCGAGATTAAAAAAGAGGCCACGGTCGCTCTTTCAGGCGAGTCCGCAGACGAAATTTTTGGTGGCTACCCCTGGTTTCGCAATAAAGAGGCCCTGGCATCCGGAACCTTTCCCTGGATAAGCATGACGCGGGAACGGGCGAGCCTGCTCTCACCCGAGTTAGCCGGGCGGATCCGGCCCGTTGAATATGTAGCCGAACGGTACCGCGAGGCCCTGGCAGAAGTACCTCGTCTGGCAGGTGAAAACCCCGTGGAAGCCCGTATGCGCGAGATTTTCTACCTGAATATCACGCGGTTTATGCCCACGCTTCTCGATCGCAAGGACCGTATGAGCATGGCCGTCGGCCTGGAAGTACGAGTGCCGTTTTGCGACCACCGTCTGGCTGAATATGTCTGGAACATCCCCTGGGCGATGAAAAACTGTGATCAGAGAGAGAAGGGCATCCTGCGCCGGGCGTTGGCCGGCGTGCTGCCGGACGATGTGCTGGCTCGCCGCAAGAGCCCGTATCCAAAAACGCATAACCCAGATTACCTGAAAGCTGTGCGAGACTGGCTTCTGCGCATCCTCGGCGACCGTACATCACCCCTGCACCAATTGATCAATACTAAAGCAGTCCTCCATATCGCCCAGACAGGAGGGATGATGACCTTTGACCGGCCTTGGTTCGGCCAGCTTATGCGCGGCCCCCAGCTTTTCGCATATCTGGCCCAAGTCGATACATGGCTGCGCGAATACCGGGTAATCATTCGCTGAACTTGATCAGCAGCCTTTCTTTACCGGGAAGAGGCAACACGAGAAAAACAAAGCAGCGATGAAGGAAAGACCTTACACCTGAAGAAGAATATTTATGATTGGCTTTGCTGATATAGAGAACCCGTTGCATTGGCTACCGGCCGGCAACAGGTTCTTATGTTAATTATCTCAGTTTGCAGGCGGGGCTTGCATATGCATGACCTCTTGATGTTTAAGATCTTTTTCCGTAAACCAGATCCGGGTCAAATATTCTCTCTCCAACAACATCTACGGTTCCATCCGTTCCCAACCGGTAATGAAAACAGGTGCGGTATCCCTCATGACAAGCCGCCCCCCGCTGTTCAACTTTAAACAGCAGGGTGTCACGGTCACAGTCGAAGAATACCTCCTTAACCCGCTGTACGTTGCCTGAAGACTCCCCTTTATGCCAGAAAACCTTCCTGCTGCGGCTCCAGAACCAGGTTTCGCCGGTAGCAAAAGTCTTTTCCAGCGACGCTTGATTCATATAAGCCATCATCAGCACCATTCCGGTTTCGGCGTCTTGAATTATGGCTGGGATTAGGCCGGCTTCGTTATATTTTAAGTTACTGAATTCCATAACCTGCCTCCAGTTTTGTTTGAAGATAAATAAATAATATAATTCCCAAAAAACATAATGACAGCCACCCTGCTGATAACTTAAGTTATCAGCAGGCTAACTGCTATAAAGAACTGATTATACCGAAAGCCCGTCCATCTGGAAAGTGTTATCGAATCCAATTTATATCCTTACCGCTATGCCCCTGGATCGCAGGTATTCCTTGCTCTCCCGGATCGAATATTCACCGAAGTGAAAGATCGAAGCGGCCAGGGCGGCGTCGGCTTCCCCGTCGGTCAGGCCCTCGGCCATATGTTCCAAAGTACCGACCCCGCCGGAGGCGATTACCGGTATGTTTACCGACCTGGCTATTGCCCGCGTCAGGGGTATGTCGAACCCGTCTTTGGTACCGTCCCTGTTCATACTGGTAAGCAATATTTCCCCCGCTCCAAGGGACTCCACTTTTTGCGCCCATTCCAGCGCGTCGATCCCGGTGGGAGTACGGCCGCCGTGAATGTAGACCTCCCAACTGGCCGGTCCGGATTGCCGGGCATCTATGGCAACAACAATGCATTGGCTTCCGAATTTGCCCGCCGATTCAGCCACTAATCCAGGATTTTTAACAGCGGCGGTATTAACAGAGACTTTATCTGCGCCAGCTGCAAGGATGGCCCGGATGTCTTCCAAAGTACTGATTCCGCCACCCACAGTATAAGGAATAAATACCTCGCCGGCAGTGCGGTAAACCATATCCAGAGTAGTCTTACGCTCCTCAAATGAAGCGGTGATATCCAGAAAGACCAGCTCGTCAGCCCCCTCGCGGTCGTAAAAAGCGGCCAATTCAACCGGATCGCCGGCGTCTCTCAAATTAATAAAATTTGTTCCCTTTACAACTCTCCCCCTGGTGACATCCAAACATGGTATGATTCTTTTTTGAAGCATTTAATTAGCACCCGCTTCTTCCCTGGCCGCAATGGCCAGCGCTTCTTTTAAAGTTAAGTTCCCGGCATAGAGTGCCTTGCCCATTATCACCGAATCCACACCCGCGGACTCCAATTTTTTAACCGCTCTCAGATCATCTTTATTAGAAACACCACCTGAGGCAACCACTTTCAACCCGGTGGCACGGGCAAGATCTCCGGTAGCTTCAAGGTTGGGCCCCTGCAGGGTGCCGTCCCGCCTGATATCAGTGAACACTACTCTTTTTATGCCCCGGTCCTGCATTTCCCTGGCCAGTTCCAGGGTGCTTTTATCTACGGTAACACCCCAACCCTCAATTGCCACCCGGCCATTTCGCCCGTCTATACCCACTAACACAGACTCTCCGTATCTGGCACAAGCCTCAGAAACCATTTGAGGTCTTAAGATGGCCGCCGTTCCCAGGATCACCCGCGCTGCGCCCAGTTCCAACAAGCGTTCAACGGTATCAAGATTTCTAATGCCTCCCCCCACCTGCACCGGCATATTGACCGCGGCCAATATTTCACTAATTACGTCCAGGTTTTTAGGGGAACCTGCAAAAGCGCCGTCCAGATCCACTACGTGCAGCCACTGGGCGCCTTGCTCCTGCCAGTGAACAGCCATTGCGACAGGGTCGTCTGAATAAACAGTTTCCTGATCCAGCTTACCCTCCACCAGTCTCACACACCTCCCTGCACGCAAGTCGATCGCTGGAATAATTAACATCTTTCAACCAACCTCCCGAAATTCTCCAATATCTTTAGCCCGAGGACGCTGCTTTTTTCAGGGTGAAACTGGATTCCGTATACTTTTCCCCTACCCACAATACAAGCAAAGTGCACCCCGTATTCAGTTAACGCCAAAGTCAGCCCACCGTCGTCCGGGTCAACATAATAGGAATGGACGAAGTAAAATGAAGAGCTGTCGGGCACCCCCTCCAGCAGCGGGTCGGGGCGTTTAAACTCCACCAGATTCCAGCCCATATGCGGTACTTTCAATCCTTCCGGCAGGCGCCGGACACGCCCAGGGAAAATACCAAGCCCTTCATTAAACCCCCATTCTTCACTGGCTTCAAAGAGTAGCTGCTGTCCCAGGCAAATGCCCAGAAAAGGCTTCCCGTCTTTAACCGCGCGGTGGACAGCAGCATCCATACCTGTTGAACGCAGGTTTGTCATAGCATCGGCAAAAGCGCCTACGCCGGGAAGGACCACACCGTCAGCTTCATCTACCTGCCGTGGGCTCCCAGCTACTACAGCTTCCACGCCCACCTTTTCAAAACCTTTGTGGACACTTCTGAGGTTCCCCATCCCGTAATTAATAATAGCGATCATTTTTACCTCCAGCAAGTATGGAAATCATTATTTTCACATATTTAAGTATTTACAGGGTACCTTTGGTGGAAGGAATTCCTTCCCCGTTGCCCGCACTGGTTGCTTCCCGTAAAGAACGCCCCAGTGCCTTGAAAATGGATTCGATAATGTGATGAGTGTTATTGCCGGCCAATAACCGGATATGCAAGTTAAACTCTCCGTTTGTGGCCACCGCCCTAAAAAATTCCTCGACCAGTTCGGTATCAAAATTACCAATCCGCTGGGCAGGAAGCGCTACATCAAAAGCTAAAAATCCTCGCCCGCTTAAATCTACCACAGCCATTGCCAAAGCCTCGTCCATCGGGATAATTGCGTGGCCGTAACGGTTAATTCCATATTTCCCACCCAGAGCCGACTTAATAGCGCGCCCTAGGCATATACCGGCGTCCTCAACGGTATGGTGGCCGTCCACGGCCAAGTCTCCCCGGGCCACAAGTTCCAAGTCGAAAGAGGAGTGTTTGGTAAAAAGCTGGAGCATATGGTCGAAAAAAGGCAACCCGGTTTCAATTTGGAAATTTCCCGCACCATCCAGATTAAGCGATACGTTTATTTCTGTTTCGTTGGTTTTTCGGCTGATCAAACCTTTGCGCAACCCGTTCATTTTTTTACCTCTCGTATAATTATTAGCTATTGTCAATATCCACCTACTGATACCCAATAAGTAGTTAAAAGCATTCCCATTAGATTTCAATAGCAAATCAACTACTGCTCCAGGATACCTCCTAGAGCTTCAAGGAATACTTTGTTTTCCCAGCCCGATCCCACCGTAACCCTGAGGCAGCGCGGCAACGCGGGGTCTTCTAAATAACGTATTAACACGCCCCGCTCCAGGAGGCCGTCGTAAACCTTTTTCGACGGCAAAGCCGTACGGAACAATATGAAATTAGTTTGAGTGGGAAATATCTCCACACCTGGCAACATTGACATTTTAGAAATAAGCTGTTTTCTTCCTGCCAGGATTGCTTTAATTGTTTCCCGGAAAAGAGGCAGATTCTCAAGCACCGCGCAAGCTGCCGCCTGTGAGAATGAATTAACGTTATACGGCGGCTTCACCTTGAGCAACTCGGCCATTACCGAATTACCGGCCAGAAGGTAACCTACCCGCATGCCGGCCATGCTGAAAGCCTTCGAAAAAGTGCGGAGAATAATCAGATTGGGATAGCGGCTTAATAAGGGAATACAAGATTCACCGCCGAATTCACCGTAAGCCTCGTCAACCACTACAATAGAATTAGCGTTTGCCAAAATTTCTTCTATATCATCCAGCGCTGTGGCATTACCTGTCGGACTGTTCGGATTGCATATGACAACAACTTTAACCTCCGGCCTGGACGCTGCCGTTATTAACGCTTTGACATCAATACTAAAATCGTCCAGACGAGGTACTTTCAGTTCCTTTGAGGACGCAACACGGCCATGCAAACCGTACATGGAAAAGGTCGGGGTAGCCACTGCGAACGCCGCTCCAGCGCTGAAAGCAAGCATAATCATAAGAATTAGCTCGTCGGACCCGTTGCCAACCATGATATTTTCCATGTCAAAACCGGTATATCCGGCCAGTTTTTCCAGCAATTTGACTGCATTTGCGTTAGGATAGCGGTTGAAATCTTGAGATGTTATTTCTTCAAAGATTTGTGCCATTACTTCTGGAGGGAAATCGTAAGGATTTTCATTATCAGCCAGCTTGATCACCCCCGGGTAAACAGGAGCATCATACGGAATTAAGTCTTTCAAGTCTTCTCTGGCAAGGCCGGCCACATTAATAAATGCTTTCATCCTGGTTGACAACTCCCTCTTCTTTTAAGCTGGTTTCATATTCTTGCATCCTGACCCGCACGGCATTGGCATGGGCAGTAAGCCCTTCCACTTCAGCCAGCTTAACTATTGCGCCCCCCACCTCAACCAGGGAGGCTGGGGTATAGGAAATCAGGCTGGTCTTTTTCATAAAAGACTCGACCCCCAAAGGTGAATAAAACCTTGCTGTGCCTCCTGTCGGAAGTATGTGGTTCGGCCCGGCTAAGTAGTCGCCTGCGGGTTCTGGAGAATAGCGCCCCAGGAAAACAGCTCCGGCATTTTCCACCTTTGAAAGCCAGTGAAAAGGTTCAACAACCATCAATTCCAAGTGCTCCGGGGCAAACCGGTTAGCCAGTTCAAAAGCCTGTTCCAGGCTATCAGTAATAACAATAGCGCTGCGATTTTCCAAAGACAACTCAATTATCTCCCTGCGTGATAGCCGGGAAGCCTGCTTTGCTACCTCTGCCCGCACCTCGCGGGCCAGTTTTCCGCAAGGGGTTAATAACACCGCAGAGGCCATTTCATCGTGCTCGGCCTGGGACAGTAAATCTGCCGCAATGAAAGACGGGTTGGCTGTGCTGTCAGCGATAATCAATACCTCGCTGGGCCCGGCCAGCATATCAATATCCACTTGTCCATAAACCTGTTGTTTCGCTAAAGTAACATAGATATTTCCCGGCCCGGAAATCTTGTCGACTTTGGGAACAGTAGCAGTCCCATAGGCCAGGGCGGCTACTGCCTGCGCACCGCCGATTTTATAAATTTCATTCACTCCCGCCTCAGCTGCCGCGACCAAAGTATACTGATTAACTGTTCCGTCACGGTCAGGCGGAGTAACCATGCATATTTCCTTAACCCCGGCTACCCTTGCCGGAATGGCGTTCATCAGCACAGAAGAAGGATAAGAGGCCTTTCCTCCAGGGACATAGATACCTACCCGGTGCAGGGGTCTGACCAACTGTCCCAGAATAACTCCCAGGCCGCCGGGCTCAAACCAGGAATGTTGCAGTTGCCTGCGGTGGAAATTAGTTATATTATCCAGAGCAAGAAGGAGTGCTGCCAGAAATTCATCATCTACAAGGCGGTAGGCAGCTTCAATTTCTGCTTTAGTCACTTTAAGTTCTTCCGGGCTAAGCACAGCCCCACTGAAACAGGCGGTTAACTCGCACACGGCATCGTCTCCCCTTGCCTGAACAGAGGCTATAATTTGTGCGACATTAGCGGAAATTTCTCCGTACCTCCCGGTTTTCCTTTCAAATATTTCCTCCAATATAGAGTCTCCAGACTCGATTATCTTAATATTTAAACCCATTCACGATACTCCTTTAATATGTTAAAGTAACACCATAATAAAATAATAAGTTCTCTGCCGCCCCCTGTCAAGAAAAAGTTTACAGGAATCCTTTTTTATTTGACAAAACCAGCCGGTCCAACACAAGTTTATAACCGTCAGCACCATAATTGAGTGATCTTTTTACCCGGCTGATGGTAGCCGTACTTGCTCCAGTCCATTTTGTAATCTCCCCGTAAGTCAGGTTCTCTCCAAGCATCTTAGCCACCTCCAGCCTTTGGGCGAGTGACTTGAGTTCGGCCACCGTACAAAGGTCCTCAAAAAACTGGTAACACTCATCAATATTTTTTAATACTAGAATTGCTTCAAAAAGCTTGTCTAAAAGATCTTCTTTTAACTTCCCAGAGTACATTGTTCACTCCTCCGGTTTTATAGTTTGACTCTTTACCATTTTAATATATTAAAGCCACCGGATCAAGAATTACCTCCGGGCAAGACAGCCACCGTAAATAATTGGTGATATTCATATCATCATGCATCTGCATTATTTACAAAAGCATGATAGCACTCAGCTATTTTATACTTGCCAGTACTCTCCAAACAGTTCTATCCACTTAGCCATAGCTTTGTCATTTTTCTTGGCACGGTAATAAGAAATGCCTTGAATGGCCGTATTATATGAATTAGTTAATTTGGTAGAAAAAATATTGAAAACAGGTGAACTCGTAAAAATATACTCGTCGATATACGAATTAGGTTTACTGGGATCCTGGATATATGGTTTTTTTATCTTACTATAGTAGTTATACGCATACCTGAACCACTGGTATACAGATTCAAAAGATAATTCAAGTTTGATTTGTGATGCTATGAAGTCAGTGAGCAATTCAAGATGGAAAGGTTTAATAATCGCACAGTTAGTTCGCTGCCACATTTTTAATAAACGTAAAAATGGCAAAAATGTTGGGCCATTTCGTTTAATTGCCTGCTCCATCCATTGCTCAGGAATCGCTGGATTAGAAGGCACCCAAAAGTCTCCTTTTGGAACCATAAATTGTCCACGCCCACTATCAATAACAGCCAATACCGGCGTAATAACAAATTCTATTCCTTGTAAGGAGGTGCTGATACGGTGATCAGCGTTGGCTGCTACGGAATCAGGGTATCCTTGAGACAAACAATATTCCAGGTGATACGCCGTTTCCTTAACGCTTTTAGATCGATCGGAAGGCGGCGCCATTACTGTTATCACATCGATTTGCTCTAACGGTTTAATCATGGCGCCTCGTGCAAATGTTCCGCTTAAAGAAACCTTGCATATATGCAAGCTTGATTCCTTTTCCAGCAGATGGCATATATTTTGATAGCCAATAGCAACAGCATCCAATTCTGTTTTGGATAATGTCCATGATTCCAACATTTTACCCAGCGGCTCATCTTTGACCGAAATTGGCTCAGCCGGCTGAACTGTCAATGGCGGCAACTCAACTCTGACACGGGGTACAGGCGCTTCTTTAAGTACTATGCTTTCTGTAGCGCCTGATGCATTAAACCTCACCTCAGGAACAGTGGCATCATCATTAACAAAACCGTTTTCTACTAAAGATATCTCGTATACGGGAATGCTTCCGATACCCTTAAATTCGCGCATGCCAAGAAACCGGGATATGATTTGATCAAAATCCTTTAGATAGGGCTTGAATATGTCCATGGTCGTTTCATCCGTTAATATCTGGTTGGGTAGGGATTGACTAGTTAACCTGGCACTCCGGTCAACAGCATGCCCGAGATAATCGACTCCGTTAATATTGACTTTTTTGACAATACCATGGACCAGTCCAACTTTAGTGCGAAATGATAACTGTTTTGAATTAATCGTATTGATAAATTCAATTGAGGCTAGTATTCCTTCAAGGGGAATATTAAACACAACCATGATTGAATCGCCAATATGCTTGATTATCCTGCCATTGTAACTCTTACAAATATCAGCCGCGGTTTGATTATGTTCTAATGCCAGGTCTACTCCCCGCAACTGGCCCATTTGCTTTTTAAGATGGGTAGAATCAACAAGGTCATAAAAGGCAATACATACTGCTTCCAGTACTCCTAATTCTTGATATTTTGCATGTAAGTATGTAGCCACAATGTTCTCCCCCTTCCGCGCCCGGCCAAATGACTAACAAACAATTTATTGCTTCCATATCCCTTTTTATATATTCTATTAAACTCATTTTCCAGGTGGTTTTTCCGGCCTCTTAAAGTCCAGAAGCTGGCCCATATTTGGCGGTGGTTCAAAACTTTCCGGAGAGATATGCTCAATTTCAGGAAAATATGATTTTATTTGCTCCATAACTGATCTGGTTACTTTTTGTGTTTCCTTATCTGTGTTTTCACTGGCAATGTTTAAAGCCAACCCTAGAAGAAGCATCTCATCATGCGAAAGGTTGAGTTCATATTCATTTAACGGCAGTTCATTTATTTTCGCAATAGCCATCAGACATACACCAGAGATCATTGCAAAAGATTCATTCTCAATTTTATTATTGGCTATTTCGTCATGAATATTCTTTAGCGTCCCAATAACGGCATTCAATAGTACCGCAACGTCCCCCGGTGAAATTTTCAGGTTGAATAAAGCAGAGAACACATAACTGTCCTGCCCTGTTCGCAGGATCAGTTCCCCTCTGCTTCCAACCAAGCCTGCCATGCGCCCGCCTTCAATTTCTATTTCCAGAAGTGATCCATTAATATACAAACTTGTAACGAAATTATTTTTTAACAAGGATAAAAACTCTTGATCTTCAGTATCATCTTTTATGTACTTTTGTTTAAAAAACCGGCTGGCTTCCCCTGGTTCATAATCAACTTCAATATCCTCAACATATATGATTTGTGCTTCTATCAATTGATCCTCATAATAGTGCTCTATTAATATATACTCGCCTATAAAATCCTCAAGCGTTTCTACTATTTCATCCACTTCAAAAATAATTTGATTGCTAATCAAATTGTAATCCACTTTTTCTCCTTTCAATAAAACAAATAATTAAACATATTTAATATTATTTCTCTCTCATCATTTCATAAACCTGGAATAAAATATATTCTATGTGCTATGATAAATTCCTCCAAGCAAAGTAATTTAAATAATGAAAATACTCCTGTGAACATTTAAACCACCCTAAGTGATTTGGTGGTTTAAATGGGACATTTATCCTATAAATTCTGGCTGTCGATATGGCGGCTTGTTTTCCTTATTATGTCCGTCATGGCTACCCTTTAACTCTCCAAAGTTAAAACCGGGCAATACGCCGCGCGGCGTGTAATATGTGTGGAGCAATTTCTTTGACATATCACCTAAAGGACGTCCAAGAAAATCCTCATAGATTTTTTTCACTGCCGGATTTTCGTGAGCCCGTCTCAATTTCTTTGAATAATCAATGCGATCCAGGGCATCCGCCCGGTTGTGACGATAATCCAGAGATATTTCTTTATGTTCCCTGGTACCGAATACCGGTTGCCCGCCTCCACCCACACAGCCGCCCGGGCAGGCCATTATTTCCACATAGTCGAATTGTTCTCCCGCCTTCAACCTGTCCATCAATATCCTGGCGTTGCCGGTACCGTGGGCGATGGCCACTTTAATCGGCCGCCCTTTCAATTCCACCCATGCTTCCTTCAATCCGCTGAAACCACGCAATTCCTCATAATCGAGGACGTCCAATTCCTGACCGGAAGAGAGATAATAAGCAGTTCGCACCGCCGCTTCAATTACTCCTCCCGTAGATCCAAAGATTGCCCCGGCTCCGCTGGAAATCCCCATGGGAGTATCGTAGTCTTCATCCGGCAGGTCGTGAAAATTCAAGCCTGCCTGCCTAATCATCCTGGCCAACTCTCTGGTAGTGAGCACCCAGTCTACATCCTTCATACTGCCGGTTCCCATTTCAGGGCGGCTGGCCTCAAATTTTTTTGCCGTGCAAGGCATAATTGCCACTACTACAATTTTTTCCGGTTCTAGCCCTTCCTTTTCAGCAAAGTAAGTTTTGGTCAGAGCGCCGAACATTTCATGAGGAGATTTGCAGGTAGACAGGCTTTCAAGAAATTCAGGGTAAAAGTGCTCAGCAAACTTAACCCACCCCGGGCTGCACGAGGAAAGCAGGGGCAGTCTGTCGTGCTTTTCCAACCTTTCCAGCAATTCGTGCGCTTCTTCCATAATGGTCAGGTCAGCGGTAAAATCTGTGGAGAAAACCTTGTCAAAGCCCAAGCGCCGTAAAGCCGCCACCAGCTTTCCGGTAACCACTGTCCCAACCGGGTAACCAAACACCTCACCCAGGGTGACCTGAATGGATGGCGCTGTCTGTACAACCACATACTTATCCGGATCTTCCAACGCCTCCCATACTGAATCCACGCATTCTTTTTCAGTAAGCGAAGCAGTGGGGCAGGCAATCACACATTGACCGCAGGTAATGCAGGCCACCCGGGAAAGGTCTTGCATGAATGCGGGAGCGATTACAGTATCATAACCCCGGTTTATCGCAGAGTATACATTTACCTCTTGCACTTTGCTGCAAATTGCTTCACACCGGCGGCACTTGATACATTTATTATAGTCCCGGACGATAAATGAATTTTTATTTTGAATTGGAAGCTCTTTCATTTCCCCGGTATATTTAATATTTCTTATACCCAGGTTGTCCGCGATATTTTGCAGCTCACAGTTCAAGTTGCGAATACAGGTGGTACATTCGCGGTGGTGATCGGAAAGAAGCAGTTCCACCATTGTTTTCCTTACCCGTCTTACCCGTGGTGAAGCAGTGTGGATCACCAGCCCTTCAGTCGCAGGATAAGCACAGGAAGCCTGAAGAGTCCTTATCCCTCCTATTTCGACTTCGACAAGGCAAACCCGGCAAGAGCCGATTTCATTTATGTGGCGCAGGTAACACAAACTTGGAATTTCAATTCCTGCGGCATGCGCTGCTTCCAGGATATTCATTCCCTTGTCGGCTTCGACCTCCCTGCCGTCAATAGTGAGCTTGATTTTTTGGACTACTTTTTCCGGGTTGTCATAAAGTTGCCCGGTTTTCCGGACCACCGGCGCCGGCGAAAATTCCGGTTTTTTCATCTACTATAACCTCCCTTCCGGCGCCTTTCAAGATCGCTTTTTTCGGGCACTTCGCAAAACATGCCGCACACTTGACGCATTTTTCCGGATCAATGCGGTACGGCTGTTTCGGCGCGCCGGATATTGCCCCAACTGCGCAGGCTTTGGCGCAAAGGCCGCAGGCAATACATTTTTCCTCATCGATCCTTAAGTCCAGCAATGCCTTGCAAACACCGGCCGGACAAGTTTTGTCCCTGACATGGGCAATATACTCATCCTTAAAATAACGCAGGGTGGAAAGAACCGGATTGGGCGCGGTTTGACCAAGCCCACATAAAGAAGCGTCGCGGACATCGAATGAAAGTTCTTCCAGGACCTCCAAGTCTTCCATTTCCCCCTGGCCTTCCGTGATCCTTTTCAAGATTTCCAACATTCTTTTGGTGCCTACACGACACGGGGTACACCTGCCGCATGACTCGTCCTGAGTAAACTCCAAGTAAAAACGTGCCAGGTCAACCATACAATTATCCTCGCTCATGACGATCATTCCGCCGGAACCCATGATTGAACCGATCTCCTTCAGGTTTTCATAGTCGATCGGCAAGTCGAGGAATTTTTCCGGAATACAACCGCCCGACGGCCCGCCGGTCTGAACAGCTTTATACCGCCTGCCGCCGGTTATGCCACCGCCGATATCAAAGACAATAGTACGCAAGGACGTGCCCATGGGTACTTCGATCAAGCCGGTATTTTTAATTTTTCCCGCCAGGGAAAAAACTTTGGTGCCCTTGCTGCCAGCGGTCCCATACCCCCGATACCGCTCCCAGCCCGCTCGCAAAATAACCGGTATGTTGGCGAAGGTTTCAACGTTGTTAATTAAAGTAGGTTTGCCCCAAAGCCCTTCCTGTGCCGGGTAAGGGGGCCTCGGACGAGGCTCGCCACGCTGGCCCATCACTGATTGAAGAAGCGCGGTTTCTTCTCCGCAAACAAAGGCTCCCGCGCCATAGCGCAACCCGATATCAAAATCAAAATCAGACCCAAACAAGCCCTTGCCCAGCAAGCCAATCTCCCTGGCCTGCTCAATGGCAATTTCCAATCTATCCACCGCGACGGGATATTCCGCCCGCACATATATGTAGCCCTGATTTGCGCCAATGCAGTAAGCGGCTATAGCCATTGCTTCCAATACACTGTGCGGGTCACCTTCCAGAATGCTGCGGTCCATGAAAGCGCCCGGGTCGCCTTCATCAGCGTTGCAAACAACATATTTCGGAGTGACATCCTGAGCGGCAGTCATCTCCCACTTCCTGCCGGTTGAAAAACCGGCTCCGCCTCTACCCCGGAGACCTGATTTTTTGATGATGTCAATTACTTCTCCCGGCTGTTTGCGCAGAATGATGTCAGCCAGGGTGAAGTACCCGTCCCGGGCTATATATTCCTCAATTTCCTCAGGATTAATTTCACCACAGTTTCGCAAGACTATTCTTTTTTGCGCTTTGAAAAAATGAATGTCATCAATACTTGGAGTCCTTATCCCTGTATTCTCATCGCGGAAAAGCAATCTTTCAACCAACTGTCCTTTCACCAGGTGGGTTTGCACCAATTCTTTAACGTCCTCAGGTTTTACCAAGCAGTAGAATATTTCTCCCGGATGCACCATTATGATAGGGCCGTGCTGGCAAAAACCAAAACAGCCGGTTTTAAACACCCTAACGTGTTCCTTTAATCCATGCTTGTCCAGTTCCTGTTCCAATTCCTGCCGGATGATCTGGCTTTCAGAAGATGAGCAGGCTGTCCCTGAACAAATCATGATTTGGGTCAAACCCAAGCCGTTACGGTAGCCCAACCTTTGTTTAATAAGTGGATAGTATTTCTCCTTAACCGCTTTAAGCTCTTCAATGTTCCGAACTTTCAATTTTTTCACCTTTCCGGTACTCATGAATTATTTTTACAACATCCTTTGCTCCAGCTTCGCCGTAGACATCGTCATTTGCCACTAGGACCGGCGCCAGTCCGCAGGCGCCGACACAGCGGGTGCTTTTTACAGTGAAAAGTTTATCTGCGGTAGTTTCCCCCTCATCGACTTTCAAGTGCTCTTTGATAGCATCCATAATTTCCTGGGCACCCTTAACATAACAGGCTGTCCCCATACAAACCTTCAGCGTGCATTTCCCTTTTGGCTCGGTTGAAAAAAGGGAATAAAAAGTAACCACCCCGTTGACCTCACTGACCGGCGTTTCAGTTTTTTCAGCTATATAAGCCTGGACGTCTTCCGGCAGGTAACCGAATATATCCTGAGCTTTATGTAAAATTCTTATCAACTGGCCGGGCTCTCTCGAATACTGTTCAATAACGTGGTCCAAATCCTTATAACGTCTCTCCCGCTTATTATCAGCTTCTTTTACAGCTGCCGGTTTTTTAATTCTGATAGCTACATTATCCTGTTCTCTATTCACATAATCTTTTTCACCGGTCTCTTGCCGTTTTACTATCTCAGGCTCCATTAAAACACCTCCCGCTTAATCTTTATTGTTTATCTTTCCACACCTTTTATACAAAAAGAAAACCTGCCTTGACAGGCAGGAGTCAGTTAGGAAATTATAGCCCAACAGCCGGTATCTAATTGATTTCTTGAAAAGCTTAATTTTTAATTTACAAGTGTATTTCTTTCAATTACCTGGCGGTAACAATCAACCAGTGTCGCCGTACATTTGGCAACGGACAGCATTTCAGCGTTTTGTTGTCCTCTAAGACTCATCTCTTTTCGAATATTAACGTCTTTTAGCAGGAAACAAACTTTTTCGGCAAATTGAAGCGGTTCCAATTCAGTCAGGTAACCGTCAATTCCATCTTGGATCATTTCGGAAACTCCATAAGCGGCAACAGCGACTACCGGAAGTCCAGCTGCTTTAGCTTCAGTAATGACAATGCCCTGAGTTTCAGTAACCGAGGAAAATACAAAAATATCTGATCCGGCATAACAGTTCACTACATCTGAAGGCGGCAACACTCCCGTAAATGTTACCTGTTCGCTGATGCCCAGTTCTTTTGCCCTATTCTTCAACTCCTCTTCCTCGGGACCCCCTCCTACCAAAACCAACCTGGTATTGCTGATTTCCCTGCTTACAATTATAAAACATTCCATTAGAAAATTGATATTTTTTTCTTGTCCAAGCCTTCCTACAAATAAGAGAATTTTTTCACCCGGTGGCAGGTTAAAGTGGCGCTGCAGCCAGCCCCGGTCGCCATTCTGATATTCCGCCACTTTAATTCCAGTAGGTACTATGCGAATCGGCTTCTTCACTCCTATTCCCTGTAAATAGTCTCTTATAACACCTGTTGGAACAAAGACAGCGTCGCAATAGTTACAAAAGGCCCTGCTTATTTTTTGCGCCAATTCCTTAGTAAAAGATTGTGCAAACGGTACATAATGCACATACTGCTCATACAGGGTATGATAAGTAAAAACCAGCGGTATACCCAGCATTCTCGCGTACCGCGCTCCAAGACGCCCCAGCAGGAAAGGAGAGTGTACGTGGATCAGATCAAGATTTAGCTTTTTAATAGTAGGCCTTAAACGAATGGAAAAAGGCATAGCCAAAGTAAAATCGTGGTTGGTAGGCGAAGGTATTGAAGAAAAACGAAAAATCCGGCTTTCTTTTCGGCAGTTGCGGTAACTTGGAGCAAAGATAAAAACCTCGTGCCCATGATTTGTAAGTTCTTCAGTAAAAGTCTGAATTGAGCGGACAACACCACTCGTATAAGGTAAATAGCTGTCGGTGAAGATACCGATTTTCACTTGCCGGACCTCCTGAGTTTTTGAATGTGGTTATCTTAGTTATCAAGAATTATCAAGAAAATATTAACACAAATACCAGCAAGCAGCAAGGGCACCCCGCTTCGCCACATGTAATTACAGTGTGCCCCATAAAGATTACATTATATGGTATAATTGTTTTTTCTACAGAGCACGCATAAATTCGGGCCTTAAGAGATCCGGGTTCGCCAGCCCCCTTTGGATAAATGCAAGGAGTTTCTCTCTGTCCTGGTTCAGAGTGCCCTTGAGCGGCAAGTAATTTGAAGCATGATTGCTCCTGAATACACAGTTTGTCAGTGATAATTTTTCGATCATAATTTTGAGTTCATTAAGGCTTTGCATTGGTGTAAGCAATTTAAACTCGCCGCGCTTTAGCTTTCTATCCATAAACGAACCTTCCGGAATCAACATGGTAAGCGCCGATAGATACGCCGGGTTGATAGCGCTTGCCGCAGCGGCAGTCGCTGTAGCGTGTTCTTCGGATAATTCCGGACCTCCCGCTCCGATGATTACAGTAACCGATAACGGCAGACCGGCATCCATGGCCTTGCGGCCGCCTTCAATTATTTGCGCAACAGTTGCTCCCTTATGCACCATTTTGAGAATTCTGTCACTACCGCTTTCCAGACCGTAATAAACGAGACTTATACCTGCTTCGTGTAATTTTTTTAAATCTTCAGGTTCTTTGTCCAGGATATCATTCGCTCTGGCGTAGATGCCAACCCGCTCCAAGTACGGAAAATCATGATATAATTTGTCAAGTACTTTAAGGAGCAGGCCGGTTTCCGCGACCATGGCGTTTCCGTCTGCCAGGAAAACCCTGGTAGCATTATGATAGAACACCTTTGCCGCTTCGATATCAGCTTTAATTTCCGGCCATGTTTTAATTCTAAATTTCTTGCCCTTATATGATACACAAAAACTGCAGGCGTTGTGGGAGCAACCCAAAGTAACCTGAAAAATCAGGCTGGCGGCTTCACTTGGTGGCCGGTAGACAGGTGGAACAAGGTAATAACCCATAACTTTTCTCCTTTCTATAACCCTCGAAAGTTATTATACCATACCCTTCAACGCTAATCTCCAAACGAAATACCAGTCTGCTTTGCGGAGCG
This sequence comes from Pelotomaculum sp. PtaU1.Bin035, assembly GCA_002067965.1. Taxonomy (GTDB): domain Bacteria; phylum Bacillota; class Desulfotomaculia; order Desulfotomaculales; family Pelotomaculaceae; genus MVRN01. The sequence continues at coordinate 48,888 of MVRN01000084.1, forward strand.
GATTAGATCGCCGTCGACAGGAACCAGCCGCTGCTCGCCCACCGCATCAGCCAGTGGTACTGATTCAATATTCGGAGTGCGCAGGCATACCATTTCACCAAACTTGCCTGACATAACCATGTTGACCGCCCCGGTACCGTAGCGGGTCGCCAATATACGGTCAAAAGCCGTGGGAGTTCCTCCCCGCTGCAGGTGCCCGAGAACAGTTGCCCTGGTTTCCATACCAGTGTATTCCTCGATCTGGAAAGCAACGACATTGCCTATGCCTCCTAGACGTACCGGATCAAAACTATCCTCCACTCTACGCTGGACCACCATTTCTCCGCCGACCGGCTTGGCCCCCTCCGCTGCCACAACTATGCTAAACTTCTTTCCCCGCTCAAATCGATCATTTATTTTTTCACATATTTTTGCCATTAAAAAAGGGATCTCAGGAACAAGGATAACATCAGCCCCACCTGCCAGACCCGCTTCCAGCGCGATCCATCCGGCGTAACGTCCCATTACTTCCAGAACAATGATCCGGTGGTGTGATTCCGCAGTTGTATGCAACTTATCGATTGCCTCGGTTGCAGTGTTTAGAGCAGTGTCAAAACCAAAAGTCTGGTCAGTTGCCGATAAGTCATTGTCTATGGTCTTTGGTACCCCCACAACCGGAAGTCCCTTTTTTTCAAAAAGTTCCTTGCCGATGCTTAAGCTGCCGTCGCCGCCAATAATAACCATAGCGTCGATGTTATGGATATTTACATTTTCGATAATACGATCAGACACATCCTTGAATACCTTTTGCCCGTTAACAACCATCGGGTAGTGGAAAGGGTTGTCCCGGTTGGTTGTTCCCAGGATAGTGCCTCCGCGAGGCAGAATGCCCACAACATCCCTCTCAGTCAAATCCCGCGCCCGGTTTTGGAGCAACCCGCCAAAACCGTTTTCAAATCCGACAACTGAAAGCCGGTATTCTTTTATGGCCGTTTTTACCACTGCACGGATAACAGCGTTCAATCCCGGACAGTCACCGCCTCCGGTAAGCACACCGATCCGCCTGACTTTCTTGCTTATCGCCACGTTTTCTCCCTCCAAATATATAGATATGATAAATTTTACATTATCATTTTAAGGACATGAAATCAACTATGCGCCTGTTAATATCATCTGGCCTCTCAATCATAAGCATGTGGCCCGCACCCCCGATTTCTTCCATCCTGGCGCCGGTCAAACCGGACTTAAGCAAACGGCCGTATTTTAACGGTGTCAGCAAGTCATCGGTCCCTGTCAGGATCAAAGCCGGCAGTTGGATTTCCGCAAGCCGGCTGGTAACGTCGAAACGGTCACACGCAGTGAAATCCTTAAACCATACTGCCGGACTCACGGCAGTCATTTCTCTGGAGCCAAGCTCTATCATCCGCTGTGGAGTGTTCTTGCCGTAAGCGGTCCGGACAAGTTCATGATTGTGCCTCCCGTTTTTAAATATATCGAGAATCGCGGGGAGAACCCCAAACTTTGCCCCGGTAGCTATTAAAATAATACCCTCCAATAGTTCAGGGTAACTAAGGGAGAAGTCCAGCGTAACCGCTCCTCCCAAGGAATGCCCAGCAAGGTAAAAGCGACCTTCAATAACCTTATCTACAAGTTTTCTAATAAACTCTTTATAGGCCGCAATATTGTCGCAGGCGGTCCCTCCCGACTTCCCGTGACCAGGCAGGTCCGGCGCCAGTGTACGGAATTTGTCTCCTACTCCTAATAATTGTTTTATCCAGTAGCTGCCGTTGCCGCCGGCGCCGTGGACAAATAAAATAGTTTTATTAACGCTATCCAGTTTTTCCGGAAGTTGTTCATAATAAAAATACTTGTTGTTATTAAACTCGCAATAAGGCATTATTAAACACCTCCGTAATAAAATAAAAAGCTACCGCCAGAGCCGATAGCAAGTCAGCATAAAAATGATGAATAAAGACAACCTGGGAAGATGTCATCATTTTATAATGTATAATATGATATCCCACTTCAATTATTCTACTGTCCAGCGCTTTGGACCAATTCAGATAAGGTCTGTTTTAATTTCGATAATGTTTCGCCATACCCGGACCAATCTCCTGCTTTAAGCTTATTTTGAGCCTCGTCATAGAGCTGGTTGGCTTTTTGGGCCAAGTCGGCCACGCTTGAGTTCAATTGGGTTTGAGTGCCTGACTCAGGCTGTGCCGCTGGTTTTGAGGGACCTTCGCTCGTACCAAATATTTTTTCCATCGCTTTTTCCAGGGTGGGCTCCATTACTACCCGATCACCGTGCGCTACGATAACCCGGCGCAACTCCGGCATTTTGCTTTGCTCGGCTTGGAGGTAAAGCGGTTCGACATAAAGAAGGGCATCTTTAATTGGTATGGCCAAGAGGTTGCCCCGTTTTACTCTGGAACCACGCTGATCCCATAAAGTCATTTGTTGTGCTATCGTTGTATCCTGGTTAATCCTGGCTTCTATCTGCATCGGGCCATAAACCAGCTCCTGTTTAGGGAAGCTGTATGCAAGCAGTTTTCCGTAATTTTCCCCATCCGACCTGGCAGCCAGCCAGGAAATCATATTCTTCTTGTTTTGAGGGGTAAACGGTAAGATTAACACAAACTCCGGTTTATCTTCACCAGGCAGCTTGATTATTGTATAGTAAGGTTCCATTGGTTTCTCTTCACTGGCAGAAATTTCTGTCGATAAATTCCACTTGTCTTCTTTATTGTAAAATATCTGTGGATCCTCCATATGGTATACGGCGTACATTTTCGCCTGAATATCAAAAAGGTCTACCGGGTAACGGATATGGCGCCTCAAGTCGCCGGGCATATCGTCCAACGATTTAAACATACCGGGAAATATCTTGCTGTAAGTTACCACCAGGGGGTCCCCGGGATCGCTAATATAAAAATCAACTTTTCCTGTGTAAGCGTCCACCACGACCTTCACAGCGTTGCGGATGTAGTTATTTTCTTTATTATACGGCTCAGAATAAGGATACCTGTCTGTAGTGGTATAGGCATCCCACATCCAAAATAGTTTGCCGTCACTCAGAACTATGTAAGGATCCTTATCGTATTCAAGGAAGGGGGCAATTTTTGGTACCCTTTGTTTGATATTGCGATAATATAATATTCTGCTGCTGTTATCAACATCACCGGCAAGGAGCAATTTATAATCCCCAAGAGAAAAAGAAAACATGACCCGGCGCATGAAATCGGCCAAATTCACGCCGCTGTCGCCTTCATATGTTGAAAACACATTATCATCACCCCTGGGATAATCAAATTCCAGGGTCTTGGTGTTCACGATAACATAATTATCAGTCATTTCGCCGTAATATATTTCCGGGCGGGTGACTTTAAGGTCAGTCGCAGTTACAGGCGGGATATCCTTCAAGAAGAAAGCAGGTAGGCCTTCCCCGGAAAGTTCATTTACGGGGCTCATTGCGATCCCATAGCCGTGAGTATATTTCAGCCGCTGGTTTACCCAGGTCTTTGCCGTGGTGGCAAGGTGTTCCTGGTTCAGTTCCCTGGCAGCCAGCATTACTTGCCGGTAACGGCTGTCAACTACGTAGCGGTCTACGTCAATGTCCTGAAGTTGGTAGTAGAGCCTCATTTCCTGCAACTGGCCGTAAGTCTGCTGGAGCGGTTCCCAATCCCAGAGGCGTATGTTGTTGACGGTATCCTTGTTAGCCTGGATATCATCCAACGATAATACTTTCCCGGCGGGAAAATCTCTCTTTTCAATAGAATCAAGGTTATATGCTTTCCTGGTAAACTGGATGTTTTTTTCCAGGTATGGAGTCTCCATAGAGATTTCGTTCGGGGTTACAACAAATCTTTGCACAAAAATAGGATAAATTCCACCGAGCAACACCGAGGCGAGCAAGAGGACCCCGATACTGTACACGATAAGCTTAAAGCGGCGTAAAATAAGATTTACCAAAATAGCCAACGCGCATACAATTGCCACATATGTTAGAACCTTATAAGCAATTAAGGTAGTATGAATGGCTGTGTAACCAGGACCCCATACAGCACCGTTGTGAGTGAAAAGCAGGGCAAACTGGTCAAGCTGGTAACCCGCCGCTTTTAACAGAAAAAAAAAGGCTGCCAAAAAAGACAAGTGATACCGGGCTGACATTGTTTGCAAGAGCTTGCCTGGAGTACCCTGAGTAACGCTTACAAGAAGATAGGTCACAGAAACCCAAAAAACAATAATTAAAATAGTCCAACTTGCTATATTATAAAGAAACTGGTAAAAGGGAAGTTGGAAGACATAAAAACCGATATCCCGTTTAAATACAGGATCTAATACCCCGAAAGAAGACGGGTGAAGAAATTTTTGCAGAGTAACCCAATCTCCCGCGACAGTAAAGCTAAACAAGAAAGCCATGGTCAGACTCAAAGCTGTATAGGTTGCCAGCAATAGTCGCGGGGTAAGCAGTTTGTTCAAGGGAGATGTCTGGATCGTCAGCAGGTTATCTTCTTTAAATACTGCCGCTTTCTGAGAAGCTTTTATCAAAGGACCGCGTGTTAGCAGCAGGTTAATAAATAGAAGTATAAAAAAGGTTGCGCTTGCTGCAACCCGCAGGCCTAAATCGGAAATAATAATTGTCATAAATACGCTCTGATAATTGAGTGAACGAAACCACAACCAGTCAGTATAAAGCCTTGCTCCATTTACAGCAAGTACCAGAATGATAAAAACCAACCCGATAAATAATGTAAAAGACCACCGCAATTTATTATGCAAACGTTTTACCTCCTGAAGTAATTGTAACTGTATACCATGCCATTTCACATCGGCTTGGGATACTTCTGGGTGTTATCCGCCTCATTTTTCAGCTTAGCCTGACACATTATGCAAATTGCCGCCGGTTTCTTCTGAAACATATCGTCATCATCATCAAATGGATCGGTATTCAATATTTCTTCTTCAATAGGCTTTCCACATAGCATGCAGCGATTTTTCACTACTAACACCCCCGTAAATTAGTTAAGTGACAACACGAATATTCGACGTTGTCCTGCTTAATTCCTGCCCAGGCAAAAAATACGGGGTTTTATAGATATATTTAATTATTTTTACTGGTTATAGTTTAACCTTATTTGCTAAAAAAATAGTTTTATGTCCTTTGCAGCTTTAATTCGTTAATAATCGCGACCCCCGAGCTGGAGCCAAGGCGATTTGCTCCGGCATTCAACATAGACAGGGCTGCCGCAAGGTTACGGATTCCCCCCGACGCTTTTACACCTGTCTCGGATCCGACAGATTTTCTGAGAAGTCTTACATCGGATACAAGAGCGCCTCCATTGCTGAAACCTGTCGATGTTTTTACATAATCAGCGCCTACTGCAACGGCCAACCGGCAGGCTTCGACTTTTTCTTCATCCGTTAAAAGACATGCTTCCAGGATTATCTTAACAGTCACACCCTGTCCTTCATGCCTGGCGGCATGCAAGACCCCTTCGAGGTCATCTTTTACTTGTCTAATAAACCCGCTTTTTAAAAACCCTATATTCATCACGACATCTAACTCTGTGGCACCCGCGCGCACTGCCGCGGCCGCTTCCGCCGCTTTCACGGCAGGATTGCCCGCCCCGAGTGGAAAGCCGATCACTGTACAGACACCTACTGGCGACTTTTCTAGCTCCCGGCGGGCCAAAGCGATATAGCAAGGATTTATGCATACTGTCGCAAAACCGAAAACGCGAGCCTGACGGCAAAGAGCAACAATATCATTATTTGTGGCTTCAGGCTTGAGAAGCGTATGGTCAATAACTCCGGCTAACTCTATTGGTGATACTTTCATTTTTACCTCTGTTTCTTATTATTTTTCCAGGGCGAGTTTCACTATTTTTTCTACCAGTTCAGGGAATTCAATTCCTGCCGCGCGTGCCGCATCCGGAAAGAGGCTGGTGTCAGTCATACCAGGCAATGTATTTATTTCCAGAATATATGGTTCCCCCTCGCGGTCAACAAAAAAATCTATCCGCGCCAGCCCACAACAGCCTATGGCGTTGAAAGCGCGTAATGCTATATCTTTTACAGCATTTTGTTGTTCTTCCGGGATGCGCGGCGGAGTAATATGGTAGCTCATGCCGGCGGTATATTTGGCCTCATAGTCATAAACGCCGGTGGCTGAAACAATCTCAATCAGTGGCAGGACTACCGGCTTTTCGTTTCCCAGCACAGAAGCAGTCACTTCCACTCCCTCAATATACTGTTCAATCAGAGCAACGGGGTGATGCTGAAAGGCCAGTTCCAAAGCTGGAATCATGTCCCGCTCTTGATGGACAAATGATATACCGATTGAAGAGCCCTGCGAGGGTGCTTTAACCACGGCAGGAAGTCCTATTTCTTTAGATACCCTCGTTATGACAGTACTTATGCCTGAATTTTCAGTATCTTTCCGACTGACCAGGATAAAGCGAGGCGTCGGTAGGCCTTCGATTAATAACATCTTTTTAGTGGTTATCTTATCCATAGCCATAGCGCTGGCCAGAACGCCGGAACCAGTATACGGCAAGTCGAGCATTTCAAGCATCCCCTGGATGGTCCCGTCCTCGCCGTACTTACCGTGCAAAGCCAGGAAGGCAAGCTCGATCCTTTCTTCTTTAATTCTTTCCACAATATTTAGATCCACATCTATTTTTATTGTAGTGTAACCTTTCGCCTCAAGGGCATTATAGACAGCTTCACCGGTTCGCAAGGACACATCCCGCTCGGCTGAACGGCCACCCATCAAGACACCAATTACAGGTGTCAATTCAATCACCTCACTTAGGATTCTAATTTATTTAATTAACTCTATTATATTCGCCCCTGAACTAGAAAACCCTACAAAAGAGTTTCCTATTGACGTGATAAACTGATCTATTCTATAATAAGTGACATAGAATAAATAGCGCAGGGGAGTAGCTCAATTGGTAGAGCATCGGTCTCCAAAACCGAGGGTTGCGGGTTCAAGCCCTGTCTCCCCTGCCACAGAAATTTAAGCACCGCAATGGTTAGAGGTGCTTTTTATTTTTATATAAAAACAGGGCTACTGTTTTAGTGGACACTTAGCGGACATCCTCCGATTAGCACTTTCATGCTTTTATTGCACTTTTTATGTGGGGGTTCTTATTTCTAGCTAATAAAAATATTGTCGAATTTTGTTGGAAATTTATGTTTTTTATTTGCAGGAAATGCAGTCATGAGTGTATAAGCATCATATGATGGGGAAAGATACAAAGAAGCAAAATTAGTTTTTATTTTCTCTTTGTAATTATAGATATTCTAAGATGTCTATATAGCTATTTTGTTTATCAATATATCTTCGTAATATCTCCCTTAATTTTTCTATTATTTCTCGAAATTGCTCTATTGCTTCACCTGTCGTTTTTATGATTTCATCTATTTTATTTTCCTGATCCGGTAATACAATTTTTTTAACAGAATTTGGAATCATATAACAAGAGCCATTAGATATATCATCTTCCAATGGTAATTCAGGGAGATAATGTAAATGACTATCTAAAGTTTCATTATAATGTAAATTATCTAAGATATTATTATGACGTTCACGATTCAAGTGAAATAAATCAAAGAGTATATCAAAAGGTTTTGTCTTATTATATTCGTAATATGATATTGTTGTATTTTCTAGCTCAGCTGTTGACTTAATACCATTAAGCAATACACTATAGTTTGGAATATATATAATCCTTTTTATGCCAATAAGTGTTTTACTGTCATTTTCTGCATACAAATGTTCATTTTCTAAACTACAAAAACCACAATAGGCATTATTTTTCATAATAGTTTTCCATATTCTAAATACATTACATTTTGTATCCAATATTCTAAAGATATCTTTAGATAAATCAAGTTCTTCAAGTATTATCATTTCTTGCACATCACTATTGAGCAATAAAAGAGAGGTATATATATTTTTTAACATGGATTCGCAATCAGTTGAGTATTTAGTGGAGTAATTTGAGCATTTCCACTTCTGAAGAAATTCAAAAAAATTGCATAAGTAAATATATACTCTGTTTATGGATATAAAAAATTGAACATATTTCTTTAAATAAATACTTTTTTTAGATCTAAGTTTAGAAATTTTATCAAAAACTCTTAATCCAAAATCCCCCAGGAACTTAACGAACATTTCAATCATAAATCATCACTTCTCCTAAAATATAAATTCTACAATTAAATATTAATACTTTTCATGTTTTTCTTCCCATTATCGGACGGTAGACATACCAGTCCCATTACTTCCATGATGATCTCTCCAATAGAAAAAAAATAAAAATACCCAAATGCCCACCCCACCACAGCGCCAGCCGTCACCTGCGACGCTTCCCCCTTTCGTCCGTGGTGGCCTGGAATTGTTTTTGGTTCATCATGTGTTGATGCCGCCAATATTTCAGTCGGCTGCGTAACCCTACCTCATTACCATCACCACCGAGAAAACCATAAAAATTTACAAACTACTTTCTATTCACCAAAGAAAGAAAATGCATAGTTCCAATGCTTCTAATCTTGGTTAGTATTACCGCAGTTTCTGTAAGCATATCTCTAAAGTCACCTAACTTTTTAAAAATTGAGTTTTCGCCAAATAAACTCTTCGCAAGGTTTCTTTCATCAATTTTTATTAGTATTTCCATAATTAACATAAGATTTTTTTGTATTTTAACAATATCATCAAGATGAGGAAGATTCAAATTTAAAAATAATGCTATATTAGAAATTATCCCTAATCCCTTGGAATAATTATCAATAAACTTTTGCATTGCAGAAGCAGATCCAATAACTGATCTTACTCCATTAGCACCCCACACAATACCATGTAAAAAGGCATCTATAAAATCAGATAACCTCCAAATATAAAGTTCTAAATTTTCGATAAGTTGGAAGTTATGTATTATGAAAGTTGTAATACCTGATTCAATTACCTCATATTGTATTCCAATACCATCCAGTAAATCACCCATTCCTTTATAGAAACTTTCGCTATATTCCCAATCCCTAAAATCTGCATATTTGATATGAGCGATACTATTTGGAAGTTCAATATTGTCAATAAGAACAGGACATATTTTGTATCCAATTTTAGACATTGCTCTGATTTTAGCTATGCTTAATTCTTCCCTTACCCAACGAGAATCTATTGAGTTAGAAGATATTACATATATGAATGCAGTCGTTTTATAAATACCCTGTTCAATTGATTCCGGAATATTGTCACCAACTTTTATATCCTTTTCATCAAAATAAGTATCAACTCCTGAAAGTATTAAGGATCATGAAGACGCCTTACAAAATTTTTATCTTTTTTTGAATGTGAAAGAAATACTCTCATAAATAAACCCCTAAACATGTAATTATTTACAGTATAATATTTGGCTAAAATAAAATATTATCCTGCTATTTATTTAATAATTAATTTCTCAACTTTCTCAGGACGAAAGTTGAAGTCGTCCCTTTAAAAATGCTGGCAGACAGGAAATGAACTCATTGATCATGTCCTGTAAAGCACCATCAGATATTGTAAGATGTTTCCTTAAGGTGTTTTTCAGCATTGTTAATACCAGCTGGAATGCTTCCGCGAAACTTATATCCTTAAGCTCGTCACAGCAATAATAAAATAAATCACCAAGAGTCCTTGGGTCTTTGTTTTCCCGGTTTTCTAAAGCAAGCATGATATAGCGGCAGAAAACGATAGAGGTATGGGCCACCATGGAATCATACGATCTCCCTTGGAATTCCTTGGCCAGATTCAAAAAGGATTTAGTGGTTTTAAAGAAGACTTGTCGGGTAAAGGACTGGCGCGGTGGATTTATCCTCGTTTCCAGCCCCTCCCCAAAGAACCGTGCATGAAGTTTTCCCTCACACGGCTCACCCAACGGATTCTTGTCAAGGTTTATGATTCCTATTCTTGCTGGCCGACTTTCGCATTATCTAGAGGTGCCCAGAGGTTGCAGATATTTAATTTTGTAATCCCAATACAGCCCCAGAACATCATAGATAAATTGGCTACTCCATCGTTTCCAGCCGAAACCAGGACCTCTTTTACGGGTGCGTTTTGCCAATAGGCGGCGTATTCGCTGCTCAACGTAGTCCCTGACTAAAGAGAAGGCTTTACTGGAGTGCCCAACCCGATAGAAGTTGACCCATCCGGCGAGAATCTGGTTTACTCCATGAATAATCTCTTTTGTGTTCTTATGGAGATTATTACTAATTACCTCTCTGACTCTTCGTCTGATATTGATCAGGGCCTTTTTCTTAGGTGTCATTAGCACGAATTGCTTACCATTCCTTGCCACGGCTTTCCTAAAATCAAAGCCGAGGTAGCCAAATGATTCGCCTTTATCCATGTATGCAATTTTGGTCTTTTCTTGGTTTAGCGATACTTGCAGTCGGCTTAGCTCTTCGGCCAGCCGTCGTTTTGCCCGTTCCACTATCCATTCTTTGGATGGATGAGGATTAATTAATATGACAATGTCATCAGCCCACCGGTGATAGTTAATTTCATCGTATCCTTTTTCTTGTGTTTGTAGGCGGGCTCTCTCAAACATCCAATCTATCCTGGTTAGATACAGGTTGCTCAAAAGCGGAGACAACGGGCCGCCCTGAGGTACGCCTTTCTTCCCAGCCGCCTTCAAAATGAGTTTTAGTAACCTCATAATGTCGTCATCCTGGAATCTTTTTGCTACCTGTTCAAGCAAGGTGTGATGTCGAATATTATCAAAATAAGCGCTCAGATCTACATCGATGGTGACTGTCATTCCCCTTAGAATGCTGCGTCTAACTTGTGCCAGCGCCAGGTGTGGGTTCTTTTGTGGCCGATACCCGTAGTTGTTTGGACAGAAGTCTGCCTCAAACACTGCCTCCAGGATGAGCTTGAGGGCACCCTGTACAACACGGTCTTTTATTGTCGGAATGCCCAATATCCCGACTTTGCCGTTGTCCTTGGGTATTTCGCACCGACGGTTTTTGGTGGGGCGGTAGGTTTTGGTTTGAAGTTCTCTCTGAATTTCAGTCAAGAAACTTCTTCTACCCATTTGTTCGATGTCGTCGAAGGTAATCCCGTCGATTCCCGGTGCACCCTTGTTCTTTCTGGCAGTGAGATAGGCAGTCTCCAAGGTTTCAAATTTGCATACGTGAGCATACATTCCCCAAAAGCGGTGCTGCTTTTCAGATTTCGCCTTGACATATATCTTCCTTCTCAAGTCTTGCAAATTAACGGCAGGTTTTATCAAGCCCGCCTTACCTCCTTTATTGAAAGAAGAGTACCTGTTGGTTTGGATCCTTCCCTCTCACCAGGTTATGTTGTCCTGGCGATACGAGCGGTACTACAACCCAATCCGCCACCCTCTCACTTTTCGGCCACCTTCCCGTTGCGGTTATATGGCCTACCTTTCGCAAGGGATTTCTCCCAGGAGTGAGGAGGGCTTCTCCAGTTGCTGTCGTGCCCTTTTCATCATGTCGCCGCTGATACTCCGCCAATGGGTGAAGAGCCATACGGTCAGTCTGTTCTCTTCGACCTTCTGCCTTCGCCTGACATAGACCGGCTCGGCCACTGGGCTTGCGTGTAACGAGGCTACATCTACGTTCCTGTGAAGTACGACCTGATGAACTGCTCATTTCGCTTAACGAAACTTTGTCAATAGGCTTCACGGTTTCGGTTTCCTTCAACCGTGCCATTCAAGCTGCGAGGCTCTGACCTTTTACCTCGACCGGACTTCCACCGGCTGGGTCACGACACCCTTTCCTGGACACGCCGATGTCCCAGCGTTTTCCGTAAATCCGGATGATTTCTTCATCGGTCAACTCTAAATCAGTTGAAAGTAATGCCAACCATTTTTTAGCCTTGTTTCGATCCCGGACAAATAAGATCCGTGCCGATACCGGATTACCCTTTGAATCTATGCCAATTTTAACGATGGCATTTGCTAAGATCTTAGCTCTGCCGGGTTTTTTGAGAAGTTCTTTATAGAGGGTGTCGAGAGTCATCTTTTCCCCTTTGTAGTTGTATAAAACTTTTTTCGTTGACTTTAGCATGCATACCACATGGAGGCGATGTTCACGAACCCTACAGATAATGGACGGAAAGGAAAACCAGCTATCGAAAAGAAGATACCTTGCATGGACACCATAATTCTGGGCTTGGCGTAACAGGTCAAACATTACTTCAGTAGACTTTTTGATACTTTCCATCCTTCTTTTGTAGCCAATAGTACGCTTATCAATCCGTGGATCAATTCCACAAAGCCGGTTGCGTTGATTCTCGGAACTGAGCAGTGAAAAGGCAATCGGCAAAAAAGTGTTACCGTCTGACCAGCCAAGGGTAGGCATCCGAAATCCACGGACATACTTGTGTTCAACATGATCATGCACCCTGGCTAGCAATTCAACGGCCTTGCTTCTGTTGCGGCTGTATAGGGAGTCATCGAGAATCAGAACATTTTTCCTGTTGTGATGATTCAATGGTTTCCTTAATGATAGTTGAACTCAGGGCTAGTAAAAGCTTTCGCCAATTGTACCTGAAAGAATTCAGAAAACGATAGATCGCATCTTTCTCTGGCATTTCGAGGTCACTTTTAGTTTGCAATGTACGATAAAGGTTCTTGCCGTTAAAGACAAGTAGAAAAATGAACTTGAAAAGGTGAAGACAGCTAAATCCCTTTTCTTTATGAAAGTTGGCAGAGCGTAATATTTTTCCAATTTCGTGCGTCGATAAAATTTATCCACGCGAGAGTTAAACTGTTTTTCAATTTCATATTGGTTTGGTAAAATAGATTTCATAAAAGACATCCTCTCTTCTTGGTTTGATGGTTTGTAGTTAACTCTATTTTACCAAGAAAAGGGTGTCTTTTGTGTTGTTTATGCAAATAAAAGTCAAAAAAATCTAGTCATATCAAGACTTGAGAGCCATTATCCATTTGAGAAAGTTGAGAATATAACTTATATTTAACCAATATTCCGGCGGAAAAACTACCGGCTGAAGATATTGCCTTGATGTACCGGGC
>MVRN01000085.1 GCA_002067965.1 Pelotomaculum sp. PtaU1.Bin035
ATATTAACTATTTAATTTCCCTTAAGTACCCCTTAATAATTTCTGACTCTTCGTATTTAGGAAAAAGGAACGGTCAATGTCCCCCGGACCCCTGCTTTATTACCTTTGAAAGAGGTGGTCTACAGGTTAAGAAGGGGAGTGAAAGCTTGTTTCCTGTACAGGATGTGGAGGCCGAAATAAAAAAAATAAAAAATGGGGACAGGTTAGTTAGAGAGCATTTTTTAGAAAGCTGTAAGCCATTTATTAATAAGACGGCATGTAAATATTCCAGGCGGGTTCTGGAATGGGGCAGAGATGATGAGTTAGCTATAGGGCTGATTGCTTTAAATGAAGCGATCGACCGTTTCTGCGACGATTTTGGAGTTCCTTTTCTTGCTTATGCCAGAAAAGTTATAGGGAGCAGGCTTGTCGACTATTACCGGCGGGAAAACAAGAACGTTATGTTCAAGTTTCAGTTGCCGTTGCGGGAAGAAGGCATAAAAAGCGTAGAATTTGCCAAGTCCTGGGATATTTATTTGATAGAGGAAGCCGCGAGGGAAAGGGAAGAAGAAATTAAAGAATATGAGGAATTATTAAACATGTATGGGGTGTCATTTAAAGAACTGGTCAAATGTTCACCACGCCACCGTGATACACGCCGTTCGTTAATGCTTGTGGCTTGGGAACTGGCAGAGGAGAGCTGTCTTTTCAAAAAATTCAGCGATAACAAGAGACTGCCGCTGGTAGAGTTGGAGAAAAAAACTGGAGTCAGCCGGAAAGTTTTGGAGAGGGGCCGTAAATATATAATAGCAATGACGCTTCTAATAAACAGGCGGGAAGATTTTTTACACTTGGCATCATACCTGAAATTGCCCGCTCCAAGCTAAGGGGGAATATAGCATGAAGACGACCGGAATGGTAGTCAAAACAATAGGTAATTCCTGCATCTTGCTCACCAACGAGGGGGAATACAAAAAAGTTCCTTTACCAGTTGACGGTGAAATCAGGGTAGGCCAAATAATAGTCCAAGAAGGAAGAAAGAAAAGATTTACTTTTCTAAGGTATTTTACAGTGGCCGCTTGTTTATTGCTTATTATCCTGACCGGGCAGCTTTATCTGGGGCGTACGCAACCGGCGGCAGCCTTCGTGACTATTGACATCAACCCAAGTATTGAGCTGGCAGTATTGTCAGATAAGAAAGTTGCCTCGGCTCGCGGACTGAACAGTGACGGTGTGGCGATTTTGGAAGAGGTCAAGGTTAAAGGTTTGGATTTGCATGAAGCAGTTGAGCTAATTGTGGCCCAGGCTGTAGCGGACCAATTTCTTAACATAAAAGAGGACAATGTCATCCTTGTTACCCTGACTACCGACAATAATGGAAAACCCGTGGTGGATCTGGAATCTATTTATGAATCCATCAAGAGTCCGGTCGAATTGAACGGGTTGGACACTGAAGTAATAATAGAGCCTGTGGAGACTGCAGTGCGGCAGGAAGCTGAAAAGGCCGGGATTTCCACGGGAAGGTACCTATTGCTTCAGAAAACAGCCAAAAGAGGCATAGATGTTTGCGCTGGCGAGATAAACGCCATGAGCTTAGAGAAATTTGAAAAGGACAAGAAAATATCGGTCGCCGAGTTGCTAAGTGAAAATGGCGGTGATGACTCATCTGGTGACAAGGATAAAGAAGTAGAGAAAGCAGTAAAAAAGGGTATTTATAAAAAACAGCATAATTCCAAGGAAAATGACGATAATAAAAAGGCCGGTTATTATACTGGCATTGAAAGGACAGATACCGATAACGGCAAGATGGCGGCGAATGAGTACATTGAAAAAAAAGATATAGAGAAGAAGGGTATGGAAAAGAAAAAGGATGGGCCCGAACATTCCGGCAATAAGCAAAAAAATCAAAAATAATGCCGGTGTCAGGTTATTGCTATATAGCGCCGCAAGGCGTTTTTTTTTGCACATAAAGGATACGCTGGTATTTATGTAGAAGAGATCAGCCATAGCAATTTCTGATATTAACACTTTTTGTGTTAATATCAGAAAAAGGGTCCGTACGGCTATTAAGAAAAAATAAAGGAGGTATATGGGTGAAAAAATCAGTTATAATTTTAATGCTTATCGCCGCGGTCATCATTTTGCCGGGTATTTACCCCGCCGCCGCAGCTATTGACTTGGGAAAAGCGGACTATAATATTGATGTATTTGTAAACGGCAACCAGGTTGGCTTTTCTGACCAGAGACCGTTTATTGACACAACCATTGGGAGGACATATGTGCCGCTAAGGTTTGTCAGCGAGGCGCTTGGCAGTGGTATTGAGTGGAACGAGGAATTCCAAAAAGTGACCATTTTCAAGGATGGGTTGCTGATTTGCCTGGAAATAGGATCAAACATGGCATTTGTTGACGACCATGGTATTCAAAGGGTGATTTTTATTGATCCGCCTGAACTTATCAACGAAAGGACGATGGTGCCATTAAGGTTTATTAGCGAAATTCTCGGGGCGGATGTGAAGTATACTTTTCCTGCCGAAGGAGAGAAAGGAAGGATTGACGTGGACGAAAAAACGGCTAGCTTAACAGATAATGAAGATTCTCAAGTGGTTACAATTGAGACATCAAAAGGACAGATTATTCTTGAAGTATATCCTAAAATGATGCCTATTACCGTTGGTAATTTTGATAAGCTGATAAAGTCAAATTTTTACGATGGACTGACTTTTCACCGTGTGGAAGATTGGGTAATCCAGGGAGGAGATCCTAAAGGGAATGGTACTGGCGGGCCAGGATGGACTATTCCTCTTGAGATCAACCCAACATTAAAAAATACAAGAGGGGCTTTGGCCATGGCGCGTAGCAGCAACCCTAATTCCGCGGGTTCACAGTTCTATATTTTGAAAAAAGACGCTTCATGGCTGGACGGGCAGTATGCTGTGTTTGGAAATGTAATTGAGGGTATGGATGTTGTGGATAAAATTGAGGTAGGCGACAAAATGATTTCTGTTAATTAAATTTAGTATATATCATATAGGACCCCTATATAACCATCAAGTAATGATTTTCCTTGAATTAAAATCACTATCAGGGACAAAATACAATCACAAGGGTTCGTAATGGCCGAGCCCGGGATGCTACAGGGTTAAAATGG
>MVRN01000086.1 GCA_002067965.1 Pelotomaculum sp. PtaU1.Bin035
TGGAGCCACTAACCGGGATTGAACCGGTGACCTCATCCTTACCAAGGATGCGCTCTACCTACTGAGCTATAGTGGCAAATTATTCTATTAACATCATGCTATATTTCTACGTTTACCTGCTTAGCGTAGTTTAGCATAGTTTGAGAACGCTTGTCAAGCACTCTCAATACGGCTGGGATCAATGCTGTTGAGGTTTATGGCCTTTTAAAATATATTATGCGGCTTCCTGTAAGAATGAAAGCCCCGCAAGTGTTTGCGGAGCTAGTTTTCTTTGGTTGCGGGGAGGGGATTTGAACCCCTGACCTTCGGGTTATGAGCCCGACGAGCTACCAGCTGCTCTACCCCGCGATGATAACTAACACCTGACCTGGAACCAGCGATTGTGGAGCCGGCGATGGGACTCGAACCCGCAACCTGCTGATTACAAATCAGCTGCTCTGCCAATTGAGCTACGCCGGCAACGGCACAATTACCATTATAAGTGATAACCTTGCGGCTGTCAAGGTCATATTCCGGATATAATGCATAGGGCCGCTTGCGGAAAATACTACAGATCCTTAAATATACTAACTAATTAATTAAACCTCCCGCCTTTCCAAATATCTTTCCAATTTGCGCTTAACCCGTTGCAAGGCGTTATCAATAGATTTAACGTGACGATTCAAATCTTCGGCCATTTCCTGATAAGATTTGCCTTCCAAATAAGACATCAGCACTTTCCACTCTAACGAGCTAAGTATCTCACCCATTTTTTCTTCTATATTGTCAAATTCTTCCTTGGAAACAATCAACTCTTCAGGGTCGGCTATCTTGGAACCGGAAATTACGTCCAGCAAAGTACGGTCTGAATCCTCATCATATATAGGCTTGTTCAAGGAAACGTAAGAATTCAACGGGATGTGCTTCTGCCTGGTAGCCGTCTTGATAGCAGTGATAATTTGCCTGGTAATGCACAACTCGGCAAAGGCTCTAAAAGATGACAGCTTGTCCACCCGGAAGTCCCGGATAGCTTTATACAAGCCAATCATGCCTTCCTGGATAATATCCTCCCGGTCAGCTCCAATCAGAAAGTAGGAACGGGCTTTAGCCCTGACAAAGTTCTTATATTTATTAATTAGAAATTCGAGCGCGTCACAATCACCTTCGCGGGCATACTCCACTACATCTTCATCAACCATTACCTGGTACCCGTTCAGAACTTCCCTCTGGGCTTGAAGACTCACATTATCCCCCCGCTTTATCTTTTCCCACTAAAAAAAATAAACCTTTTCCACCTCTAATAATAAAGTCCGGGTGAACAGCCCCGGATAAAACCTTTTTACTTCTAATGGTTAAAGCCTGCCTATTATTTAGTTTCCCAGTCAAGTACAATACTAATTATAACCAAGAGGAGATATCCCGTCAAGAAAAAATAAAACAAGCCTGGATTTTCAGATTACTTCTTCCTCCGGTACAATTTTTCCAAATTTATCCTTACCTTATCCAATAGTCGATTCTCCAGGTAGCTGTCTACCGGCTTAACCACAGTCCAGCGCTCTTCACTGTCCTGCTTGGCTTGATTCACCTGCGTACGCAACTCACCAGGAGTAAGGCGGTACGCTCCCCTGCCGAAAACGATCCCTTGCTCAGCCCAGTCCGAAGTTGCCACATAAACTGTCCCTTCTTTAGAAAGTTCTCCCGCCAACCGCTCGATCAGAGCGTCGGCTGTTTCCCCCTGCTTAGTATAAACAACCTCTACACCGTCGATAATTTCTACCCGCCCGGCAGTGTTTTTTTGCTGGTAGGCGTCAAACACTATCACAATTTTTTGCCCGGAAAGAGGCGAATGGTTGGCCATAATTTCCACCAGCTTCGACCTGGCATGTTCAAGGTCTCTTTCTTTTAGTTTTTCAAAATCGGGCCAGGCGAAAATTATATTATAGCCGTCAATAACGAGATACTCCTTCATGATTTAAAGCTTTCCTCCTCTGCCGGACCACTTCGAAAGCAAGCAGGGCTGCGGCAACAGAAGCGTTCAGGGAATTCACCCGCCCGGACATAGGCAACCTCACTAAAATATCACAACGCTCTTTAACCAGCCGGCCCAGACCCTTATCCTCGCCACCGATCACCAGCGCCAGCGGGCCGTCCAGGCGGGCGTCCCAAAAGAGCTCCTGCCCGGCCGCATCGGCTCCAATAAGCCAAATCCCTTTTTCTTTTAAAGTATCAACAGTCTGGGCAATGTTGGCTACCCTGGCTACAGGCACGTATTCGATCGCGCCGGCGGACGATTTGGCTACGGTGGGGGTTAGCGGAGCAGACCGGCGGCGGGGAATAATCACACCGTGCACCCCCGCAGCGTCCGCAGTGCGGAGGATTGCTCCCAGGTTGCGGGGATCACTGATTTCGTCGAGCAGGATCAAAAAAGGATCTTCGCCGGGCTGTACCGATTCAAGAAGGTCTTCCACCGCCACGTAGGCTTTAGGGGCCACTAAAGCGATAACGCCCTGGTGAACGGCCTCTCCGGCAAACTTGTTCAGAATATGTTTTTCCGCTTTTTGTACGGGAATACTTTTTTCCCTGGCCAGGGCAAAGATCTCCCGCAAAGGGCCGGAGTGGCTATCTTTGACAATCAATATCTTGTTAACCGGCCTTTCGGCCCGCAGTGCCTCACGCACCGGATTGCGGCCGGCTATGACGTCGTCCATGTGCTACCCTCTCTTGGCTTCTCTTAGCAACTTCATTGCTTCAATTTTATTATAGACCTTCCCCCGGCAGTCTTCATGCTGCATTTCATTCTCGGGGCAATAACCCAAGACCTTACAATTCGGCCCGGCATTTGCAAATAAATCGGGAGCTGCTTCTTCGCATAATCTTAACATTTTATTTGCTAAATCTCTAATCTCATTTTGTGCTCTTTTGCAACAGCGAATACTGAACCAGTCTAATAAAGCATGCGCATTCATACCAATTATAGCTTTAAATTCCGTCGCTTGAGGTTTTATGTATCTTAATTCTTCTTCGGAAAATCCGTTTCTCACCCCAGCCTCGTACCACTTTTCTATTATATCCAGTACTTCATCTACACCAATTAAATAATTTAGTTCAGCCACTCCTTCAGGCAAATAATTTCGCAGGGGTGTCCCATCAGTTAGAGCCAATGCCTTAACAGGTATTATATAATTAAGTTTATTATTCTCAATAATTTTTGGTATAACCATATCAAATGATCTTTTTCCGTGTTTATCCATACGTCCGGTTTTAATCATATACGAGGCTATTCTTTTTCTAACCAACTGGACTTCTGTAACCCGGGCAAAACCTTCTATCCCAAAAAGGAAATAATCAAATTCAACGGCCGCTTTATGTCCGCTGTCCACAATCTTTAAAACCAGCTCTTTAGAATAAGGCTTTGCAATAATTTCTTCCAACGACTTTTCCGAGTTAACAAACCTGGCGGCTATATCTGTATAAACCTTACCCCCGCCGGCGATAAGCTGGACTTTGCCTTCACCTACATAACTTTTTTTCAAGCCTATTCACTCTCCCAGGGTAAGGAAATTTTATATAAAACATCTTCTTTAAACATCCGCGCCTAACAACTTATATGCCATCTATCACTGCGAGCGCCATTCTTATGATCGCACCCAGCCGGGCTACATCCCCTTTCAAGTAAAGGTAGCCGATCAGGCATTCCAGCGCCGTGCTTTGCCGGTATTCGATCACACCGGCGCTGCGGGGGGTGTGCGGTGATTTGGCATTCCGGCCCCGGCGCGTTACCGCCATTTCTTCTTCCGAAAGGTCCCCTTCCAGGGCACGCATCACCTTGGCCTGAGCGCCGGCATTGACATGCTTCACCGCTTCATTGTGGAGCCGGTTTACCTTAACCGTCCCGGTACTCACAAGATGGCTGCGCACCGCCAGTTCGTAAACGGCATCTCCGACATATGCCAGGACCAGCGCCGGCAGATCGCCGGGACAGTCTATTTTATTGCTTTCAATGTCTTCTATGTTAAACAGCAACCGTTCTCCTTATTATATTGGAATATTGTTAAATTAAGGCAGCCTACAACTGCTTTTTCCAACGGACTCCTTGCGGGGTGTCTTCCAGGATAATCCCGAGATCTTTAATCCCGTCCCTGATCCGGTCGGCAACCGCCCAATCCTTCTTTTTCCGGGCTTCCTGCCGCACCTCAATGATCAGGTCGAGCAACCCTTCAGCCAGGCCCCCAGCGTTACCGGGCACACCGTCCAGAAGCACCTCGCCTGTGTTTTGTTCAGCTTTAAAAATACCAATCACTTCATTAAATGTATTAAATAGTCCCTTCGCTTTTAATAAAGCCGCACGGAGTGAAGGCGGCAACACCGGCCCCAGGCGCTGAACCGCGGTGTTCACTTCTCTGGCCAGGTCAAAGATAACGCTGATAGCAAGTGCGGTGTTAAAGTCGTCATCCATAGCCGCCTCAAACGAGTCATTAAATGAATCCAGAGCAGCGCCAAACTCCGCGTCTGTTTCCGCGCTCTCCTTTCCTTCCGGCTTCGCCAGCGCTTCATTTAACAGGCGCATGCTTGTTTTGATCCTTTCCAGACCCCGCCCGGCAGCGGACAGCTTTTCGTCGTCAAAGTCCAGGGGGCTCCGGTAATGGGTGGAAAGCAAGAAAAAGCGGACCAACTCCCCTGGATACTTCGCCAAAATATCACGTACCAGAAAAAAATTCCCAAGCGACTTGGACATTTTCTCCTCATTCACCGTAATAAAGCCATTATGCATCCAGTAGCGGGCAAAAGGTTCGCCGGTGGCAGCTTCACTCTGGGCGATTTCGTTCTCATGGTGGGGAAAGATCAAATCAAATCCGCCCCCGTGGATGTCAAAATTAGTCCCAAGGTACTTAAGCGACATGGCGGAACACTCTATATGCCAGCCCGGCCGTCCCGGTCCCCAGGGGCTATCCCACGACGGTTCGCCTGGTTTAGCCGATTTCCACAGGGCAAAATCCACCGGATCCCGTTTCCGCCCGTCCACGTCAACGCGGGCGCCGGCCCGCATGTCCTCAACGGCTCGTCCGGAAAGCTTGCCGTAACCGGCAAACTTTTTCACTTCAAAGTAAACATCACCGTCCACCACATAAGCCGAGCCATTTTGAACGAGTGTATCCACCATGGCAATAACATCAGGGATGTGTTCCGAGACTTTGGGGTGATGGTCCGCGCGCAGCACATTCAGGCTATCGGAATCTTTAAAATATTCGGCAATATAATTACCGGCAAGGACAAGGGGATCTATTCCCTCCTCCCTGGCCCGGCTGATAATTTTATCATCCATGTCGGTAAAATTTTGAATATAAGCAACCTCATAGCCCTTGTATTTAAAATATCGCCGGACTGTATCAAAAAACACCATCGGGCGCGCGTTGCCCAGGTGAATATAATTGTAGGTAGTGGGGCCGCAAACATATATGCCGATCTTGCCGGGCTCCCGCGGCTGAAAGGTCTGTTTGCGCCTGATAATGGTATTATAAACCTCCACTGCTTACGACCTCCTCATTAATACTGTTGAGCAAATTCACCTTCGGCGACCTGTGGACCCACATGCGGCTCAGGTCCGCTCCTTAAACCTGTCCGGCAATCTTGCCTAACATCCGGGCCAGGCGGTCACTGACTTTATCCTTACCCAATATCACCATAATCTGATTAAGGTCCGGCCCGTGGGTGCTTCCGGTCAGTGCCACCCGCAAGGGCATAAAGATTTGTTTGCCTTTGACGCCAAGCTCTTTTCCAACTTCTTTTAACAGGAGTTTCACTTCAGGATTAGTCAATTCCTCCCGTGACGCCACTTTTTTTTGGATAGCGGAAAGCACTGCCGGGACCTGTTCCCCGGCCAAGACTTCCTCAGCCTCTTTCCCTTCAATCTCAACGCCGTCCATAAAATAAATACTTGCATGAACGGTGATCTCTTCCAGGCAATTAAGGTATTCCCGGACAGAGTCCACTACCATCTTAAGCCATTCATATTTGCCCCGTGACAAAGGTGTGGCTATAAAACCGGCTTTTTCCAGGAAAGGTACGGCCAGATCGGTTACCCGCTCAAGGGGAGACTGCCGGATGTAATGTCCATCCAGCCAATTCAACTTGTCCAGGTCAAAAACAGCGGGGCTTTTGGCCACTCTTTCCAAAGTGAACTGTTGCTTTAATTCTTCCAAGGTGAAAATTTCCTCTTCTCCGCCTGGCGACCAACCTAAAAGGGCGAGGAAGTTATCAAGCGCTTCGGGCAGGTATCCTTTTTCCTGATATTGTTCTACAGAGGTGGCGCCGTGGCGCTTGCTCATCTTACTGCGGTCCTTCCCGAGGATCAGAGACACATGGGCAAACTCCGGCAGACTCCAGCCAAGCGCGTTGTATAGCAGGATCTGCCGCGGAGTGTTCGGCAAGTGCTCTTCAGCCCGGATCACATGGCTGATTGACATTAAATGGTCGTCTACGACCACAGCGAAATTATAGGTAGGGATCATATCCGACTTTAAGATAATAAAGTCACCGATACCACCGCACTCGAAGGAAACGTCCCCCCGAACCAGATCCCGGACATTGATCACCTCGCCTTCCGGCACTCGGAAACGTATTACAGGCCGACGCCCATCTTTCTCCAGCCGGAAGCAATCTTCCGGGGACAGGTTGCGGCAGCGGCCCAAATACCTGGGCATTTCACCTTTTTTCAAAAGCGCTTCCCTTTCAGCGGCAAGCTCTTCCTCAGTGCAATAGCAGCGGTAGGCACGGCCGTCCAGCAACAGGCGCTCAACATATTGCCGGTAAATGTCCAACCTCTCGGTTTGGCGGTAAGGGCCGTCCGGACCCCCAACCTGCACGCCCTCGTCCCAGTCCATGCCAAGCCAGCGCAGGGCGGCCAGAATATTTTCCTCCGATTCACGGGTTGACCGTTCCAGGTCCGTGTCTTCAATCCTTACAATAAATGCGCCGCCGCAATGGCGGGCAAAAAGCCAGTTAAACAGCGCCGACCGGGCTCCGCCGATGTGGAACGGTCCCGTAGGGCTGGGCGCAAATCTTACGCGAACAGATGACAAAAACGGTTCCTCCTTGCCGTGCCTGATGGTCCGAAAAATATTTCCTGATAATTTAGCAAAACATCGTAATTGTAGCTTATTATAACACCACATTGAATATACTGGCAAATTTTTTGCCGGGGGAATAAGTATTAAGCCGGACTGCAAAAAATACTTGCAGCCTAGCGCGCGTCATCGATCAATGCTACCGCATAAGCGGCAATTCCCTCACCAGCGCCGGCAAAGCCGAGTCCTTCGGTGGTAGTGGCCTTGATGTTTATCTTACCTGGATCGACCCATAGCGATTCGGCTATCTTGACTTTCATCTCTTCCATGAAAGGCGCCAGTTTGGGCGCTTGAGCCACGACGACTGTATCGACATTTCCTACCGCCAGCCCTTTTTGACCAAGGATCTCGCCCACCCGGGACAGCAAAGTCAAACTGCTTATTCCCTTATACCGCGGATCATTGTCGGAGAAATGCCTCCCGATATCTCCTTCCCCGGCAGCCCCCAGAACAGCGTCCATTACTGCGTGAACCAATACATCCGCGTCGGAATGCCCCAATAGCCCTTTTTCATAGGGGATATTCACACCGCCAAGCACAAGCGGCCTATCCGCCACCAGCCGGTGCACGTCGTAACCGAAACCCACTCGCAATAAAGCCCCCCCCAATTAATTTTATAACTTTCTTTTTTTCTGTTCCTCCCTTGCCCGAATAATCGCTGAAGCAATTATCAGGTCTTCATTCGTGGTTATTTTTAAGTTTTCGTAAGAACCAGCCACAATTTTAACCGGAATCCCCAGCAACTCAACCAGTCCGGCATCGTCGGTCCCGCTCTGCTTCGTTTCCAGCGCCCTTTGGTGCGCTTCAAGAATAAGGCTGTAGCGGAAGGCCTGAGGCGTCTGAGTAAGCCATATGCGGTCCCTGGGAAGCGTCCCGGCAACAAAACCGCCTTCGCCGGCCAGCTTTACCGTGTCTTTCACAGGCACCGCCAGCGTCGCGGCGCCGTGATTCACGGCGGCGTCCACTACCGCCGCCAGCCCTTCCGGGCTGAGCAGAGGCCGGGCGCCGTCGTGGACAATAACAATGCCGGTGTCAGAAGAAAGCGCCAGGAGGCCGTTATAAACAGACTCTTGGCGCTCGTTCCCGCCCGGCACAATAGCCGCAATTTTAGGAATACCCAGCCGCTCAACAATTGCGGTACGGCAATAAGCTTCTTCCCCCGGACTAGTCACCAGAATAATGCTTTGAACAACCGGACTGTCCGATATTACCTTCAGCACGCGGCCAACTACCGGAATACCCTCTAAAAGAAGATACTGTTTTTTTGTTTTGACGCCCATCCGTGCGCCGCGGCCGGCAGCCGGCACCACTGCCGCCACTTTAACCAATTGCGTTCACCTCGTTATAAGTTTCGCCCCTTCGTTCGTATTTCGGCTTTGCAAAAATCATCCGGCCGGCCGCGGTCTGAAGCACACTGGTCACCATCACGGAAATAGTCTGGTTAATATAGCGTTTTCCGCCCTCTATTACAATCATTGTACCGTCGTCCAAGTAAGCTACTCCTTGACCTACTTCTTTTCCATCCTTGACTACCTGAACTACCATTTCCTCGCCCGGCAATACAACCGGCTTGATGGCGTTTGCCAGTTCATTAATATTTAAAACCTTTACACCCTGCAGTTCCGCTACTTTATTCAGGTTATAGTCGTTAGTGATAATTTTAGCGCCTAGTTTTTGGCACAACTTAACCAGTTTGGTATCTACTTCGGCTATATTTTCAAGCCCGCGGTTATTGTCATAGATCTGTACTTTAATATCCAGCCTTTTACGCATCCTGTTCAGGATATCCAAGCCCCTCCGCCCCCTGTTCCGCTTCAAAAGATCAGAGGAATCCGCAATGTGACGCAGTTCTTCAATCACAAATGCAGGTATGATTAATGTTCCTTCAATAAAACCGCTTTCACATAAATCGGCAATCCTGCCGTCAATTATCACACTGGTATCCAGAATTTTTGAATTGAAGTTGCGGGTTTCCGATTTGGAACCACGCTCTTTACCAAATTTATGGATATTAGCAAAGAGGGCTACAAGTTCCTCCCGTTTTTTAATCCCTATGCTCAGGCCAAGGTAGGACATAAGCAACGTGACCAACATCCAGATCACCTTGCCGATCCAGCCCATGTAAGAAAGGATAGTACCCATTAAATTAGCTATTATAAGTCCGATAATCAAGCCAACCGAACCCATTACCAAATCCTGGGTAGGCGCCCGTTGAAGATACTGCTCAATAAACACTGTAAGCCGGACTGTTCCGCGCATGATCAGCGAAGAAAGAGGGATCCCGGCTACCAACCCGACCAAGGTAGAAAGGCCGATCAAGCCAAATTTAATCTGCTGTGGCATATTAGCCAAAAAATTAACCGGCCCGCTTTCCACCAGATCCAGGCCGGCAGTAAATCCCAGACCGGTAAAAGCTACTACCAGAATGATATAAACGATTTTTTTCACCATGTCTCTCACCTCCCTCTCATGAAATTATTTACCTAATATTATATTGTTTTTATCGCCGGCACTTCAACTAACAATATTGCCGATTTTTGGATAATAAAATAAAAAACGCCAGTTTTAACTGACGCTATCATGCGAAGGCGCCGTCAAGCAATGACTGAGCTTTATCTTCTTCAAGTTCCGTAGCCAGGACCAGCTCGCTGACAAGGATCTGCCTGGCATTCTCCAACATTTTTCTTTCACCGGAAGAAAGTCCTTTTTCACGATCCCTTTTAATCAGATTACGCACTACTTCTGCGACCTCGTAAATGTTGCCGCTTTTTATTTTTTCAAGATTGGCGCGGTACCTCCGGTTCCAATTGGGAGACATGGCCGAAGATTGTTCATGCAGGATATGAAAGACTCGCTGTACGCCTTCATGGTCAATAACCTCCCTTAAACCCACTCCTCCACCATTGTTAATAGGGATCATCACTTTCATGTCCCCGACAGGAAGCCGGAGGATATAATATTGCCGTTTCTCTCCCAAAACTTCCTTTTCTTCGATAGCCTCAATAACTCCGGCGCCGTGCATCGGGTATACTACTTTATCCCCTATTTTAAACAAGGCCTAGTCCTCCTTCGTATATTTCCCATGTATAAAGTATATCACAGAGCACTGGCCTTGTCAAATAAACTATAATTTTAGCATAGCCGCAAGGCACTGTCAACATTAATTTAACGTTACAGATATAAAATTAACGGTGTCTCTCCTGCAGCAGTTGTTCACGATAGCGGCCCAGTCCTTCCTTAATTGACCTGGCGCGGACTTCGCCGATACCTTCCACCTCGTCCAACTCCTCAATGGTTGCCACCAGGATTTTACTCAAGGCTCCAAAGGTCTTAACAAGATTATCAATAACCGGCAGGGGCAACCGGGGTATCTTTTCTAAAATCCGGTATCCTCTTGGGGACACGTGCTGGTCAAGGATGCTTGCGCTTCCGGGATAGCCCAGGGCACGAGAGATCAGTGACAGGTCAAGAAGATCCTCCGCCGGCCAACTCCCGATCACGCCCAAAATATCCGAAGGGGGCTTCTCACCGGCGGCGGTGGCATAATCCTGAATCACCAGAAGACCTTCTTCTTCCACGTTAGCAGTCAACTCTTCCATCTGCATGATGATCAGCCGCCCTTCCACACCAAGTTCGCTGGTATACCTTTCGATCTCGTTGACCACCCGCAAAACCATTTCCATTCGTTGGATAGCTTTGGCAACATCATATAGCATCACCGTATCCTCAAACTCAAGGATACTCAACTCCACCAGGACCTTATTCAGCACCGAACGATATTTTTCCAAAGTCTGAATAGCCTGGTTTGCCTTTGCCAATATAACACCCAAGGGGCTCAATACATATTTCAACATCCCCTTATATACGGTAATCACGCTGCGCCTCTGGGAAATGGCTATAACCATCGTGTCAGTTTGCTTGGCCGCCCGCTCGGCCGAGCGGTGGCGGATGCCTGTTTCGCTTGAAGGTATATTTTGATTAGGGACCAACTGGGTATTGACTCTTAAAATTTTTTTCGCGTCACTGCTAAGAATGATTGCTCCGTCCATTTTTGCCAACTCATACAAATTGGCAGGGGTGAAGTCCGCATTGACATTAAACCCTCCCTCAGCAATTTCCATTACCTCGGGCGCATCTCCTAGAACAATCAAGCCACCGGATTTAGCCCTCAAAATGTTTTCCAACCCTTCCCGCAGCAAGGTCCCCGGCGCGATTGCACGCAGGACTTTCAACAGTTCTTCATATTTATCTTCCTTCAATTATTCCACCTCACAGCTTTAAAGCCACTTCTAGAGCATCAAACAACGTATCCGCCATTAATACTTCAGCCTTTCCCCCGGTATGAACTACGCTCCGGCCCGACAGCAGAAAACGGCTGAAGCCTAATTTAAAAGCCTCATTTACCCGTTTTTCAGCACCCGGAACCGGGCGAAGCTCCCCAGTAAGACCGACCTCCCCCGCCACAGCGAGACCGGATTCCACGGGAACATCACGAAAGCTTGACGCAAGCGACAGAGCGATACCAAGGTCCGCCGCTGGCTCGTCAAGCTTGACTCCACCGACCACGTTCACATAAATATCATAACTGCCAAGTTTCAACCCAGCTCTTTTTTCCAATACGGCAGTTATCAGGGCTACCCGGTTATGGTCCACTCCCGCCGTCATCCGGCGAGGAACACTATATCCCGCCGGCGAAGCCAACGCTTGGATTTCCACCAGTAACGGCCTGGAACCCTCCAGGCTCGCTATTACCGCCGCACCCGGCACATTTCCCCGGGGATACTGATTCAGAAAAAGAGCCGACGGGTTGGCGACTTCGACCAACCCCTGTCCCTGCATATCAAAGATGCCTATTTCGTTGGTCGACCCAAATCTGTTTTTAATCCCCCTGAGGATACGGAAGGATTGATGCCGGTCACCTTCAAGATAAAGCACCGTATCCACCATATGTTCAAGCACCCTTGGGCCGGCCAGCATCCCTTCCTTGGTCACATGGCCCACCAAAAAGATAGAAGTCCCGGAAGTCTTGGCCAGACGCATAAGCCGGGCGGCACATTCGCGCACTTGCCCGACGCTGCCCGGAGCCGCTTCAACCTCGCTCTTATAAACCGTTTGGATAGAGTCTATAACTGCCACCGGGGGAGCCACTTCCCTGAGATGGCGCTCTATTATATCTACGTCGGTTTCAGAAACCAGCAATAAGTTATGTGACGACGCTCCAAGGCGGCCGGCGCGGATCCCGATCTGACGGACCGATTCTTCACCCGAGACATACAACACCCGGATTTTGCGGCTGAACAGATGAGCGACCTGCAGCAGCAGGGTGGACTTCCCGATACCCGGGTCGCCACCCACCAGGACCAGAGAACCCGGGACCACACCGCCCCCCAGGACACGGTCCATTTCAGCGATACCGGTGGACAAACGTTCCTCTTCCAGGGCGGGCACCTCCGTCACCGGACAGGGCAAAACTACGCCGGCGCCTGAGGTCCGGCCGTCAGCCGGACGGCTGTTTAGTTCTTCCACCATACTATTCCAGGCGCCACAGCCAGGACAACGCCCGAGCCAGCGGGCAGATTGATGTCCGCACTCCTGGCAGTAAAATTTAACCCTTACTCGCATTGGCAATAACACCCAGTTCTGTTTAATTATTAATTATACCATTAAATAAGATTAATCACAAGAAACCTTCGAGAATAATCGATTTTTTAGGTTAATGTCATCTTATCAGACACTTACC
>MVRN01000087.1 GCA_002067965.1 Pelotomaculum sp. PtaU1.Bin035
GCCTGAAGGTATGGTGGAAGTAGGCCGAATCAAGCTATATAAGTTTACAAATATGGAAGGTCTTAAGCTGGAGGGGGGAAACCTTTTTTCTTATGATAGTAATACCGGGGAGGTTATTCCGGGCGATGCGGCAAGTCCGGGTTACGGCACAATCTGGCAGGGTTTTCTGGAAACAGCTAACGTTAACCCGGCTGAGGAAATGGCCAACCTGATTGAAACCCAGCGTGCCTATGGCTTCAATGCCCGTTCAGTGCGTACGGCGGATGAAATGTGGGGCATGGCCAATAATTTGCGGAAGTAAGGTGATTTGAATGCAGGTTTCACCGGTACGGAGTGCCGCGGTTAACCAGCCGGCAACCGTTACCGAAGTCCAGGTAGGTATCGCTGATTTTAAAGTTGCCTCACAACCTGACCGTTTAATCACTCTGGGCCTGGGTTCCTGTGTAGGTCTTACACTATACGACCCGTCAACCAGGGTGGGGGGGTTATTACATATTATGCTGCCCGACAGTACCCAATTCAGTGATGTGACAAAACCAGCCAAGTTTGCCGATTTAGGTATACCGCTCCTGATTTCCGAGATCAGGCGCAAGGGGGGAAGGGTTAGTAACCTCCAGGCCAAGATGGCCGGTGGAGCACAGATGTTTTCCGGCTTAAATGAAAAATTTGTGCTCAACATCGGTGAGCGAAATATTGCCATGGCAAAACGGACGTTAAAAGACCTGGGTATAGTAATATTGGCGGAAGAAGTGGGCGGCAACCGTGGCAGGACCATGATTCTGGATACTGAAAACGGCCAGGTGATTATCCGGACTGTGGGTGTTCAGATGAAAGTGATTTGATAAGCTAGATCAAATACCGGAATTATGTGGTATACAACAGGAAGATTATTTAAAAGCTTTCCTGTGATTATAGGCCACAGGAGAGGGAAATGAAAAATGGATTTTTCACTTTTTAAAGAAAAAGTTCGCGGCAGTTTCAAACTGGATTTGAATGCTTATAAAGAAAACCAGTTAAAGCGCAGGCTGGATAACCTTATGGTAAAACAAAAAGTAAACATGGGTGATTATGCTGGTTTTTTCAAACTGTTAGCTTCTGATCACAAGGCTTATATGGATTTTCTCGACACCTTGACTATCAATGTATCCGAGTTTTTTAGAGATAGGTCGATGTTTAATTTACTGGAAGAAAAGGTGTTTCCCTCACTTTTAAATAAAAGTACTCTGAAAATCTGGAGCGCTGCTTGTTCCAGCGGGGCGGAGCCTTATTCCATTGCGATTATCCTGAATGAATTGACACCTAACCGCCGCCACCAGATCGAAGGGACTGACATAGACCGGAATATCCTCCAAATGGCTGCCGAAGCACGTTACAATCCGGATCAGTTGCGTAATGTCAGCGGGCCGCGCCAGGCGAAATATTTTAGGCGGGAGGGAAATCTATATTTTTTAAGCGATAATATAAAGAGAATGGTATCTTTCCGGCAACACGACCTGCTGCTCGATCCTTTTGGCCAGAATTATGATTTGATTGCCTGCAGGAATGTAATGATATATTTTACTAGAGAAGCTCAGGAGGCGTTAAATATTAAATTTCACAAAGCGTTAAGTCCTGGAGGTGTGCTGTTTATTGGCGCAAGTGAGATGATTTTTAACTACAAGGAACTGGGTTTTGATAAAATTACATCATGTTTTTACCGCAGAAAGTAATATAAAGAGGGGATAAGGATGACTGAGCAAGGGGTAGTTAATGACATTCATATTGATGCCCTCCAGGAGATAAGCAATATCGGCCTGGGCAACGCGGCGACTGCTTTGGCCGAATTACTTAATAAAAAAGTGGACATGGCTGTGCCTAAAGCCTGTTTTTTTGACGTCGAACAAGTATTCCTTATGGTTGGCGGGCCTGAAGAAGTTGTATCTTGTGTAAACTTGAATGTTGAAGGTGATGTTCCCGGAACAGTATTGTTTATTTTTAATGAGCTGAGTACTTACAAGCTTGTTGACATGTTAATGGGACAGGAGGTTGGTACCACTACGGAAATGGACGCCATGTGCGAGTCGGCTGTATCAGAAATCGGGAATGTGTTGACCGGTTCGTTCATGAACGCCATCGGAGGGATGACGGGACTCGCAATGAATACATCAGTGCCCATGTTTGCCTTCGACATGTTCGGGGCGATTTTAAGTACTTCTCTAGTGGCAAGCGGTCACTGGGACGACAAAGTACTGTTTATAGAAACGGTTTTTTTCCAGGAACAGGATGAGATTAGTGGACATTTTTTCATGTTGCCGGAAACCGGAGCCCTGGACCGGCTTTTTGAAGCGCTCGGTATATCTGAAGGAGTATAAGCGAGAAACAGGAGGGGGAACAAATTTTGGGGAAGCGAATACTGATTGTAGACGACGCAGCTTTCATGAGGATGATGATCAAAAACATTGTCACGAAAAACGGCTATGAAGTTATCGGCGAAGCCGAGAACGGCAAGGTTGCAGTAGAATTGTACAAACAACATAAGCCCGACTTGGTTACTATGGATATCACCATGCCGGAAATGAACGGCATCGAAGGTGTCAAGGCTATTCGCAGTGTTGACCCCGGCGCCAATGTGATCATGTGTAGCGCCATGGGCCAGCAGGCCATGGTGATGGAGGCTATTCAGGCGGGTGCAAAAGATTTTATTGTTAAGCCTTTCCAGCAGGACCGGATACTTCAGGCCATAGAAAGAGTCCTGGCCAGGGCTGGCCAATAAAATGATATCCCGGGGAAGGAATTAATGCATGGACGTACTGTCCCAGAACGAAATAGATGTCTTGCTGGACGCATTGTCCACCGGCGAGGTCAAAATTGAAGAATTTAATGACACACAAAAACAAATTGATTATAAGCTGTATGATTTCCGGCGGCCGAACAAGTTTTCCAAGGAGCATTTGCGTTCTCTGCAGGTATTACATAGTGTTTTCACCAGGTATTTGTCAAATTTTTTAACCGGATACCTTCGAAACAATATCCTTGTCGAAGTTGTTTCCGTAGACCAAATGACTTACGAAGATTTTATCCGTTCTATACCAAGCCCGACTGTAATAACGATCTTTGCAGTGAGACCTTTAGATGAGACTGCTATTATTCAATTTGATCCAATGTTTTTATTTCCGATGATAGATCTTTTTTTCGGCGGAAATGGGGAAACGCCGGGGGAGGTCCGGGAACTCACCGATATTGAACTTTCAGTTACAAGAAACCTTAGCTCCATGGTCTTGGAAAATCTGGCATTATCCTGGAAAGATATTATTCAGGTCAATCCTGAAATTGAATCTGTAGAAACAAATCCGAACCTGCATCAAATTTTTCCTTTTAACGAGATGGTAGCTTTGATTACCATGACTACCAAGGTGGGAGATTCAACCAAAGGTTTTATTAACCTTTGCCTGCCTTTTACCCTGCTTGATTCCATTATCCCGGCTCAGCAAAAACGTTTCGGTGCGCACGCTTCCGCCGTGGATGACAAGGAGAGAAAGAGGGTTGAATACTGGCTTGGCTTTCCAAGGATAGAATTGACTGTTTTAACCGGCCAGGCGCAGATTTCGGTGAATGATTTCTTACAGTTGCAGGAGGGCGATGTCTTGGTCCTGGACAGGAAGGTTGACCAGGATATGGATGTTTATGTTGGTGAAAACCTGAAGTTTAAAGCGCAGGCAGGTACGCTGGGGAACCAGCTCGCCGTGCAAATTACAGCGCTGGCGAGGGAAGGCGATCAGGATGTCTAACGAGTTGCTGAAACAAGAAGAAATAGATGCTCTCCTAAATAATTCGAACCTGGAGCCAGCGCGAGCGGAAATTCAGTTCGAGCAGCCAATAAGCGAGGTGCCTGAAACAGAATTTCCGGCGGAACAGGAGGTTGTCGCGGAGGGATTAACAGATTTAGAAAAGGACGCGCTTGGAGAGATCGGTAATATATGCATGGGTTCCGCATCGACCACCCTGTCAATGTTGCTTAATCAAAAGGTAAATATTACCAGCCCCACAGTTAATCTAACTACCATTGAAAAACTGTATGAGAGCTTTTCAGTTCCTTATATGACTATTTATATACGGTATATTGAGGGGCTTTTCGGTTTTAACCTGTTGATGATGAAATTAGAGGACGCCGCTGTTTTGGCCGACTTAATGATGGGCGGCGACGGCTCCAGTGTGTCCGAAGAAATGACTGACATCGGTATCAGCGCTGCTTCCGAGGCAATGAACCAGATGATCGGATCGGCCTCAACGTCTATGGCTTCCATGTTTGGCCGTACGGTTAATATTTCTCCTCCTGAAACAATCGTATACCGTAACACGGGAGAAATGATACCCATGGAGCCAATTGCAAAAGGACCGTTAGTAGTCGTTTCATTCAAAATGACTATCGGTGATATTCTAGATACACAGATTATGCAGGTCATGGGTGTGGATACGGCAGTTGAAGAAGCTAAATACATCCTTGGTGACGTATTCCAGGATAACGTTGAGGAGCAGTTTGACCAGGAATGGCCTCCAGTTCAAGAAGAAGTAGAAGATGTTGAGGCCGGTGAATTACCAGAACTGGCCGGCGATTTATTTAGTACTATGCAGGAGGATTTCCCGGAACCGGAATCTCCCAAACCTGCGCCAACTGGTCAAAAAGGTTCAGCAGCCCGGGAGCACCAGCCTCCTGCCATGCCCGTCAGTACGAGGAGGCCGGTTGCTGCCCCGTACGGGTGGGATCAGAAACGCTTGGACATGATCCTGGATATTCCTCTAAAAGTAACTGTTCTCCTGGGGCGGACCAAATGGCCGATAAAAGATATCCTGGGGATTTCGCCTGGTTCTGTTGTGGAATTGAATGGCCTGGTTGACGAGCCGGTGGAAGTCCTTATCAACGGTATTCTTGTGGCAATGGGTGAAGTAGTGGTAGTAAATGAAAACTTTGGTGTGAGGATAACCAATATTATCGATCCGGAAGAAAGGCTAAAAAAACTGGTGCAAAGAAAAATACCCTGATCT
>MVRN01000088.1 GCA_002067965.1 Pelotomaculum sp. PtaU1.Bin035
AGTTCTTCTCTTTTCCATGACACTTATTATAGCTTAAAATTTTTGTTTTTGTGTCAAACCTATGGGTCCATTATATAATGATCCCATTCCCCGTTGATCAAAACGGAAATATTAGTTTGTCAGACCAAGAAGAAATTGCTCAGAAATATATTACCGTAGAACAGTATAAAGCTTTGATTACAAAAAGTTTGAATGCAGTGCTATCACAAAAAATCGCCCTACTATAATCGGTGTATTCATCTATGATGTAGTTTGGCCAAGAGTTGGAGGTAAATGGTATCAGTAATTTAGTTTGTTAAAGGATTCCATGAAAGCATATAGGCAGTTGAAACCTGAACTAAAGCACTCTCCCCCGGCCGTCCTTCTTGGTGCTTTCGCCTTGTCCTATGGGGCTTTGTAGTAGGATGGTTTTCCCCGTTCGCCGATTTACTCCCCGAGGTGATTCCCATGTCCAAGCTCTACCGCCAACCCGTCGAAGTCCGGCTCTACCCCTCCGGCCAGCCTGCCGCCTTCCGCTGGCGGCGGCGCTGGTACCATGTGACCAGCTGCACTGTGCAGGAGCGTAGGCCCTCCCGGCTGCAGTGGTGGGTAGATATACCGCGCTACCGGTGCGAGACAGAGCAGGGGCTTGTGTGCGATTTGGTAAGGGAGGGGGATGGGGGGATGCTGGAATGGGTGTGGGATTAAAATATCGGTCCGGCAGAAAAAGCAAAAAACCCAGCTTGATTATTTAAGCCGGGTTTTATCTTAATCTAAGGCAGTGCGTTTTAAGAACAAACTTCAGCTGGTAGAAGTGGTGATTGTATTAATGTAGCGAATTCAAATACATGACAATGATCATCAACAAAGGTAGAATTTCCTTTGGCGAAATGTACATGTTTGCCGTCACCGACATCAATTTGTAAACCAGTTGTCCCCCCGACTTCATGATGGTGATCGAAAAAATCCGTATTAACTAAGAAGTCATGGACATGACCACCAGGTACAAGAATTATTTCACTAGTTACTCCTGCAAAGCGGTGATTATGCCTATCATCACCTTCCTCCGCCAGCTTGGTACTTCCTAGAAATTCATGCGTGTGAGTTTGAGAAGTATAAGTTTGGGAACTGTCACAGCCGTTACTTACTTTATCAAGAAGTGACCTGTCGGTATCTGTCATAGATACACCTCTCCTCGTTTTTTAATGAAATGTATTCCTCGAAAGTTCGAAATATTCGAGGTTAGCGTGAAAACATTCTCGGCAATAGTTGATGACCCCTGAGCTTAAAAAAGAGTATGGCAAACAAGCTTTAACTGAACAGAGTTAAAAAATTAAGCAGATAGAGAGATGTGCTCGGGGCTTACCACTCCGTGAGCAATCAAGAGTTTAGCAACTTGCCTCAAAGCTTTTTCCTTTGCAATGAAATCATGAGGGAGAAGACAGTGACTGGATCGCCACACATTAACGAAAGGCTAAACAATGATTAGCGTGCGGCCTCGTGGCGCCACTTATTTGTGCTTGCAAAGCGATCCTTACACTGGTTATTATACTGCTTTAAGCTAAGAGGCAGTCTGCAACTCCTCCTACCGTGCTTTGTAGTGTGCCTTTCCCTCAAGGATATTGTACCGAAAGGATGGTTGCTGCACATCCAGTAGTTTTCATTACTATTTGTGCCGCCCGCAGCAGGCGGCGGAATGGATGGTTATTATGACAAGAAATATTACAAGAAATATTACAAGAACCAGGGAAGTCTTATATTTCCTGGTCTTTGTAATAGATTCGAGAACGCAAAACCCAGCCCAATAATAGACCGGGTTTTGCAAAAGGAGGGTTACTGGGATTAGGTACCAGTAATAATATAGCTTATGCCATAACCAATATGTAGGTGCCCAACCAGCCATTAACACATTTATTATCATTTGAATATGATGTAATAAGAAAGGAGGTAATCCTAAATGGCATTCGGAACTGGTGTGGGTGCTGGTTGCGGCACTGGCTGTGGCACAGGCTTTGGTAGCTCAGCGTTCATTATCTTTTTGATTCTGAT
Organism: Pelotomaculum sp. PtaU1.Bin035; assembly: GCA_002067965.1. GTDB lineage: Bacteria > Bacillota > Desulfotomaculia > Desulfotomaculales > Pelotomaculaceae > MVRN01. Next base: position 2,029 of record MVRN01000088.1, read on the forward strand.
CCTGCTCGTTTGCGGCTGCAGTTTCTTTATTTAAACTTTAAGACAATTAAACAAGATTACTAGATCCCCGTAGCGTTAGGCTACACCACTACAACCACCAGCTTAAAAGGTTAGGTGGTTGTATATTTTGCCGGGAAGGCACATAAAACAGGTTCATATATCATACAAATATGATTGTGTCTAATCTGAGGGGGGTGTTTCGTTACGGAAAAGGAAGATAGCCCAATAAATAGTTACCAGCTTACGCCTGAAGAACTTAATGAAATACATACAAAGTATGGCAAACCCGGTGAACTGTCACCCGGTCATAAAGCTTCAAAAAATAGAAATCGTTTAGACGCAACCATGTTTAAGCGGGAGGAACAAAAGGAATAAAACTGGTTCTTAGTAGGTTATGCGAGGCGGGATCTGACTGGTGCCGTTCGCTGCCGCCTTCGCCGCTTGGGCCGTATGCGCGGCCAAGTACTGCCGGTTGCGCCGAATGGCGCAGGTGACGGCTGGCGCTACGGCGTGCTGGGCATGTGGGTATTCGGGTATTTTACGTGATATAATTTCCCTGCTTCGGCAGGGGTTTTCTGTTTTTTAAAGCCAGATTTTTTAATGAATCCATTAGGTAGTATTAACTTATTATTTCTTTGCTTTTGCAGCAATTCCTTCTCAATTTTTGTAAAATATGAAATAAATTATTATTCCATATTGGTAATAATGAGTGGTAATGGCAGAGGAAATATAAAAGAGGGAGGCGATAAGCTTCCTTTGAGCGGCTCCCGGACACGATCGCGATCATGGCCACTGGTGGCATATGCGAAAAAACGGAAAACCAAAGGTTAACCCGGAAGGTAGCTCCCTCTGGATTATTCGTCGTCACTTTTTTTGGTGTAGCTGGTTTATTACTGGAACGGTGAAAAGTTTATCAAGAATAGTTTTAAAAAACCCGCTTACATGTGCTTAAGATGTTCGAATGCTCCGGTACAAGACAAGTCCTAATAACGATAGAATAAATGATGCATAAAGCCTCCGAGACAACTCCCGAAGGCTCATTTTTATTTCATGTTGAATGTACAAACCAGATATTCACACTGTTAAAATTTGTTACATATAATGTTAAAAAACCTAATATTACTTCCTAATTAGGAGGTATTTAAGTGGCCGAAATAAAATCCCAAGAGGTTGGCTGTGGAACAGGTCTTGGTTTTGGTAACCCAGCGTTTATAATCTTTCAAATTTTGGTCTTATTTGTTTTAGGTTGTGGGTTTTGTATTTAAAGAAAAAGAATAGATAGTTCAATTTTAAAAACGAAAGGAGTGATATCAATGGCATTTGGTACAGGTGGTACTTGTGGCACGGGTTTTGGTAACTCGGCGTTCATCATCTTCCTTATATTGATTTTGCTTGTTTGTGGTTGTAGTTTCTTTATTTAAATGTAAGATTGATTAAGAAATAAGCCAGGGAGCTAGTACACCCTGGCTTTTGATTTTTAATGTAACTTTTTTATATTGCGGGGCCACTACCGTCGGAACACGGCATTATAATATGTAATATTTACCACATGGTTCCATTAAAATAATACCTTTCTTGATATACACCGATTGTTTGGTAATATCATACAATAATTTACAAGAGCCTTATGTTTTATGCGTATAGATTTTTTGAAAGGGGAAATTTAAATGCCATCAAATGAAGATTTTATTAGGCAGTCACTAGATTTAGACCTGTTTTTTTTAAGAATCATGAAAGAACACTCCTTCTTTTTGGAAGGGGGATTTACTCCTGTATGTTCGGATTTAGCCAGTCAAGCAGATGCATTTAAGAAACAGTTCGAAGGCTTGTTAAAAGAGGCTGTATCTCTCGCCGATGCATGTATTAATCCTGATGTTGCGTCTTCAGGGGAGATAGTTACCGAGTTCACGCTTAACGCTGAGAGGGCATCAGAATTTTTCACTGGCATTCCGATCGACACCAGTATTACCACAGCGGAGCTTGCTCTAACTCAGGGGATGCAACAATTAAATACACAAATGCTGGTCCAAAGGGTTGTTGATCTCAACCAGAGAGCAATTGCCGTTACACAAGAACTGATTAATTTTAAGACAACAGTGCTTAACGGTGTTTTGTCTTGCAGGTTATTTACATTCAACTACCCGCTCTTAATTGACCATATTCGTAGGGAAGCTATATTGTTTGTAACTTTGCTCACTAGATTACAACAAAGAATGATGGCAGATATAACGGGATTTGCAATTGAGCAGGAATCCTTCTGGAATAGGATTATGGCGGAACATGCAAAATTTATCCGTGGGCTGTTAGATCCTACAGAAGAAGCTTTATTTGAAATAGCACATAATTTTGGTAAAGAGTTTGATGTACTGACTGCAAGAGCACTGGCTATACACAATCAGGTTACCCTATTACCCCAGGTTACACAGGAAAGCCTGAATGCAACCGTAAGGATTAGAGATTTTAAGAGGCAAGGGACAGAAGGTATTCTTGCATGTAAGATAAGATCCATTATTCTACCTTTGTTAGGTGATCATGTGCTCAGGGAGGCGAACCACTATCTGCGATTACTAAGAACTTTCAGTATGATTGCTTAAGGGTAAAGAATACACCATCCCCAAGGGATAATATTTAGTCAACTGGAGTATATTTAATAACGATTAATTAGATCTCAAAGGGGATATTAATTTGAATGGTTTTACAGGCTGTGCTATGTATTCAAGAAGGGCAGTTTTAAATTCTTTGAGTTAAACGCTTTTGGATGGCGATTAAAAAAATATTTACGTGAGTTCGATAATCATTAATTGTCGTTTCACTTAATCCTTGAGCTTGTCTCCAAAATAAAAATCCTTCTAAAACTTCCCGCCAGGTAACGAATCTTTGTTTCTTAACACTTAAAACTTTACTTTTAGCCATAAACTAAAAACCCTCCCTCAACTACCCTACAATTTACCGTCAGGTAGTGTAAAGGAGGAATCCAATGTGTCTCGCTCAGACGCAATGGACTAGGTATTTTCCTGGGGTGGGATGGAATAAAACCCCAGCCTTGAAAGCCTTGTCGCTATTGCTTTGGTGCGGGCGGCGGGAGTTGAACCCGCACGAGGTCGCCCTCACTGGATCCTAAGTCCAGCGCGTCTGCCATTCCGCCACGCCCGCTTGTTCTTCACGATATTACTTGATTTGTAGGCTGTTGTTCAGAAAATTAAATATATAGAAAATATGGCGATCCAAGTTTCATGCTAGCATAAAAAGCATTACACGTCAAGTTTCAGCGCCATGTCGCAGAGCTAACGGAGAAAAAAGAACAAGTATATTTTTCTCTTTCAGGATTTTTCTATTTGAATTTGGTACGGTTGTCAGTTTGCTTTGGTTGAAAAATGACACATGCTTTGGTGAATAGGTTAATAGCCTGCCCCTTCCCTATTCAGAGAGAACGGTTAAGTTATTGTTGGTTCTCAGGTTAGCCGGGGTTCTTCAGACTTCTCTGGCGTTCGTGCTTGCTAAGCAGCCTCTTGCGCAACCGCAGGTTCTTCGGGGTGACTTCCAATAGCTCATCGATTCCAATGTATTCCAGTGCTTCTTCCAGGCTGAACTGTCTAGGCTCATCAAGGCGCAAAGCGGCCTCGGCGGTGCTGGAGCGGATGTTGGTCAGATGTTTTTTCTTACAGACATTGACAACCAGGTCTTGTTCCCTGGAGTGCTCTCCTACGATCATACCTTCGTAGACTTTATCGCCGGGGTTGATAAACAGGACTCCGCGTTCTTGCGCGGAATGCAGGCCGTACAAACTGGCTTCACCGGATTCAAATGCAATCAATACCCCCTGGTAGCGTTCCTTAATATCCCCTTTATATGGCTCATAACCCAGGAAGAGATGGCTCATTACACCGTGGCCCCTGGTCTCGGAAAGTAACAGGGAGCGCAGGCCGATCAGCCCCCTGGCCGGTACTTTAAATTCCAGCCGGATCTGATCCGGGCCAAGAGAAGTCATATTTGTCATTTCCCCTTTTCTTGCACCAATTATTTCCATGATGGCGCCCATTTTTTCCTCGGGGATGTCTACCATTAGCAATTCTATGGGTTCCATCAGCCGACCCGCGTCCCACTGAAAGATCACCTCCGGCTTGGAAACCTGTAGTTCAAAACCTTCACGGCGCATTGTCTCAATTAAGATTGACAGGTGCAGTTCACCCCGGCCGCAAACCTGAAAGACGTCCGGACTATCTCTTTCCTCCACCCTCAGGCTGACGTTCTTCTCCATCTCTTTGAAAAGGCGTGCCCTTAGGTGGCGGGATGTCAAATGCTTGCCGTCCTGGCCGGCGAAAGGACTGTCGTTAACCATGAATGCCATCTTCAGGGTTGGCTCATCCACTGTGATTGGCTCTAATTGCTCCGGCTGGTCTTTACAAGCCACGGTCTCACCTATTTTGATATCCTCCAGGCCAGAAAATGCTACTATTTCACCGCAGAGCGCCTCTTCAACCTCCACCCTCTCCAGCCCTTCATAGACGTAGAGAGCACCGATGCGGCCCTGACGCAAGGCGCCGTCGTGTCCAATTATACTCACCTGCTGGCCGGCAGAAATCCTGCCGCGCTTGACGCAACCGAGACCCATGCGCCCCACAAAGTTATCATACTCCGTATTGTTGACTAGTAGTTGCAGCGGGCCGCTGAAGTCACCGGCCGGGGGAGAAATGTATTTGACAATGGCATCGAACAACGGCTGCATGTTTTTTGTCGGAATAGCCTGGTCGGTGGTGGCGGTTCCTTCTTTGGCAGAGGTGTAAACGATCGGGGAGTCCAGCAGTTCATCACTCGCTTCAAGATCGATGAATAGCTCTAGAACCTCATCTACTACCTCCGAAACACGGGATCCGGCCCGGTCCACTTTATTAATGACCACGATAGGCTTAAGGTTTAACTGTAATGCTTTACGCAGGACAAATCTTGTCTGGGGCATAGTGCCCTCAAAGGCGTCAACCAGTAGAAGGACGCCGTTGACCATTTTCAGGACACGCTCAACCTCGCCGCCAAAATCCGAATGCCCAGGGGTATCAACGATGTTGATTTTAATATCTCCGTAGCGTACCGAAGTGTTTTTCGCGAGGATGGTGATGCCCCGCTCTTTTTCCAGATCGTTTGAATCCATTACCCTCTCGGCTACCTGCTGGTTTTCCCTGAAGATGCCGCTCTGCTTGAGCATGGCGTCGACCAGGGTGGTCTTTCCATGATCAACATGGGCAATGATTGCAATATTTCTAAACATTTTATTGTGCAAAGGGATAAGACCTCCTTCTAAAATATAAAATATATCAGGTTTTCAATATACTAACAACTATAATTTGAATAATTTCATACTCTAAGTGCTTAAACCCAAAAAATAAATTTATTGTAATATGTTTTCGTTTTTGGTTTTAACGAAAGGATGATTTGTTTTTATGTTGAAATACACTAATTAATCTAATTAATCTTGCAATAAAATATATAAATATGCTGTAGGCAAACCCCTTCGAAGGACAAGAGCGTAAAGCCGCGGATGAAGGTAGTGTTGCTGGAATTGCCGGGCCGCTGTGCTTAATTTTTTTATTTTAGGAGGGATAGTTAATAATTGCCAGAATAAAACTGTAGCTTGACTATCAGTTCTTGGCAAGGGGTTGCTGAAACAAAAGATATGATTGTTGCTTAAACTCAATGGTTTCTATAAAGAGCGGATGGTGCAGGTACATGCTGCTTTAAATTTAAGCAAGTTATTTATACCACGACTTTCGCCATGAAAAGTGGAAGTGTTGGAGTTGGTCTGACTATCAGAATGTTAAAAATAACATAAGAGGTGATGCTGAATGTTTTATAGTAAGCCCCAAAAAAAGCTAAATGCGAGTCCTGCTGACAGTACCGGAACAAGTCAGTCCTTACCAGTTTTAGAAAGAGCCCCGGTAGGTTCTGATAAAGAAGGTAACATACTGGAGGAGGTGGTCAAACTCGCTCCCCTCATCCAGGAGATGTTTCCCGTTGATACTACGATTGGTATATCGGACAAGGAAAAAATCATCCTGGTTCTTCCCGGAAAGGATATTGATTTAGGCCTTGTGCCTGGAAGCCCTGTAAAGAAAGGTGGTGGTTTGCATAAAGCCATCACTACCGGAAATACCGGCGATACTATGGTGCCTAAAGAAGTTT
>MVRN01000089.1 GCA_002067965.1 Pelotomaculum sp. PtaU1.Bin035
TGGTGAAATCGGTGGTTTGCCGCGCATCATGGACATGGGCCAGTGCAACGACGCGTATTCCGCCATCCAGGTGGCAATCGCCCTCGCCGGCGCCTTCAACTGCGGGGTTAACGAACTGCCATTGACGCTTGTCCTCTCGTGGTACGAACAAAAAGCCGTGAGTATACTGCTGACACTCCTGTCGCTGGGTATAAAAAACATCTACCTTGGTCCTACGCTGCCCGCGTTTATTTCTCCGAACGTCCTGAACGTCCTGGCAGAGAAATTTAGCATCAAACTGATCAGTACCCCAGAAAAAGACTTAGAAGCGATTCTTGGATAACAAAAGGACAAATATCGAAGAAGCCGGAGAGGACCTATCCTCCGGCTTCTTTTCGCCTGGCCCGCATTCGTCAATATAATGGGGAATGCAAAACAATACTTGTTTTTTGCCTCAAAGGGCTTATTCATATTTATGAATAAGCATATATGTAATGATATAATAAACTTAACTTCATGGTAAGCTGGTGCTATTTTGAATAGTATACCTTTGTCAATTGATGATCACATTATTAAAAATCTTCCCAAACGGTATCTTTTAGCCGCAATCCTTTGTTTAATCGGGCTTGGAACTGACATTCCATGGCTATCTCAAAACGCGAAAGAGATTTTTATACTTCGCGGTTTGATGGTTTCCGGGGCGCTATTATGTTCATTCCTGAGTAAATACTGCAAAACACGTTCTTCAGCTGAAGCCCTGACAACAATGGCAACGTTAGGCTTAATTACAAATATGGCTGTAATCGGGTCTCTGGAAGGGACTTTTCTGACTGGTTACATGGCAGCAGTTTATCAAACTTTAGTATTCCTAGTAGTTTTCATTCCAATGCGAACTAAAATTTTTGCCGGTCTTCTCGCCGGGGTAGGTTTACTATGGTTTTGGATCCTTCCGGTTATCCTCCCGATTTCACTGGAGCCAAGGTTATTTTTCAGTCATATATTTGGTTACATAACCTATGCTTTTATGTCTATGGCCGGAAATTATTTTTTCTTTCAAGTGTGGACTGAAAAAGAGAAACAGCGGGCGGACTTGGAAGACCAAAGTCATAAACTCAAGGAAATAGCCAACCGTGACGGTTTAACAGGAATTTACAACTTTCGATATTTTCAAGACAAATTTCCTGAATTTGTGAAAAACGCAAAAAAACAATCAACTCCAATCTCCCTTTGCTTGATAGACCTGGACGGCTTCAAGTCTATTAACGATAACTATGGCCATGTTGTAGGCAATAGTGTTTTAGAATACGTGTCCAAATGCCTCACTTCCTCAATACGCACTAAAGACGTAGTGTTTCGCATCGGTGGTGATGAATTTGCAATTTCCTTTCCAGACGTTAATAGCAGTCACGCGCGACAAATCATAGAGCGCTTTCAAAATAAGATGACTTCAATGCAGCCAAAAGAAAAAATCCCTCAAGTTAATTGTAGTATCGGCATTGCCGAATATTGCCAACAGCTACCAACAGCAAACGCAATATTTGAGGCGGCTGACCGCGCGCTATACAAAGCAAAGAAGCTAAATGATAACAAAGTTGTAGTCTTTTCACCTGACGAAATCTAAAGATAGCGACCTCCAACTCTCATGCCATTTCTAAACAACCATCCATCTGAAAATTTCGATACTAATAAGAAATAGGCAAGCGCCTGGATTGGAACCACCTGCATAGCAGGTGGTTGAAAATAAGATCGGCGAGCTAAAATCAGGCGAAGCCACCGGCCATACCAGCCAGAATGAGATGTCAAGGAACATGGGGAGTTGATTACCAAAATGGGGAGTTGATTACCAAAAAGAAGGAATTCCCCGGAGAAATATCTAATTATACTCATTAATAAAAAAGCCTGGGCGGTGATCAAATGACGGCGAATCAAGAAGACTTATTAAAAAGAAGAGTAGAATCTTTGGAAGACGAAGTTAATTCACTAAAGTTAAAATTGGCCCGGCTGGAGAACCAGGCGGCACAGGGCATTTCTCACGGAGAAAATACAGGCCCGGCCCTCAAAAAAGAAGACAAGGTCAAAGAAAAATTACAAACCGGGCGTTCGTTAAGAAATACGCTGCTGACAAAGGATGGCCTGGAGAGTATGATTGGCGGCCAGTTATTAAACCGGATCGGCATCGTTATTTTGCTGTTTGGAGTGGCCTACTTCTTAAAGTACTCTTTTGACAACCGTTGGATAAATGAAGTTGGCAGGATCATCATCGGCCTGATTGGGGGTATATTGCTCCTGGTGGCAGGGGATATCGCCATGAACCGTAAATATACTTACTTTTCCCGGGGGCTTACCGGCGGGGGGATAGCCGTAATCTACCTGACCACTTTCGCCGCCGCGAATTATTATAACATTTTCAGCCCCGCCGCGGCTTTCGGACTGCTGGTGGTGACAGCCCTGGCCGGCGGATTTTTGTCCATAAGGCAGAACGCCTTTAGCGTGGCGCTCCTCTCCACAATCGGCGGTTTTTTAAGCCCCTTCCTTATTGGCAGCAAAAGCGCTCATCCCATCCCCCTGCTAAGCTATATAACTATTCTCGACCTGGTAGTCTTGTCCCTGGCCTATTACAAAAGCTGGCGCAGTTTAAACCTGCTCTCTTTCGCAGGCACTGTTTTTGTCTATATCCTTTATAAATCTCAATCCATGGTCCCGCCGGAAGTACTGGCTATCGAGCTGTTCCTCTCCGCTTTCTTTGTCGTCTTCGGTACTTTGGCTTTCTTTTACAACGTGCGCCACAACAAGCCGACCCGGGCGCCCGACGTTTTGCTCATGG
>MVRN01000090.1 GCA_002067965.1 Pelotomaculum sp. PtaU1.Bin035
TGGTGATCGTTTTTCGGGTCAATGAATGTGCTAGATATTCCTGCCGGGCGGGACTATTTTATGTGCAAGATTACAATATAGAGTAGGTCTAATAAAAAACCAAACTACAATGCTACCATGACACAACATTAAAACCTTTATTAGGTCCTCCTCAATTAATGGGATAAGAAATAAATATAAGATGGAATAAGTCTATGAAATCGGAGGAAGATTAGAGGAAGATTATATGAAACGAAAAGTTCTGTTTTTTTTATCTTTTTTAATCCTTGTAATTTTTTTAGAAGGATGTAGCTTAATAGAAAATCAAGGATTAGATAAAGATGTATCACCCAAAACAGAAACAGTCACAACAAATGTTATGTTTAGATCCATTACTCCAAGTCCGCCCTATACTCCTATTTCAGGAGTTACAATATTAGTAATAGGAACAGAAGGGGAAGTAATTGAGAAGTTGATTACCAATGGTCAAGGTGAGGCTCAAAAAAGTATAACTATACCTATAGATAAACAATTTCCAATAGGAGATAAATATCTAAATCCCAGAGGTACGGTTACAGTTATTGCCTTTAAGGAAGGTTACCGGGAAACAGTTTTATTTGAAGTTGGTATTAGCGATGCTGATAGTACACAGCCAGTTAACATGTATTTAATAGTTCCAGGAGAAAGGAACGAGCCAAATGTTGAACTAGGGATTAATCATCACCTTGAGATATCATCCCTTGTTGATAAATATGCTAAAATTACCAAATAAAACAAAGTATAACTCAATAACGCCGACTGAATATGAGAATGAGGAAACCTTACAAATATAATGGAACAGAAATGTCTCAGGCTCACCAGATTAATCTTTTGTCTGCTCTAACCATGACAATTTCACTCCATTATCTGGTATTATGGATAATTATAAACATTCACCCTTTCAAATCTCAAGGGCATGGCTGACCCCAGTATTACCTTTATAAAGATCCAAAAATAAATAACTGGGCACCCATAAAGCACACCAGCCGTGTTCTATGAATCCCAGTTATATCAACCAGTTATATTCACTATTTTTATGTTACACTTAAGCTTCCGCCAATGAACCTGAACCAACCATTGCCGCCGCCTCTCTGATCTCCCGCACCGCGGAAGCGATATCCGCGCTGCCGAAGATAGCCGAACCTGCCACCAGTACGGTAGCGCCGGCCTGTACCACCGCTGCAACTGTATTCAGGTTTACCCCGCCGTCCACCTGGATTTCAGCGCTCAAACCCCGCTCGCCAAGCATTTGCCTGACAGTCCTGATTTTTGGCAGCACCTCAGGGATAAAAACCTGCCCGCCAAAACCGGGGTTGACAGTCATCAACAAGACAAGATCTACCAGGGGAAGGACATATTCCACAGTGCCGGGCGGCGTGGCCGGGTTTAAAGCCACTCCTGCCTTGACGCCTTTTTCCTTAATCATGGAAATGACCCGGTGCAGGTGTCTGACAGCCTCGACGTGCACTGTGATCAAGTCGGCTCCCGCGTCAATAAACTGCTCAATGTAATGCTCAGGGTTCTCAATCATCAGGTGGACGTCAAAGCACATGCGGCTTTTCGCTCTGAGCGCCTTCACCACCAGCGGGCCTATGGTAATATTGGGGACAAAATGGCCGTCCATTACATCGATATGGAGATACTCCGCCCCAGCCTCTTCCACCCGTAAAACATCATCAAGGAGCGCCGCAAAATTCGCGGATAAAATAGAAGGAGCCAGCTTGATCATCAATAACGCCTCCTGCCTTTTAGTTCATTCAGAAATTCCAGGTATTGCCGGTAGCGGGATCCTTCTATCTTTCCGGATTCCACCGCTTCCTTGACAGCACAGCCGGGTTCCCTGTCATGGAAGCACCCGTTAAAGTAGCATTTTTCATTATAACTTTCCATTTCCGGGAAGTACCCGGCCAGATCTTCCGGCTTCAAATCCGGGAGGTCCAAGCTGGAAAAACCGGGGGTATCCGCCGCCAATCCACCTTCCGGCAATGGAATCAACTCCACATGGCGGGTAGTATGCTTGCCGCGCTTTAATTTCTCGCTGATCTCACCGGTTTTAAGTCCAAGGCCAGGCAGGATCGCATTCAAAATCGTTGATTTGCCCACACCGGAAGGACCCGCGAAAACCGAGATTTTGTCCCGCAACATCTCCTGCAACTTGTCCAGGCCCTCACCGGTCACGGTACTGGTCAGTATCACCGGGTAAACAGTACGGTAACGGGAGAAAAGCTCGACCCGGCCGCCTTCCAATAAGTCAACTTTGTTAAAGCAAATCAGCGGCGATATTTTATTCATGGCAGTATAAATTAGAATTCGATCGAGCAGCCCGGAATTGGGTTCAGGATTTTGCACTGAAAAAATGATCACAGCCTGCTCCACGTTGGCTACCGGCGGCCGGCGCAACACCGAACTGCGGGGCAAAACTTTTTCTATCACCCCGGCTTGGCCGTGCCTGGGGACGAACTCTACCCGGTCTCCAACCAGCACCTGTTGTTTTACGTGGCGAAAGCGCCCCCGGAGCGAGCACTCCCATTCCTCACAACAACCGCGGACATAATAGTAGCCGCCGTAGGCTTTGACCACAACACCCGGCACAGGGTCTCCCTTGTTATTCAAGAGTTTGTTCACCCTTTAAATTTCCATCTATATAGGCTTGAACAGTCGCTTTCCCGTAATAAGTAATCTCTCTAGTTACTTTTTCACCGCCGGCATGAGTGCCGGCATAGACGTCGGTGCTCCCCCGCACGTCCTTAACCACAATTCTCAGCTCATGTTCTTGTTTATCGTCCGGGAGGATCGCGAACTCAAGCTTTTTGGAACGCCTGCTTGGCCCCGGCCCGTCGCTGAGAGTTGCATGCACCACATAGTTCTCCTGGACCTCCGTGCCTTTGGGCGGGGTTTGCGCGACGATCTGCCCGGCGAGGTAAACGGTGCTTGAGACTTTGTCCACACTCTCGTCGAGCTTCAACTTCAATTTTACTAAATCAGACCTGGCCTGATCCAGAGTCTTGCCGGTCAGGTCGGGCACCTGGATGGGCTGAGGGCCTTTGCTGACGGTTAAGGTCACAGTAGACCCTTTTGGCACTTTATCCCCAGGTTTTGGAACCTGGTCCATCACCACTCCCTGCGCGTAGACGCTGCTGTACCCGCCCTGCTGATCAACTGCAATAAGATCTTTCTTGTTGATTGCCTCTCTGGCGTTACTCAGAGTATCGCCGGTAACATCCGGCACTTCCCGCAGCTCCACCCCCTGGCTGACAGTAAGAGTCACGCTGCGGGTAACTTTTATTTTAGTGCCGGCAGGGGGATTCTGGGAAATAACCTTGCCCTGCGGCACCGTCGAGCTGTTATTCTGGCCAACTGTAATCTGATTGTCCTTAATGCCTTTATCTATTAAAATACTTTTAGCTAATTCAAGAGTCTCTCCTTCAACAGCCGGCATACTTATTTCGGGAACATTGAAATACAACATATAGGCCGCCGCCCCCGCGCCAAGCAGCCCGATAATAATCAACGCCGCCCAAAGCCAGCTTGACCGCCTCTTTTTATTAGTCCTTTCATGTTCTGCAGGCCGGACATCTCCGGCAGGCCGGCGGACGGTGGGGAGCACCCTGGTGGCGAACTCGTCAACAGGGGCGAAGCGGGAGGTTTCCTTGAATTCCACGCCGGTTGTTTCCTCCAGGTCCGCTGCCATCTGCCCGGCTGTCTCATACCGGCCGGCCGGATCTTTCGCCATTGCCCTGGCGACGATCTTTTCCAGCCTGAGCGGCACTGCCGGGTTCAGGCTGGACAGGCGGGGCGGCTCATCCTGGATATGTTTTAAAGCGACACTGATCGGGCTGTCTCCCTGAAAAGGCAGTGAACCGGCAACCATTTCATATAACACGATACCAAGAGAATAAATATCGGACCTCGGCCCGGCAACCTCTCCCCGCGCCTGCTCGGGAGAAAGGTAATGGACCGAACCCACAATAGCGTCAGTCTGGGTCAAGGTAGCGGCGGTAGCTCCCCTGGCGATTCCGAAATCGGTAAGCTTGGCGCGCCCACTTCTGGTAATCAGGATATTCTGCGGCTTGACATCCCGGTGCACAATATTGCTTTCGTGGGCATGTTCCAGAGCGTCACACACTTGACGGGCTATTTGCATAGCCCGGCCCGGCGGCAGAGCGCCTTGTCCCCTGATCAAATTTTTCAGGTTGTCGCCTTCCACATACTCCATAACCAGGTAATCAACGGCATCCGCCCGCCCGACATCATAGATGCTGACTATGTTGGGGTGTGAGAGACTGGCGACAGCCTGAGCCTCCCTGCGAAACCGCTTAACGAAGTCTTCATCGCTGGTAAACTCGGGGCGAAGTACCTTAATGGTAACCAGCCGGTTCAAAATGGTGTCCCGGCCTTTATATACAATGGCCATTCCTCCGCCGCCCAGTTGCTCCAAAATTTCATACCGGTTCCCCAAGAGTTTCCCGATCAATATCCTCACCTCTAATCTTTACTAAAACAACATTATCAGTATCCTTTCGAAACAGCCGCAGACAGAAGCCTGCCAGCTACCGGAGCGGCAACCGTACCTCCCGGGCCGGCGTTTTCCAGAATAACGGCAACAGCCAGTCTGGGCTGATCCGCCGGCGCAAAACCGATAAACCAAGCGTGGGTTTGACCGCGGGGGTTCTGGGCGGAGCCGGTTTTGCCGGCTACTTGCATACCTGAAACAGCAGCCGCCCCCGCGGTGCCATAGCGCACGGCGTCAACCATGCCGTCTTTAATTATTCCGGAAATTTCCGGAGTGGTTGCAGTAAGCCAGGGGCGGTGAACAGCCTGCCGCACAGTTTCACCCGCGGAGTCTTTCACTGATTCCGCCAGGTAGGGCCTCATGATAACACCTTTGTTCGCTATGGCCGCCGCAGCCAGCGCCATGTGTAAAGGACTTACCAGCACCTCTCCCTGGCCGATGGCGCTGCCGGCCAGTTCTGTAGGGGTCATTTTTCCGGGTGCGGCCAGCGTACCCGGACGTACCGGGATTTCCAATCCGGGATCCTGGTCCATCCCGAAAGCCTTTATAGTCCTGTAAAAACCGTCAGCCCCCAGACCGAGGCCCAGTTGAGCGAAAGTCGTGTTGCAAGAAACCGCCAGCGCTTTTTTAAGATCCACCGCGCCGTGAGCAGCCAGGTCATCCAGCTTATACCCGCCCACCATAAGGTAGCCGGGGCAGTTAAAGGTACTGGTGGCAATGCCCGGGTTTGCCGCCAGCGCTCCGGCGGCGGTTACGACCTTGAAAGTCGAGCCGGGCGGGTAGGCGCCCTGGGCAGCCCGGTTGAGCAGAGGTGAGTCTTCATCCTGGACCAGGCGGGGCCAACTTTCTTCCAGGTGATTGGGATCGAAACTCGGGCTGGATGCCATTACCCTCAAAGCCCCTGTCCGGGTGTCTATAAGGACAACCGCCCCGCGACGGCCTCTCAGGAGTTCCATCGCCAGCCCCTGCAGGTCGGCGTCAATGGTCAGAGTCAGGTCTCCGCCCTTTTGCTCCTTACCCAGGAGCTTATTAACGAAATTTCTGATCAAATCTGCGCCTTCCATCCCCAGGAGGTAGCTGTCGTATGCTGACTCAAGCCCCGCTCTCCCGTAAAGGCCGGAAATGTATCCGGTTATATGGGACATATCCGCGCCTCTGGAATAAACCCGCCTGCCTGTATTGTTATTAAACTCCGACCTTGCCAGGACTATGCCCTTGGCGTCATAGATATTCCCCCGCCTGACCCGGGCTTCAATATCCTGTAAACGCCGGTTATAGGGGTTCGCGGCCAGATTTGATCCCATAACCGCCTGCAAGTAAGACAAGTAGACAACCAGGACCACAAAAAGGCCCAACAGCAAGCAACCAAGTTTAAATATATTCTGTTTCATAGGCTACCTTCCGCCTCATGAGATATATTCAACAAAAGACCAAGCAGAATGAAATTTGCCACCAGCGAACTCCCCCCATAACTCATATACGGAAGAGTGACGCCGGTTAAAGGCAACAGCTTGGTAACCCCGGCGATAATTATGAATGCCTGCAAACCCAGTAGGGCGGTCAACCCGGAAGCCGCCAGAGCAGTAAAATCATCCTTCGTTTTCAAAGCGATCTTAATCCCCCGGAAAACAAAGAGCATAAACAAAATGATCACTGCCGAGGCGCCCAACAAACCCAACTCCTCACAAATAGCAGAAAATATAAAATCCGTATGGACGGCGGGGATATACTTCGGGTACCCCAACCCAAGGCCGGTCCCGAGTACTCCGCCTGAATTAATAGCAAAAATAGACTGAATTACCTGATAGCCAGTGGTGTCAATATACGGCCACGGGTTCAGCCAGGTTTCCACTCTGGCCCGCACATGCGCGAAAAGATAGAAACTGGCCGCAGCTCCCGTCATAAAAAGCCCCATCCCAAAAAGAACGTAGAAAATACGGGAGGTAGCCACGTAAACCATGGTTAGAAAAGTGCCGAAATAAATCAGCGCGGCGCCAAGGTCTTTCTGACATACCAAAAGTAAAAGAGATACGCCCCACATGGCCGCCAGCGGCCCCCACTCCTGCGGGCCTGGCAACGCTATCCAACCCAGGTTCCGTGTCCCGGCAGTCAGAATGGCCCTGTTTTCCGCCAGGAAACTGGCTAGAAAAAGCACTACCAAAATTTTCACAAATTCAGAAGGCTGAAACTGGAATACCCCAAAATTTAGCCAGCTTTTTGCCCCGCCTTGCTCGTGGCCGAAAAAAATGGGTAAAACCAGGGCGATCAGGCCGGCCAAAGCGTAAATATACTTGTAATCGCTCAAGAACCGGAAATCCACGAACAGCCGGGTAGTCAGCACCAGCGCCCCGAGTCCGATCAACAGCCAAATAAACTGGCGCTCACCATAGGCAGGATCCAGCCGGAACAAGAATACCAGCCCGGTTGATGAAAGAAAAGCAGTTATAGGAAGCAAAAAGCAGTCCCCGCGGTACCCCGTAAAGTGCCAGTACATACTGACAAAGAGAAAGGCGGATATAGTCGCAAGGCCGACTGGCAAGGCCTGCCGGTCCGGTGATCCGGCAGCTCCCAGATAAAGCGCGAGCATTCCTGCCAGAGTGTATATGCCGGCGAGAAAAAGCAGTTTCCTTTCTGTCAGCCGGCTCCGGACCGTACTTGCGTATTCACCGGGGCTGATTTTTCTACTGCAACTCCTGGAAATCATTAAGCCCTCCAAGAATATTGAATAAAATAAAGTTGCGGAATTCAGAATTCAGGAGTCAGAATTCAGAATATTTAAAAACGTCTATTCTGACTACCGACTACTGTCTACTGACTATATATTATGCCTGAAAAACAGATCCAAATGGATATTGGATATCTAAAACTCCGCCAAAATAATGGTAATGTTGTCCGCACCCCCGCGCTCAAGCGCTTTACCAAGGAGATTACGCGCCACTGTGTTAATGTCTCCGGAAGACTGTACGATAGGCAACAGTTCCTCTTGCCGGAGATAACGGGTTAAGCCGTCGGTGCACAGCAATAGTAAGTCGCCTGGAATTATAACGGTACTGTAGATGTCCACTTCTACTGATTGCTCAGTGCCGAGCGCCCTGGTCAATACATTGCGCTGCGGATGCAGCAGCGCCTGTTCTTCGTTAATCCCGCCGTATCTAAGCAACTCCTGCACCAGTGAATGATCCCGGGTTAACTGGCTGATTACGCCTTTGCTGATTAAGTAAGCCCGGCTATCCCCCACATGGGCGACTAATATGCGGCCTTCTTGCTTCAAACAGGCGGTAATAGTCGTTCCCATACCCTTCAAATCCTGGTTCCGCCTGGAAAGCTCATATATTGAGGCATTGGCATGCTTAACGGAATCAACCAGGGCTTTTTCCGGAGACCCGCCTTTCTGGAGCCTGTACGCCAACTCACGCTCCAATGTTTGAAGGGCCATAGCGCTGGCGATCTCTCCGGCCCGGTGGCCGCCCATCCCGTCGGCAACCGCAAAAAGCCCTCTCTCCGGCGATACATAATGGCTGTCTTCATTTATCTTCCTGATTAGCCCCGTATCAGTTACCTGTGCCCACCTCATAGCCTCACCTCACAAACTGAAAAGTAACTTCTCCGATTCTAATCCTGTCTCCATTAGCCAAAACAATCGGCTGTTTTACCCGGATTTCGTTTAAATAAGTGCCGTTAGTGCTTCTTAAATCCTCCAGCCAGTACTGCTCTTCTTTTAAATATACCCTGGCGTGCCGGGTTGAGGCAAATGAACTGTCAATATTAATATCGCTCCCGCCCCCCCTCCCTATAAGCACTTCCCGTCCGGCGCCAAAAGTATCGCCCGGTTTCAATCCAGGGGCGGAGCTCTCGATAACCACCATTTTCACACCGCCTGTTGATTCAGAAGAAGGGGTTTCTCTCCCGTGGCGGCTGGGCTGGACTTCCATAAAACGCTGCGGTGAAGCCCCTCTCAAGTCGCCAACCATCCATTTGACCAACCTTAGGATAGACAGGAATAACAGAAGTAAAAAAACATATCGTACTGCCATTAAATAAATAGCAAACACAGTTATTCCACCTTAAATGTGCAGATTGTGGTTCCCAGAGTCAGCACGTCCCCGGGTTTAAGCGTTTTTGTCGATATCCTTAAGCCGTTTACCCTGGTTCCGTTGGTACTCCCGAGGTCGGTAACGGTATACTGTCCCTGGCGCCATTCAAGTCGGGCATGGCGGCGGGACACACTGGTATCATTCAGCACAACGTCACATCCGGCATGCCGCCCCACCACCAGCGGAATCGCGCCCAATTCAAAACATCTTCCCCTGTCCGGGCCGGCTTCAACTTGAAGCCGGCCATAAACAACCGGAGCCTTTTCTGTTAAAACAGATCCCTTATTCAGGTGAAAAAACTGGGTATGTTCCAGCGGCTCATCTTCCGGAAGAGCCTCGCTAAAACCTGATTCTATCCTCATACTCCCTGTTTCAAGGGATTCTTCGCCGGCAAAATTCACTACAGGCGGGCCGGCCAGGGTATATTTCTTTTCTCCGGCCTTCTGCAGCACATAGTCCTGCATTTCCATGGACAACGTTGAAGTGAACGCATTAATGTTATCATAATCGGAGGGATTGAGAAAAACGGTATATTGATTGGGCGCGTATATTTTATTGACGCTCACCCGCCTGCGGTCCCTCATCTCCCTGGACAGCCTCTTGGCTATATCCACGGGCTGGATACGTCCTTTAAACTTATCCTTGAAGAAACCTTCTATATACTTTTCCAGATTACCTTCCAAATCGGAGAAAACACCCATAAAACTCACCCCTTAGTCTTTGCAGGCGTCCTTCATAATCCTTCGCCTCAATTGCCCGCAGGCGGCATCAATGTCCGCGCCCAGCCCGCGCCGGATCGTCGCGGTTATCCCCATTGCCTCAAGGGCAGCTTTAAACTGCTCCACCCGCCGCTTATCCGGCGGCGGTTTGACATCCAGTTCCGGCACAGGATTAGCCGGAATCAAATTAACGTGACACAGCATCCCCGACAGCAGCCGGCCAAGTTTGGCGGCGTGCTCCCGGCTATCGTTCACCCCTGACAGAAGCGCATATTCAAAAGTTACCCGCCTGCCCGTCTCAACAGCATAATCCCGGCAGGCTGCCATCAACTCCCGCAGCGGGTATTTTTTATTTACCGGTACCAGTATATCGCGCAGGGAGTCGTACGGAGCATGCAGTGATACCGCCAGGGTAATCGCCAGCTTTTCTCCGGCCAACTCCCTTATCCGGGGCACAAGGCCGCAGGTTGAAACAGTGACATGGCGCTGGCCGATATTAAGGCCATATGGAGCAGTAACGTTTTTTATAAAAGTCAGGGTCGCTCTATAGTTGTCCAAAGGTTCACCGGAGCCCATGATCACTACATGGCTTATCCTCTCCCCATTATCTTTCTGAATACCAAGGACTTGCCCGTAAATTTCACCGGGGGTGAGGTTCCGGACAAAGCCTTCCAGACCCGAGGCGCAAAGGCGGCAACCCATCCGGCAACCGACTTGGGTGGAAACGCAAACAGAATTGCCATAGTTGTGCTTAATTAAAACGCTTTCCACCGCCTGCCCGTCATCCAGTCCAAAAAGGTATTTTATTGTATCCCCTCCCCGGGAAACCTGTTTGGCCCCGATTTCGAGATACCCGGTCCCGGCTACAGCCGCTAGCCGCTTTCTTAAATCCTTTGGCAAATTGGTCATTTCTTCCAAGGATGAAGCGCCTTTTTGAAAAACCCATTCTATTACTTGCTTAGCCCGGTAATTCTCGGCGCCCAGACCCTGTATCAATCTTACCAGCTCAGATTGGGTGAGATCTATCATATTGATCCTGCCCGCCATTTCGCCTGGAACCATCCTCCTTAGATAAAACTATTCTCCAACATTTTAACCTATCCTTTTTTTCTCATCCGGGATATGAAAAAGCCGTCTATTCCATGCAGGTGAGGCAATATTTCCAAATAACCTCTGGCCATTGTTCCTTTAAAGTCTAAATTATCCGGCAGAAAGGGAGTCAAATCTTCCAGCTCAAAATCCGGCTGCCGGGCAAGGAAATCTTCAACCTGTCCCAAGTTCTCTTCAGGGGTAGTAGTACAGGTGCTGTATACCAAAACCCCCCCTTTCTTCAGGCAGCGGGCGGCGCCGGCTAAAATCCCGGCCTGAATTTGAACAATGGCGGGGATCTGGCCCGGGGCCTTACGCCAGCGGGCATCGGGACGGCGTCTAAGGACACCCAGACCGGAGCAAGGAGCGTCTACCAGGACGAAATCGGCCCATTCGCGCAGTTGCTCCGGCAATTCTCTGGCATCCCGGGCTAATCCTCTTACAATACTAACGCCGAGGCGGTCACAATTTTCTTTGATCAATTTGAGCTTATGCGGGTAAATGTCCACCGCCAGGATTTCACCACGGTTTTCCATTAGCTGCGCCAGGTGAGTGGTTTTACCGCCGGGCGCACTGCACGAATCCAGCACGCAAGCCCCCGGACAGGGCATTAAAGCCGTTCCGGCCAGCATTGAGCTTTCATCCTGTACCTGAAACAGACCTTCTCTAAAAGCCGCCAGCGAATTAATAGTAAAGAAGCCTTCTATATTAATTCCTTCCGGGGCAAAGTTGGTTTCGCGCACCGTCAGCCCTTCTTCGCTCAGCCGGGCCGCGAGGCCGGCTCTCGTCAGCTTGAGGGTATTGGTCCGCACCGTGTTGGGAGCCGGTTCATTATTAGCCCGGCAAAGAGCGGCCGTTTCCTCCAGTCCGAATTGGTTGAGCCACCGCTCCACCAGCCAGGCCGGGTGTGAATAACGCAACGAAATATGTTCAATTGGATTATGTTCAATTTCCGGAAACTTTATTTCTCCAACCTGCCGTGATATGTTGCGCAACACCCCATTTACAAACTTAACCAAACCGGGATGTCCATGCCTGCGCGCCATCTCCGCTCCTTCGTCACAGGCGGCGGAAGGGGGGACCCGGTCCATAAACATCAGCTGGTATACTCCAAGACGCAGGATGTTGCGGAGCGCCGCGGTCTGAGATTTCAGGGGTTTCTTGCTAAACCGCGCCAGCACCCAATCAATAGTATTTAATGACCGCAACGTCCCGTAAGTCAATTCAGTAGCAAAAGCCCGGTCAAGTTTACCGGGCCGGTATTTCTCCAATGCATGGCCCAAAGCCAGATTGGCGTAGGCTTCTTCTCTCTCAACCGCTATAAGTACCTTCAGTGCCAATTCTCTGGCGGAAATATTGGGCAATAACAGTCATCCTTTCCGGAATCAAACACCTATGTTGTTCTATATTAGATAGCCAAACTGCCTTTCTCCCTGATAAAGAAACAGATGGCCTCCTCCACCTTCGGCACTTTAACACGCGTGTTAAAGCACGGCCCGAAAGGCCTCTCATTCGTCAAACCCAGCACCGGGATGGGGTTGGAGTCCTGAATACCGCTTGTGAGATCACGTTCACATGCTATAGCTACAATACCACGGGGATGGTACTCTTGAACAAACTTACGGGCCAGGGTTCCCCCCGTGGCCATACCCATATTAATGCCGTACTTATCTCTCAAATCGAGAAGCTCGCTTACCACGCATCCCCCACAGCGGTGGCAGTTATCCATGTTCACGGTTATTTTATAAGGACAGTCGCTTTTTTGCAGGCAGTGCGGAGCAAGCAAGAGGATCTGTTTGGGGAGCAGTTTGAGCGCTTTGGACTTTACGAGGAAATTATTCACTTCAATAAAGGATTTCTTAATCCTGTCCCTGTCAATATGAAAAAACCTGCCAAGGGCCAGCGCCAGCGGGAAAAAAATATTTACGGCCACCCGCATCGGTCCCCGTAGGGCAGAAATATCTCTGGCGTAGAGGATAGTAAGAACTATGCCCCCAACACCGAAACCGGCCACCACTATGCCACCCACCAGCAAAGTGCCCAGCGCCAGCAGAAGCAGTTGGTCAAATATGCTTTGGGTAGGGTTTGCGGCAATGTACCATATTGCCGTCAAGAACAGGCCGGCTCCCAGCAAGCTGGCGCTTAACAGCCCAATAAACAGCCTCTTGCGCACCGGGTTGAACGGGCCCGCTTTCATCGCGCCCCGCCCCCCGTCCCGGGAACACTTGAAAACAGTGTACCCGCGGGCGCTGGTGTCCCCCTTAAAAAGTCTGCGGCACTCATACGCTTCCCCCCCTGTAGTTGAAGCTCGGTAATCATAAGCAACCCATTGCCTGTCCCGACGGAAATGCCGTCCCGCCCGGTTTCGAACACCCGGCCCGGTTCGGCCTGCGGCACTTCCTCCTCAATGACAGCGGCACGCCAGATTTTCAGTATCTTGTCCCCCAGGTAGGTACGCGCGCCCGGCCAGGGATCCATACCGCGGATATGGTTGAAGATATCCCTGGCAGGCTTATCCCACCTGATCAGCTCGTTTGCTCCGGTTATCATGGGAGCATAAGTGAATTCACCCGCCTGAGGTGTCCTGGGCGCCCGCCCTTGCCTGATCAAATCCAATGTTTCAATCAACAACCGCGCTCCCACTAAAGCAAGGCGGTCGTGAACGGAGCCTACAGAGTCTTCTTCATAAATTGGAACCACTTCCCGGATTATCATATCCCCGGTATCCAGCCCTTCATTTATAAACATGGTGGTAACCCCGGTTTCCTTTTCGCCGTTGATCACCGCCCAGTGAATAGGCGCTGCGCCCCGGTACTTCGGCAACAGGGAGGCGTGGACATTTATACAGCCATGTTCGGGCAGCGAAAGAATATCCGGAGGTAAAAGCCGCCCGAAGGCCACCACCACGATTGCTTCAGGTGACAGACCCTTCAATAACCCAAGAAAATCCGGGTCATTCACCCGGTCCGGCTGAATTACCGGTAAACCTAAACCACTGGCCGCTTCCTTGACCGGCGGTGGCGTATACTTTTTCCCCCGGCCCTTTGGCCGGTCAGGTTGAGACACAACAGCCGGCACATCGTGGCCTGCCCCAACTAAGGCCTTTAACGACGGCACTGCAAAATCGGGAGTACCCATAAATACAATACGCATCTCTCATCCCTCAAAAATAACTTGTTTCTATTCCTGCTCTATTTTTCTGATATTCTTAGCCCGGTCGATAAACAAGATACCGTCCAGGTGGTCGATCTCATGCTGAAGCGCCCTGGCAAATAAGCCGGCGGCTTTAATAATTTGCTCTTTTCCCAGGCGGTCCAGGTATTTTACCTCAACCATAGCTGCCCGGTCGACATCCCCAATGGTCCCGGGAACACTCAGGCACCCCTCACTGTCGGTCTCCAGCCCATCAAATTTTATTATCTCGGGATTAATCAACCCGACCAACCCCTTGCCGCTATCTACCGTAACTACCCGTTTTGCTACTCCAACTTGTGGCGCGGCCAGGCCGACGCCCTTGGCGCCATACATTGTTTCAGCCATGTTATCCAGGAGTTTTAAAATATTTGGCGTTATTTTCGGCACCGCTTTAGCTTTCTCTCTCAGTATTTCATTTCCCAACTCAACAATCTTATATACCGCCAAAATTATTCCTCCTTTTATAACATCCCCTGGGGATTTATATCTACGTTAATCGCCGGTTTGAAAGATGAATGATTCTTCTCCAGCACGGACAGGCCTTCTTTTATTATATCCCTTAATAAATTGCGGTTATATGCCTTTAACACCAACTGCCAGCGGAATCTATCCTTAATTTTGCCTAGCGGCGCCGGAGCCGGCCCGAGAATAGAAACACTTTTCTTTTCACCCGGCAATAAATTATTCAGCAATTCTTTTACCAGCGCGGCGCCTTTTTTAACTGTTTCCTCATCCTCATGAGTCAAGAGTAGCCTGGCCAGATGGCCGAAAGGCGGGTATCCTAAAGACCGCCTTACCGGCATCTCGTTCTGGTAAAATTTATTGCAATCGTGCGCCGCGGCGGCAGTAATACTGTAGTGCTCCGGGCAATAGGTCTGGATAAGCGCTTCCCCGGGCAAACTGCCCCGCCCCGACCTGCCGGCCACCTGGGTTAACAACTGAAAAGTCCGCTCCGCCGCGCGGAAATCGGGCATATGCAAAGTCGTGTCGGCGTTTATCACCCCAACCAGGGTCACTCCGGGAAAATCCAGGCCCTTTGCGATCATCTGGGTGCCGATTAAGATATCCGCCCTCCTGTCACGAAAAGCGTTGACGATTTGCGCGTGGGATCCCTTACGGGCGGTAGAATCGCTGTCCATGCGGAGGATCCGCGCTCCCGGAAAAAACCGGCGCGCCTCTTCTTCCACTTTCTGCGTACCCGCTCCAAATTGTCCGATATGATAGCTGCCACAGCCAGGGCACCGGTCCGGCAGCCCTACGGTATAGTTGCAGTAATGGCACCTCAACCGGCCGTCTTGGTGGTAAGTCAAAGAGATATCACACCTCGGGCATTTAAAAACCATCCCGCATTCCCGGCATATCACAAAACTGGCAAACCCCCGCCTGTTCAAGAAAAGCAGCGTCTGCTCGCGCTCTTCCAGACGTCTGCTTACCGCGGCAATGAGCACACGGCTGAAGATACCACGGTGTCCTTCTTTCTGTTCCCTGCGCATATCCACCACCCGCACCGGCGGGAGGGAACGCCCGTCAATTCTTTCATTAAGTGTGACAAGTTGATACGGGCCGCCAGCGGAAGCCCTGAATTGAGATTCCAGGGAAGGGGTTGCGCTGCCCAGCAATACCACCGCTCCAGCAAGCTGAGCCCTTTTTAGGGCGATCTCCCTGGCGTGGTAGCGCAAGTGGCCGTCCTGTTTATATGATGATTCATGTTCTTCGTCGATAACAAAAAGCCCCGGACTGGGCATGGGGGCAAAAACCGCCGAGCGGGTCCCCAGGACCACGGGCGCTGCGCCTTCCTTTACCCGCCGCCATTCGCCATATCTTTCCATGCCGGAGAGGGCGCTATGCAACACAGCTACCTGCCCGCCGAACCTCTCACGGAAGAGGTCCACCATTTGTGGCGTCAACGATATCTCCGGCACCAGGGCCAAAGCCTGGCGGCTGGTTTCCAGCACCGCAGCGATAGCCCGCAAGTAAACCTCGGTCTTGCCGCTTCCGGTGACGCCATGCAAAAGGAAAACACCAAACGATCTTTGGCGGATCGCCCCCGCGACTTTTTCCAGAGCGTCCTTTTGCCCTGCATTAAGATCCAGCGTTTCTATTTTCGCAAAACTCCCGGCAGGCCGGCCCGGCCGACAGAGCACCTCCTCCGCCGATACTGCCAGAATACCTTTCTCAACCAGCGAATCCACCACTGAAGGCGATACTTCAGCCGCGTCGGCCAACTCCTTGCGGGTCAGTCCCGGACATTTTACGGCTGTTCTTAATACAGCCGCCTGTTTAGGAGCCCGGTCCAGTGAGCTTATAAATATTTCCAGTTCCGCCTCAGACAGGGTAGTTCGGAGATGCTTTACTACACGTGTACCCTTTACCTGCAGCCGGGGGGAAAGTATGCGCTGGAGTGCCTCCGCCGTGCTGCAGAGATAACTTTCCGCCATCCAGCGGGCCAATGCTAACAGTTCAGGGGTAAAAACCTGCCACGCGTCCAACACTCCGGCTATTTCCTTGATGTTCACCGCACCGCCGGGATAACCGAACCCCACGACATACCCAGCCAGGCGCCTGCCGCCAAAGGGAACAAGAACCCTGGCCCCCACATCGACCTTATCCCACAGTTCAGGAGGAACAGCGTAGTGAAAAACCCGGTCGGTCCTCCGGGCATTAAGATCAACGATTACCTCGGCATAAGGGCCGGTTTTTTTCATTATACCCTCCGGCGGAAATCTTTTCAAACGTTATTGCCATTATATCAAAAAAAAGCCCGGCGATAAATAGCGCCGGGCACAACCATTACTAGAACTCATCCGTATTCTAAGGATTCTCAGGCGTAAATTTCTGTAAAATATCTTTCAGCACCCGGGGCACAGGCGCTTCGAACTCCAGGTATTCCCCGGTGCGCGGGTGTCTGAAACCCAGTACCGCGGCGTGGAGGAATTGCCCGTCCAGGCCAAAATGAGGCCGGGCCGGGCCGTACCTTGGGTCTCCCACCACCGGGTGCCCGATATAGGCCATGTGTACCCTGATCTGGTGGGTGCGGCCGGTTTTCAGCCCGATCCGGAGATAAGTATAACCGGAAAAGCGACTGAGCACACGGTAGCGGGTGACCGCGTGCTTAGAGTTTCTTTCCACCACGGCCATCTTTTGCCTGTCCCTTGGGTCGCGTCCGATCGGGGCTTCTATAACACCTGATTCCTCACCGATGCGTCCATGCACCAGCGCAAGATAACGGCGTTTAACCAGCCGCTCCTTCAATTGACCGGCCAGACTCAGGTGGGCGGCATCGTTTTTTGCCGCCATTATCAGGCCGGAAGTATCTTTATCCAGCCGGTGCACAATGCCCGGCCGCGCCACCCCGTTTATCCCAGACAAATCCCCGCAGTGGTAGAGAAGGGCATTAACCAGTGTGCCGGAATAATTGCCCGCCGCCGGGTGCACCACCATTCCCCTCGGCTTGTTCACCACAATGACGTCGCTGTCCTCATAGTAAATATCCAGGGGAGTGGGCTCCGGATTAACAGCAGGCGCTTCCAACCCGGGGATTTTTAAGACTACCAAATCTCCCGGCCTTACTTTATAACTGGCCCGGACCGCCTCGCCGTTGACCAAGGACATTCCCTCCGCTATCAACTTCTGAATAAAAGAGCGGCTCAATTCCTTTGCGGCGCCGGCCAGGAAAATGTCCAGGCGTTTCCCGGCACATCCATTGTCTACCTCAAAGGAGTTTAATTCCACAGTCAAATTCCTCTTTCCTTCTCAGGCTTCTTATCGTTATTTTTTAATAATTCCCAGACAAGAAAGCAGGCCCCGGTAACAATAGCTATATCAGCCAGGTTAAAGACCGGCCACACGCGGAAGTCCAGGAAATCCACCACAAACCCGCACCGCAGCCGGTCCGCCAGGTTACCGAGCGCCCCCCCTACAACCAACCCCAGGCCGTACCGTAACAGCCGCCTCTCCGGGGGCAACTTTTTATACCCCAGCAACACCCCGGCAGCCAGCAATATCGTCACGGTAATAAATATCGGAGTCCTGTGGGCCAGTATTCCGAACGCAGCACCTGGATTAAGGATATAGGTTAGATAAAAAACAGGCGGAGCAACCGGTATCGATTCCCCATGGTACATCAACATCTGC
Source organism: Pelotomaculum sp. PtaU1.Bin035 (assembly GCA_002067965.1). Taxonomy (GTDB): domain Bacteria; phylum Bacillota; class Desulfotomaculia; order Desulfotomaculales; family Pelotomaculaceae; genus MVRN01. The sequence goes on from MVRN01000090.1 coordinate 17,763, forward strand.
ACCACTGCTTTAGATGCCTGATCCAACAATAAAGTCCCGAAAATAATAAAAACGAACATATCGCATCACCGTTAATTATATTATCACACTTTACAGTGGATGATATTAACAAATAATTAAATTAATAATATCTTAACTTGTGGGGAAAATACAATTAAGAGTACGTAATGGCTCAAAAAGTAAAATCAAGCCGCAACGGTTTGATTTTACCGGCCGGTAAACCGGTAGATATTCCAGAAGGCTTACACCAGTTATAATTAATTGTTGTAAGTTAAAAGTGATATTTTACCGGAGTAAAGCTAAGATTATTATCATGGTTTCCAAATGCTATTAGTCTATGACTACTAGCATGAGTTTATGGTAGTTAATAATTACTATAAATAAGGATATACATGATAATTCAGCAAAAGCCATTACGGGCTCTTCACATAGAAACCTTCCTCATTTGAGGAAGGTTTCTTAATTATTATTACCTTTTCTAACTTTTAATTACCTGCGCGCACCGCGGGCAAATAGTCGTATGTTCGGGGTCAACCCCCACATCTTCGTGGTATATCCAGCAGCGCTCGCATTTTTGCCCATTTGCCTGCTTAACTGCTATAGCCAGCTCCGGTAAAACCTCGGAACATTTAACATCTTGCGGCGCTCCGCTCAACCGCTTCAGGGAGGCTCCTGAAACGATAAAAATAGTAGACAGTTCGGCTGCCAACGGCTCCAGGAAAGCGTACAGCTCTTCTTCCGCATACAAGTCGACGTACGCCTCCAGTGAATTCCCGATCACTTTTCCCCGCCGCGCTGCTTCCAGCACTTTAGTGACCTCACCCCGCACGGCCAGAATACGCTCCCATTTCTGGTCCAATTCATCATCGATATACAATTCATTAACTTCCGGCATATCGGTAAGCTGAACACTGGCCGCGCCCCCTTTATCGCCCGGCACATAACGCCAGATTTCTTCAGAGGTAAAGGCCAGCACCGGCACCAGCAGGCGCACCAGGGTGGTCAATACTTCATACATGACAGTCTGGGCGGCCCGGCGCCCGTTTGAACGGGGAGCCTCAGTATATAGCCTGTCTTTGATAATATCCAGATATAGAGCGCTCATATCGACGGTACAAAAACCGTGGATGGCATGGTGGACGACATGGTATTCGAAATTCTGGTAGCCCGCTATAACCCGCCTGGTCAACTTTTGCAGCTTCAACAGCGCCCAGCGGTCGATTTCGGGCAGTTGCTCATACTTTACCATATCTTTAGCCGGGTCGAAGTCATACAGGTTGCCGAGGAGGAAGCGGCAGGTATTCCGGATCTTCCGGTAAGCCTCGGTTATTTGCTTCAGGATATTGGGTGAAGCCGCCAGGTCGCTCCGGTAATCGGCCGAACTTACCCACAGGCGCAGGATATCAGCGCCCAATTGTTTTATCACCTTGGCCGGGTCGACAACATTGCCTAAGGATTTTGACTGTTTCCGCCCCTGTTCGTCTACTACAAAGCCATGGGTCAGCACTGCCCGGTAGGGTGCCTGCCCGGTGACGGCCACCGCGGTGGAAAGGGAAGAGTTAAACCAGCCGCGGTGCTGGTCGCTGCCCTCCAGATAGAGATCCGCCGGCCAGCGCAGGTCCGGCCAGGCCGGCTGCTCGTCAAGCACTCCCATGTGACTGGTGCCGGAGTCGAACCATACGTCCATGATGTCGGTCTCCTTGGTAAAACTTACGGAGCCGCACTTCGGGCATTTTATGCCCGGGGGCAGCAGTCCGGCGGCTTCGCGGGCGAACCAGATATCGGAGCCGTGTTCCCGGAAAAGCTTCTGGATGTGGCTGATAGTTTCATCATTGATTAAATCATGACCGCAGTCATTACAGTAAAAGATGGGGATTGGCACTCCCCAGGTGCGCTGGCGGGAGATACACCAGTCGCTCCGGTTTGCTACCATGCTGTAAATCCGCTCCTCGCCCCACTCGGGGATCCAGCGCACCTTGCGGATTGCGTCGAGAGCAACCTGGCGGAAACCGTCAATAGAAGCGAACCACTGCTCGGTGGCGCGGAAAAGTATAGGCTTTTTACAGCGCCAGCAGTGAGGATACTGGTGACTGAAAGTGGCATGTTTCAGCAAATGGCCCTGGCGCTCCAATTCTTCAAGTACTGCCTTGTTGGCGTCAAGGTAGAACTGCCCGGTAAAAATGCCGCCTTCATCGGTGAAGCGTCCTTTGCCGTCCACAGGTGAAAGCACCGGAAGGCCGTACTGTTGCCCCACCATAAAATCTTCCATGCCGTGGCCGGGAGCGATATGGACGCAGCCGGTGCCCTGTTCCAGGGTAACAAGTTCGCCGAGGATCACCAGCGAAGTCCTGTCTATAAACGGGTGCGAGCATTCCACCTTTTCCAGGCCGGAACCTTTGAATTCCTTTACCACTTCGGCGCCGCCCGCGCCGATTGTTCCCAGGAAGCTGTTTTTTAGTTCTTTCGCCACCACGTATTTTTCTTTACCTATCCTGATTAGTTCATATTCAAAATCCGGGTGAAGGCATATCGCCACATTGGCGGGCAATGTCCAGGGGGTAGTGGTCCAGATTGCCACATAGGTGTCTTCTTCCGGCAAAACGCCTTTACCGTCCTTCACCGGAAACCTGACATAGATGGAAGCCGACGTTTCGTCACCGTACTCCACCTCCGCCTCGGCCAGGGCGGTTTCACAGGCGGCGCACCAGTATACCGGCTTTAAGCCCTTGTAGATATAGCCCTTCCGGGCCATTTCCCCGAAGACGCCGATCTGGCGGGCCTCAAAGTTAGGCATCAAGGTAAGGTATGGTTTGTCCCACTCGCCCCGCACACCCAGCCGCTTAAATTCTTCCCGCTGGATATCTACAAACTTCAAGGCAAATTCCTTACACTTTTTTCGAAAATCAACCAGGTTGATACCGTGGCGGTTCAGGCCGAAAGCCTTAATCGCCTCCTGCTCGATGGGCAGGCCATGGGTGTCCCAGCCCGGCACGTAAGGTGAATCATACCCGGACATGGAATGGAACTTTACCACAATGTCTTTTAGCACTTTATTCAGGACATGGCCCAGGTGAATGTGTCCGTTGGCATAGGGAGGGCCGTCATGCAGAACGTACTTCGGGCGGCCGTTGTTTTTCTCCTGGACTTTGCGGTAAATATCGATTTCATCCCAGAATTTTAAAAACTCGGGCTCCCGTTCCGGCAGGTTAGCCCGCATCGGGAAGTCGGTTTTAGGCAAATTTAAAGTTTTACTGTAATCCATTCCTCACACCTCACAGAAATTAAACGTTTTAGAGCAATAGAGACCAGCCATACAAGCGTAATTATTCTAAAAGCCCCGCCCCTTACAAGGGACGGGGCTTATCACCCGTGGTACCACCCTAACTGCCGGCCTGTATGAACACAAAATATGTAAAAGGCCCGCCGCTTTAGCCGCCATCTAACGGTGGCGAACCGTCCGCGCTTAATCCCCTTGCATGGTTTCAGCCGGCGCCTCCCGGGTGATTTTCAACGGTTGTCCGCGCCCGGCTCACACCTCCAGCCCGGACTCTCTGAGCGGATTACCACGCCTACTCTTCCCGTTCACAGGTAAAAATGATCCTCTAACATGGAATATTATATAAAAAAGCGCCAGGGCAGTCAACTTTCGTTAAACAAATAACCGCCCGCCACCGCAATCATAATATCTTTTACCGGAATACCTAATAAAAAAAGTTAATTCCTTGATAAATATTGTCAATTTTCAGGAGGGTTTTTATTCCTGCCGTAGAATCAGTATCCAAAGAGCATGAGGACAAACGAGGGAACCGTTTGAAGCGCATGAGCGGGCAGAGGGGGGATATGAGCCCGCTGGCAATTGAAAAAGAGTATTAGATTAGCATAAGGAGAGATCTCTTTGTTAAACAGTATCAAGTCAAAAATTCTAGCTTTGCTTTTGCTGGCAGTGGCAGCGTTGATCGCCACCAACCTTATTGCCCTGCTTGTCGCCAGACAAAACCTGGCCGCCCAGTTGCACAATGCCCTGAAAGAAAGTGCCGTCGCCAACAGCAAAATGGTCGACGAAAGAATCCGGCAGCATGTCGACAAGCTTGAAGCTTTAGCTAATTCTCCCATAATTCAGAGCAACGACTGGGAGGCCGCGCAGGCCCACCTGTATGCGGAACTCGACCGCTTGTCAGAAGACCGGACATGCTATTTTAACAACCTGGCAGTGGCGGAAAACGGCACGGTATATTTAACTGATTTCAAGAAAACATCGGTAGCCGACCGCGATTATTATAAAGCGGTAACCAGCGGACAGGACCTCGTTTTTTCCGAACCGATAGTATCTAAAAGCGACGGTAAACTGTCAATGGCCATAGCGGTGCCGGTGAAAAAAGACGGCCGCCTGCTCCGCGTCCTTATTGGCATAGTGAACCTGGACAAGCTGTCCGAAGAGATCCTGGCAATGAAGCACGGAAATAACGGGCGGGCTTATCTTATTGACACAAACGGCATCTGTATAGCCCACCCGGATAAAAGTTTGCTTGGACAGGACCTTACCAAAGAAAGCGCCACTATATCGGCGCAAATGGCCGGCATCATGCGGGCGATGACATCCAATAAAGCGGGTAACGCGGAATACAAGTATCAAGGCGTCGACTCCATTCTTAACTACCAACCCGTCCCCACCGCCAACTGGATCCTGGCCATTGTCGCCGACCGCAATGAAGTATTCGGCGCTATAAACGGCCTCAGCCGGATTACATTCATTATAATCGCAATTACCTCGATACTGCTGCTGGCGCTCGGCTGGTTCTTAACGAATAACACAATCCGGCCGATTAACGGCCTGATCGGCGCTACTAACCGCTTGGCGAAGGGAGATCTGGATACGGAGGTAGAGGCGAATACCCAGGATGAGATCGGCCAGCTTGCCCGATCTTTTGAAGGAATGCGCGTGGATTTGAAAAAACTGATCGGCAATACCGCCCTGGCCAGCACTCAAGTATCCGACACCGCCGAAACGCTGGCTCAACAGGCTGATCAGACTGCCGCCGCAGCCACGGCAAACGCCTCGACAGTCAGTGAAATATCCGCCACTGTGGAAAACGTGGTGGAAAGCATAAAAGAAGTGTCCGAGCAGGCTGAGGAAGCCAGCCGGCGGGCAGACCAGGGACAACAGGGTATCGACACGGTAATAAACACCATGCAGAAAATGAGAGAGTCCGCGAGCCAGGTGGCCGAGTCTATGAGTACGTTAAACCGGGCCGTGGGCGACGTCGGGCAATTTGTAGATACTATCAACGCCATCGCCGGACAAACCAACTTGCTGGCATTAAACGCCGCCATTGAGGCTGCCCGGGCTGGAGAAGCCGGCAGAGGATTTGCCGTAGTCGCGGAAGAAGTGCGTAAGCTGGCCGAAAGCTCCGCACAATCGGCAGGGGAAATAAACCGGATAATCGGCGAAGTGCATAAACAATCGTCCAGGGCTGCCGCCGATATGGAAAACAGCAAGGAAAACGTGGACCGTGGCAGCCGGGTGGTGCAGGAAGTTAGCCAGTCATTGATCGAGGTCATTGAGCTTGTGCAGGATTTTAACCAAAAGACCCAGGAAGTAGCAGTAGCCGCCGAGCAGGTTAGCGGGGCAGTACAAAACGTGGCCGCAACTACCGAAGAACAAACCGCGGCCATGGAAGAGGTATCATCCGCGGCTGCAGAACTTAATAACATCGCGGCGGGAATGGAAAAAGCAATGGCAAAGTTCAGGAATAATCTATAGGCCAAAAGCGTTCAACACTACTGCCGCGCCCACGCCAGTAATTCTAACCATCTTATTGCGGCCGGTGTGGCCGGACACTATCTCCACCCGGGATCGGGGGACAGATAACAGTCCGGCCAAAAAAGCCCGGCAAGCCTCATTAGCGGCTCCATCCACCGGCGGCGCTGTCAAGCGTATCCTGACAGCATCCTCAAACAGCCCCGCCACCTGGTTTACGGCGGCTCTTGGCTGCACTCTCACCTTGAAAATAACGGCGTCTCTTTCTTCCCTGATACACAGCAAGTCACTCACTATCCCATCTATTGCGCATCTTTACACTAACTTTTTATCAGCCACTCCGGCCGGCAAAGACTAATGAAGTTATGCAGGATCCCGGCAGTTAATCCCCAGATGAATCTGTTACCGTATTCATAGAAATATACCGGGAAAGACCCCATAGTCTGCCAGCCCCTTTTGTAAGACGGGGGAATCCGGTCAAAAGGAAAATCCTGAGCGTAACGTGTCGCTACTTCGTAGCTGCTTCGGGAAAAGTGTTTCTCAAAAAAATATCCCACAGGGACTAGGAAAATTTCCTCCACCTCATGCGGATTGGGAACTATCCCGCTATACCCGTGGATTTTTCCAACGAATGGATAAACCAACGTTCCAAGCGGGTTTACAAAATAGTCCAGAGGGCCTATTAGTTCAACCTGGTCCCTGGCAACGCCTAATTCTTCCGTAGCTTCACGCACTGCCGTCTCTTGCGGCCACGCTATCTCATTTTGCTCCACCCGGCCGCCCGGAAAGCATATTTCCCCGGGTTGCCTTTTAAGCCGGCTGGCCCTGACCTCGAAGAGAACGTGTGGTTCACCGTTAGCTTCGATAATAGGGAGCAATACTGCTGAAACGGTGTATACTTCTTCAAAATTAATTCTGGGCCGCCTATTGCTCAAAAATTTCTTGAGGTTGTCCAAATTGCATACTCCTTATAGATAGTAAACAAAAGTAAAATTTAATTATTATTTATAATTTTAACTAAAGCCTCCATAATGTGGAGGCTTTAGTTAAAATTATAAATAATTGCATAACCATTCGTTAATAACAGCTCTTTTCTTACTGACTGCAACTACGCCGGAACTGACAGCCCGGAATTGTCCTCACATATAGGTCCTTCCCAAATCTTTTCCTCTTCTATCGGTACTTCTTCCTCACTCTCCAGGAACCTGACCTGCGCTTCCAATAGAGCCCGGAAACGCATTCTGAACACCTGCGACTGTCTTTCAATCCTGTGATATTCTTCAAGGATTAGTTGAACTTTTTTTTCCGCCTCGGATACCATCCCATCGACTTGCTGCTCGGCCTTCCGGATCAGCGCGACTGCTTCTTGTTCGGCCTCCCGGGCTATCTGGTCCGCTTCGACTCTGGCCCGATCCAGTATTAACGCGGTTTCTTTTTCCGTATTCCTCTTTAATTCATCAGCGTTTTTTTGGGCCATGACCATGGTGTTCTTCAGCACTTCCTCAATCTCACGGTAGCTGGTCATATTTTGATTAGCCTGGGCCAGTTTCTCCGTGAGATCCAGGTTCTCTTTATACAATTTCTCATAGTCCTGGATAACTCTGTCCAAAAAAGAATCGACGTCATACACATTATAGCCCCGGAAAGTATGTCGGAACTCTTTCTTTTGTATATCCAGCGGAGTCAACATGGATTCTTCACCTCGGGTCGGCTATAAATTACATTATAATCAATTTTTCCGTCATAAGCGCGATTTAACCTCGACAATTTATAAAAAGCGTAAAATCTGGTAAACCAGCCACTCCAGCAATTGCAGCGCAATGAAGGCCAGTATAGGTGAAAGATCCATCATCCCGAAGGGCGGGAGAACCCTTCTAAACAGGTTCAGGTAAGGATCGGTAACTTCATAAATAAACCTGATTACCGGTTGGTAAGGATTATGGCGGATCCATGAAAGAAGGATCCGGATTATCAAGAGATAAGAGTATACCCTAAAAGCTACATCAACGGCAGTAGTAATAACACCCATTTTACACCCCACACACTTTACTTTATAATGGACATCTCGCGGGAACGTTCAGCGGCAGCGGCAACCGCTTTCATCATCAGCGCCCTTACGCTCCCTTCTTCCAACGCAAAAAGACCGGCCATGGTGGTCCCGCCTGGTGTGGTTACCATATCCTTTAATTTGCCGGGATGTTCACCTGTTTCCAGGACCATTTTAGCCGCGCCGAGCATGGTCTGGGCAACCAAAACCCTGGCTGTGTCCCTGGGCAAGCCTAGCCGCACCGCCCCGTCAATAAACCCCTCCATGATCACGTACATGTAGGCCGGGCCGCTGCCGCTCAATCCAGTTACACAGTCCAACAATGTTTCGGGTACTGCCGCTACTTTACCCGCCGCGGCAAAAATAGCCACCGCCTTTTTTATATTTTCTTCACAGGCGTATTTCCCCGCGCTTATCGCGCTGGCGCCCTCCCCTAAAAGGCAGGGGGTATTGGGTATTACCCGCACTACCGGTATGGGGCTTTCAAAACAAGATTGGAGCTGTTCAATAGTAATACCTGCCGCGATGGAAATGAAGGTCTGGCTCATCCGCGCCGCCGGGGCAATTTCTTTCAAAAGCGGGATGATAACTTGCGGTTTTACAGCCAGAATAACGATATCCGCCGCCTTTATTGCGGCAGTATTATCCGCCGTTATATTGACTCCCAGTTTTTTATTAAGGTATTCCAGCCGCTCTTGATTGATATCACTGACATAAAGATCAGCGGGCGCCACCAAGCCTTCCCTGAGAAGTCCCGTAACCAATGCCTCGCCCATGGCTCCCCCGCCAAGGCAGCCGATTTTTTGCCCCTTTAATGGCATTATGTCATCCCCTTACGTATTCTATGAACGAATCCAAGGGAAAAGTCCTTTTTCTTTGCTCTGATTTTTCAATTCGCTGCTAATATCCATATTGTTGGGCACAAAAAGAAAGATACCGTTTCCCACTTTCTGAAGGCTTCCATTTAGCGCGTAAGTAGCGCCACTTACAAAATCGACCACCCGTTTCGCCAGGTCGGGCTCCGCCTGCTCCAAGTTTACGATAACCGGGCACCGGTTTTTTAAGTTATCCGTGATACCCTGTACTTCATCAAAAGACCTGGGCTCAACCACAACTACCCGCACTTGCCTCTGGGTGTGCAGGTTTAGGACAGTACCCTTTTCCTTCTTTTTTTGCCAGGACTGTTCCTCACGCATATCCTCACGGCTATTCTTTTCGTCATCTTCTCCGGCCTCTTCCTCAAAACCCATAAAGCCAAGCACCTTATCCATCAGTTTTACAGCCACCATTATCCCTCCTTATTGATAATCTAAAACCTCAGTGCCGCTCGCCGAATATTGCCGTTCCAATCCGTAAAATATTGGCGCCTTCCTCCACGGCCACTTCAAAATCCCCGGTCATGCCCATGGATAGATATTGCAAGGTTGCCCCGGCCTTTTTATTCTTCAAATGTACTGCCAACTCCTTCAGGCGGCGAAATACAGGCCTCACTTCCTCGGGGTTTTCAGTCCAGGGAGCGATAGTCATCAGGCCCCGCACATCCAGGCCCGGCAGGCGGGCGGCGGCGGCCACGAAATCCACCAATTCCAGCGGTGACAGGCCGTATTTGGATGTTTCACCGGCTATGTTAACCTGCACCAGCACCCGGGCCACGATATTTTTTTCCAGGGCCGCCAGGTTGATCTCTTCTGCCAGGGGCCAGCGGTCAAGAGAGTGAATTAACGCGACTTTATCAATTATTTTTTTTACTTTGTTTGTTTGCAAATGGCCGATTAAATGCCATTCCAGCCCAATGGGCAAATCACGATATTTTTGCACAAGCTCCTGCACCCTGTTTTCGCCGAGACTGGTCACCCCGCCTTCTATCACTTCCCTGATCATTTCAAGCGGCACAGTCTTAGTAACCGCCAACAGCTTTATTTCCTCAGGGCTGCGTCCGGCCCGGCAGGCAGCGGCGCTGATTCGCTCCCGCACCCGGCCCAGGTTTTCCAGGACACTCAAACCAACTCACTCCTTTGTTCCACCCGGCTCCCTTCCCTGGTAATAACAGGATTACTAACATAACGAGGCAACGTCCAACCTAAATTCAAGGAACCGTTTCCCCGGCCGCCGTTTCTTTCGCACAGCGTCCGCAGAACATTCCCTTTTATTTTCATTATTATTTTCCACCGGTTCCCACCTTATAAAAGTTGTTTTATTCGACGGCAAACAGGCAATTCCTGCGTAAAAAAGCGCCCAACAGGCGCTTTTTTTAGAAAATATTTATTTTTAAAAAGGTTTGGCCATGAGATCTCATTATTTTTTCATCTTGTTTATGGGAACAAACCCGAGTTGAGACACATACTCGTTCTGAAAATCATCGCTCTGGATAAATTCGATAAAAGCTTTCACGGCGCCTTCGGCTTCACCTTTAGTATACATGCGGCCGTAAGTATAAATAGGATATTTCCCTGATGCGACATTGTCCACGGAATAATCGACTCCATTATATTTTATAGGTTTTACAGTCTTGTCTACATAAGCCTGGTCTATATAACCAATCGCGCCCGGAGTATTGCTAATTGCCGCCCGGACGGCACCGTTAGAATCCTGCACGACACTTTGCGCAGAAAATTCCTGCCCTTTTAGCACTATTTCTTTAATTGCCGCCCGCGAACCTGAAGAACTTGACCGCCCGATAATGATAATTGCCTGATCTTTCCCGCCAAGCTGCTTCCAGTTGGTAAATTTGCCGGTGAAAATGTCAATTAGCTGATCCTGGGTCAGGCTGTCAAGTTCGACTCCGGGGTTAGCCACAATAATAAAGGGGATAACTGAAACCTGGTGTTCAACCAGGCCCTTATCTTTAAGTTCCGGAGTCACAGGGACATCAGAGTTGCCAATGTCAACCGCCCCTGAAGCTACCTGGTTCAGGCCGGTAAAGGACCCGCCGCCCGAAACGCTAACGTCAACAGCGGTGTATTTCTGCTTAAAATCGGCTTCAGCCTGCTTTACCAGTGGAAGCAATGCTGTCGAGCCGGACGCCGACACTTTCCCCGATACTTCCGCCCCCTGGTTACCCGCATCTTTTTTGCCGCACCCCGCAACCATTAACATAACCGCCAGGATTGCCGCGGCTATAAAGCACCGCCTGTTGTTTCTCACCGTTCGCTCCGCCTCCTATATGTTATAATGTGCATATGTTACGCACATTATAACAACACCAGGTTATTCCATTGTTATAGGATTGTTAAATTAAAGTTAAAACGTACGGAGATTGACGAATTGAAGCGGTATATCAAAATCATGATTTTTAATTATCTGCATAATTGCCTGGAGGTCGTCGCGGTTTTTCCCGCTGATCCTGACCTGGTCCCCCTGCACGGCAGCCTGTACTTTAAGCTTGCTGTCTTTGACCAGTTTGGTAATTACTTTAGCCTTATCCTTATCCACCCCCTGGACCAGGGTCACCCGCTGGCGGACGGTATCTTTGGCCGCGGGCTCAATTTTGCCGTATCTCAAGGCTTTTAAATTTACCCCCCGCTTTACCAGCTTCGCTTCCAGGATATCAACGACATTTTTCAGTTTGAACTCGTCGTCGCCGGTGAGAATAAGCGTATCACGGTCATAGCCAATATCACTCTTGCTCCCCTTGAAGTCAAATCTGGTGCGCAATTCCCTGACGGCCTGGTCCACGGCGTTGTTAACCTCCTGCAGGTCTACCTGAGACACTATATCAAAAGTATTCTCCTTTGCCATAAAAATCCCCTTACCCATAATTTTTAATTTAAATGTACAACTTGCCGGAGAAATTGTCAAAGGTCTTATTTTACCGGGCGGAGGAAAATCATAACGGGCGTCGAAATAAAAAAGTAATTTGCGATAAACAGGAGAAGAAATAGTGGCGATATACTCTTTTGACGGCGGGGACCTAAAAATGATGCTCCAGGGCGCGGTCGAGCTCCTGGGAAAGTCAAGGGAAGAAATTGACGCATTAAATGTTTTTCCGGTGCCGGACGGTGACACTGGCACCAATATGTACCAGACCCTGGTGTCGGCGGTTAAAGAAGCACAGGTGGTGGAATCAAATAATATCGGACTGGTAGCCGCAGCAGCGGCGCGTGGCGGCTTGCTCGGCGCCAGGGGGAATTCGGGTGTGATCCTCTCCCAGGTGCTGCACGGGTTTGCCTGCTCCCTCCGCGGCATCGAGCGGGCTGCAGCCTCCGATATTGCCAATGCCTTGGAAGAGGGGGCTAAAGTAGCCTACCGTACGGTAATGAGTCCGGTTGAGGGCACAATCCTAACTGTCGTGAGAAAATCAGCCGAGGGAGCTTCCGCCCAGCGTAGCAGCGACCTGCTCAGGTTGTTGGTCGCCGTCTTAAAGAGGGCCTTTTCGGCCCTGCAGGAAACTCCTGAACTGCTTCCGGTACTGAAACAGTCAGGAGTGGTTGACGCCGGCGGCAAGGGTTTTGTAGTGATCCTGGAAGGTTTCCTGCACGCGCTCAAATCAGCGTCGCCATTGTCAAAAGTTATATCTGAAACAATCTGGACAAGAGAAAAAAACATTTACCCGCAAAGCCAGAGCGCTTTCCGTGAAATTGCCCAGACAATCAATTTCACGTATTGTACTGAACTTCTGGTCAGAGGGCATGACCTGCCTGTGGAAAAAATGCGTCTCGATCTATCTGAATACGGTGACAGCCTGATGGTGGTCGGCGGGGAGGGGTTTGCCAAGGTGCATGTCCACTCCAACGCCCCCGGCCTGGTCCTGGAATATTGCCTCAAACACGGGACCCTGCACGATTTGAAGATTAACAATATGGCCGAACAGAACCAGGAATGGGTTAATGAAATCAGCCCGCCCGGTTCCGGTAAACGTTTTGGAATCATCTCAGTTGGCGCGGGTGAAGGAATAACAGGGATCATGAAAAACCTCGGAGCCGATACCGTAGTTTCCGGTGGCCAGACGCTAAACCCCAGCACCGGCGGGATCCTGAAAGCAATTGAAGAAATGCGGGCCGATAGAATTATCGTCCTGCCCAATAACAAGAATATCATCCTGACTGCGGAACAGGCCGGCGGGTTATCCCAAAAAGAAGTAACAGTTATTCCATCCAGGAGTATTCCCCAAGGTCTCGCCGCCCTCCTCACCCTGAACCCGGAGGATGACTATGAAATGACCAGGCGAAAAATGGCGGAGGCAATTTCCACTGTCCATTCCGGTGAAGTCACTACGGCAGTACGCGACACTGTTTATAATGACCTGGAAATAAAAAAGGGGGATTTCATCGGTTTGGCCGGCGGGGACTTGAAAAGCGCCGGGAAGGACCTGGCCGGAGTTCTCGAAGATCTTCTAAATAACATGCTCGAAGGTGAAGGCCGGCTGGTTACCCTCTACTACGGTGAATCCATTTCCCTTGAACAAGCGGAAGCGCTGTCCGGCAAAATGAAAAAGAAGTTTCGCGGCCAGGATTTCGAGGTTCAAAACGGGGGCCAACCCGTTTATGATTTGATCATCTCAATCGATTAGGATATATTACAGTGAATAATTCAGGTATTCAGAATTCAGCAGTAAGGATCCAGAATGTACAAGCATACTTCCAGCAATTTACTAACCTCTTACGGTTTTCTCATTCTGACCCCTGAGTAGTTACATGTCATTTATAGAAAGGTGCATTTAAATGAACAAAGTCCATATTGTCACCGACAGCACCGCCGACCTGCCCAAGGAACTAATAAAAGAATACGGGATTACAGTTGTGCCGCTGAAGGTTATTTTCAACGGATGCGAACCATTATTGGACGGCGTGGATATAGAAACGGAACAATTTTACCGCCGCCTGTTGGAAAAACGGGAGTTGTCCAATACGTCCCAACCCACTCCGGCTGAGTTCGCATCTGTTTACAACGGGTTGTCCGGGGAAGGCGGAAGCATTATATCCATTCATATTTCTTCGGCTATGAGCGGCACATGCCAATCAGCCAGGATGGGAAAAGACATGGTTCCCGGCGCCGATATTGAGGTAATCGACTCAAAATTAGTTAGCATGGGGCTTGGGCAGGTTGTCCTGGAAGCCGCCGGCGCTGCACGCGCGGGAAGCTCCAGGGAAGAGGTCCTTGAAGTCGTACACGGGTTGCTTCCCAGACAACAAGTATATTTTTTCGTCGACAGCCTGGACTACCTGGCCCGGGGCGGCAGGATCGGCAAGGCGCAGGCTTTTTTAGGCACCATCCTGAATGTTAAACCACTGTTGTTTTTAAAAGACGGTGTGGTTCACCCTTACGAAAAGGTCAGGGGCAAGGCAAAGGCAATTGAAAGACTGATACAGTTGGTAAAAGAAAAAACCGGGGGCCACAAAATAAAATGTTCTCTCGTTCATGGCAACGATCCGGCGGGAGTAGAACAACTTCGCGTGAAATTAATGGCAACATTAAATTGCGGTGAACCTGTTGTCTCCGGTCTGGGCGCTGTAGTAGGCACTCACGCAGGGCCCGGAGCGCTTGGTGTCGTATTTTACATTCCATAGGATTTTTGCGACAATCTAGAGCATATCAGCCATTGGGTTTCCTACGGTTTTGGCAATTATAACAGTACTTGAACGGCTTGCGAAGCTCCCGTAAACAGCTAGTTATTTAAACCGTATGCTGTTCCGTTTCTTAGCCGTGCGGCGGCGACTTAAATTCGCGGCTGATAACTTCCCCCGGGTCACCTAACAAACCAAGGTTCTGCCCGTTAAACAACGCTTCAACCACCCCGGCGTTGCCAAGTGTTATATTAATCTTTTCTTTACCCTCAAAACGTTTTGACTGGCCGGCGCTAAGGGTCCCTTCAAAAGCGGGGTTCCCGTCTACCATAACCTGCATCCAGCACCGGTTATTTTTGACGTTGAGGTCGAGACTAACATTAGAAGCGCCGGCAGTTTGCTGTAGCAACGCAGGGTTTTGCTGTCCCGGCGCAAGCGGTGCCTGCTCACTGATTTCAGCCCCCCCCTTGTTATTATCAGCAACATTGTTCCCGCCAGGTATTCCGGTAACGTAATTTATCAGAAAGACCACCCCGGCAACAACAATAACAGCCGCTGCTACAAAATAGAACCAACGGGGCCTTTTCTGAATGTTTGTATTTTTTTCCGTTTTAGAGTAATCGACTGCCGGTTCCATAGGCGTTTCCGCCGTAAAGTACTCGTTATAAGTTTCCAAAGCTTCCTCTACATTGAGAGCCAGGAATCTGGCATAGTTTTTCAAGAAGGATTTCGCATAGACCGGTCCGGGGAGTAACTGAAACTGCTCATCCTCCATGGCCTGAAGATACTTGCGGCGGATTTTTGTCTCTCCTTCAACAGATTCCAGGGTAAGGCCCCTGTTTTCCCTTGCTTCTTTTAATTTTTGTCCAATTCCCAAGAGCTTGTACCTCCCCACCGGACTTTTTTTGTCACTGCACGAAGGTCATTCCAACCTTCTTCATGGCAGGCCAGCTATAAACATATGGATTTTATCAACAGCTTTCTCAAAATCGGCTGTATCCACACATAAATCGTAACCTTCACTTGTGCTATCCGGGTAATTGTACAACGGATCGTAATAATATTTCAACATATAAGAAATAACATGGCCATAGTCGTTATCCGCTATCAGCCGGTTAAATTCTTCCACCCTGGCCCGGCCAAGCTTATTTGCGAGGGAAGAGGTCGCTTTTTGTAATTCTTCTATATAAAAATCAGATCCGCCAGTGTATACTTCACGTATCCGCTTTGCCCTGTTTTCCAAGGAGGCATATACCAGAACACGGTATCCGCCGCGGATAAAATCCATTACCATAGGCGGCACCAGCAGGTTACCCAACCGCCGGCTCTCACATTCCACTACAAATAATCCTTTCCGGCAGGCGCTTCTTAACAGCTGTACGATGCCGCTCTCAAAAGCTTTCTGGGCCGGTGAAGGCGGCAGGCCGACCTTCCCGTAAACCGAACCCCGGTGCCGGGCCAGACCTTCCAAATCCAGAACAGGTATTCCTTTTTGTTTCAGGCGAACAAGCAAATCTGTCTTACCTACCCCGGTTAGTCCATGTAAAACAACAGCTTTTAAAGGAAGCCCGTGCTGTTTCAGGTACTCGTTGACATAACGGCGGTAGGCCTTATAGCCGCCAGTTATACGATAAACCACCGGATAGCCTTTGGAATCCAGATACGAAGCTATAAACTCGCTGCGTAGCCCCCCCCGCCAGCAGAATATCACAACTTTTTTATCGTGGGCCAGCTCATCTATGACTGCCACTTTTCCGTCCAGTTTCGGTGAAACCAGGTCAAGTCCAAGTCTTTTTGCCGGTTCCGGGCCCTCCTTGCGATAAACTGTTCCCACTGAAGCGCGTTCCTCATTATTTAATAGTGGGATATTAATTGCGCCGGGGATGGTATCTTCTGAATATTCCTTTTCCGAACGCACATCCACCAGGATAATCTCACCCAGTTCAAAAACTTCTTCAATAGTAATATCTCTATACATTCGATTTACACACCGGCCACTGTTTTAGAGTTTCCTATTACTCCAAATATATAACACAACGAGTGGATAGTGTCAACGAAACCGGCATGATTTCACCATTTCTTGAATGTATAATTAAACTGCTCAAGAGTCATCAGGATGGCCCTGGGTTTACTGCCCTCGTACCCTCCAACGATACCTTTTCTTTCCATGATATCAATCAACCTGGCCGCTCTGGCATAACCGATGTGCAGCCTTCTTTGCAGCAAAGAAATAGAAGCGTGCCCGCTCTCAATAAGAAGCTGCACCGCCTGGGGCAAGAGCTCGTCCTCCACTTCGGGAACAGCCTCTTCCTCCGGCTCTTCTTTCAGTATTTTGTCGTTATATACCGGCTCGGCCTGTTTTTTCAGGAAGCTGACCAGGTCCTCCACTTCCTTGTCTGACAGATAAGCGCCCTGGACCCGCACCGGTTTTGAAGCACCCACCGGGAAAAAGAGCATGTCCCCTTTGCCGAGAAGTTTTTCCGCGCCGGCCATGTCCAGAATAGTCCGTGAGTCAATCTGAGAGGACACGGCGAAAGAAATACGCGAGGGTATATTTGCCTTGATCAAGCCGGTGATTACATCCACGGAGGGCCGCTGGGTCGCCACCAGCAAGTGAATGCCGGCAGCCCTGGCCATTTGAGCCAGCCGGCACACGGCGTCCTCAACATCGGCCGGGGCCACCATCATCAGGTCGGAAAGCTCGTCAATAATTACAACAATTAATGGCAGCGGGAGTTGGCCGCTGTCAGGCTCTTTATTTTTAAACATCTTATTATAGCGGGTAATATCCCGCACACCCGCAGTGGCAAACAACTCATAGCGATGTTCCATTTCTTTGACGGCCCACCTTAAAGATGTGGCTGCTTTCTTAGGGTCTATGACCACCGGGGAAACCAGGTGGGGGATCCCGTTATACATGGCAAGTTCCACCATTTTCGGATCGATCATCAGGAATTTTATCTCTTCCGGTGTAGCCTTGAAGAGTATACTGACAATTAAGGTGTTAAGGCAGACGCTCTTACCCGCCCCGGTCGCGCCGGCAATCAACAAGTGGGGCATTTTAGCCAGGTCGGCAACGACCGGGTTACCGGCAATATCTTTTCCTAATGATATTGTCAGTTTAGAATCAGAATGGATAAACTCCTGGGTCTCCAGCAGATCCCGCAGGTGTACCATGGAAACCTCTTTATTTGGGACCTCTATGCCAACGGCCGCCTTGCCTGGAATCGGCGCCTCAATGCGGACGCCCGGCGCCGCCATGCCCAAGGCGATATCGTCAGCCAAACTCACAATCCGGCTGACTTTAACACCGGAAGGAGGCTGGATTTCATAGCGGGTAATAGCCGGCCCTCTGGAAACCTGGGTTACCTTGGCATTAACCCCGAAACTCTCAAGAGTTTCTTCGAGAATACGGATATTTTCATTTATATCTTTATTAAAACGAGTACTTTTTATCCTGTACGGGCGTGAAAGAATAGTCAGCGGAGGCAGCCGGTACGTTGAATTTTCCGGCGGAAAACCCAACGTAACATTTGGCGTCCCGTTTATCTTGCCTTCGGCCGGCTCTTCCCCGCTCACACCATTTTTCACGGGTACCGGTTCCTCTTCATTAATTAATTGCAGATCCTCCCGGTCCTGTCTATTTACATGCTGTTTAGACGCTTCCGGGGAGGATTCCATTATCGTAAATTGCTCTCCGTTATCGATTATGACAGGTGAGGGAGTTGTTTTCCCACTATCTTCTTCCACCTCCGTAAAAAGGTAGTCGACCAACCCTCGGTAACCTTTTCTGGAACCCTCCTGTATCTTTACTGAAAACACCCGGGCCATTGAGGCCAGGGAAAGGTTTGTCAGAAGCAAGAGCGCGACAAGGCCGGCTGTGATTAGAATAATATAAGTGCCGGCAATACCGAAAGATTTTCTAAAGATGTAACTAAAGAGGGCGCCGAGAACGCCTCCCCCGTCACCGTTAACCCCCGCCCTAAAAGAATCCTCTATAGGAATAATCAAGTGAAGAAAAGTCAGGGCGGCTAAAAAAAGCAGCATTGCCCCATACATTCTCTGGGAAAACTTGGTTTGGCTCCGCTGACGCACCAGTCTGCCCCCTGCCAGGACCAACAGGAGAGGAAAAAAGTAACAACCTTCACCTGCAATGCTCTTAAGCACTCTGACCGCAAAATCACTAACCAGCCCGGTAGTCTGAGAAAGGAGGCTGACAATGCTGAGAATACCCACTGCCACCAGGATAACCCCTAATATTTCATATTTTAGCTCTTCATTATGCTGTTCGTGAGTTCCCATGATTTACCCTCCCAACAACAATATACCATAGGCGTCAGAAAAAGTCCTGTAAATTCACATAAAAATTAGCCCTCTTTTACTAATACGAGGGCTAATGGTCAATAATCCCAAATTAACTCTTATACCCCTGTTGGTCTTGCTAAAGCCAGAACAATTACCGCAATCCCCAAAATAATGCGATACCACACAAAAACCACAAAGCTGCGCTCAGTCAGATATTTTAGCAGAAAACCAATTGAAATAAAACCCACCACAGCGGCAGAGACCACCCCGGTTAAAAAAACCGCGTTAACGTCCCCTGCCGATAGATCATTCAACTTGGCAAGTCCAGCACCAATAACAACCGGTGTGGAAAGCAAGAATGAAAACTTTGCGGCTGTCTCCCGCGTCAGTCCCCGGAAACGGCCCGCGGTCATGGTTACACCGGAACGGGAAACCCCGGGAATAATCGCCAGCGCCTGGGAAAACCCAATAAACAGGCTGTCAACCAGGCTTACTTCTGATAACTTCTTCCGCCTTGAAGCCCTTTGGTCAACCCAGTAAAGGATAATACCCATGGCGATAAGCATTATTCCTATTAACAGAGGGTTTCTAAAAGTGGTTTCGGCCTGCTCCTCAAACAGGTAACCAAAAGCGGCGCCAGGTATTGTGGCCAGGAGCAGATACCAGAATAATGAACCTTCCTGTGTGCCCCTGCGCAGCAAGCCATGATTTATCAGCGCCACCCAGTCCCTCCAGAAGAAGGCAACCACCGCCAACAAAGTGCCCATATGCAGCGCGACATCAAAAGACAGCCCAGGATCCTGCCACTTTAAAGCCCAGGGCACCAAGACCAGATGAGCCGAGCTGGATATGGGAAGAAATTCCCCGAGACCTTGGACTATCCCTAACACCAGCGCTTGAAAAAAGGTCGCCTAAATCACCCCGCTATCCGTTGGTGATGACTTCCCGGGCATAAAGACCGCAGTCACCCGGATCCGCATTATAATTCACCATTGTATAAATGCAAATTTAATTATAGCACAGGGTATCCGTCCCGGGAAAACCTTTTTCTTAAATAATATTCAAAAATAATATTAAAACAGATTTATATGCGAAACAAACTCGCCCGCGGCGACCTGTGGGCTTACAACACGCTTATGTTCGTTAGTTTAACAGCATAGTTAAATAGAGAGAACCAGAATCCCTTGTGGCAGAAGACTTCAGGGGAAATTTTTTT
>MVRN01000091.1 GCA_002067965.1 Pelotomaculum sp. PtaU1.Bin035
ATAAAGCGAAGAGGCACATCCGGAGACAGCAGCCGCTCCTTGTCCTTCATGATCAACTGGTAAATTTCATCATCGGCTTTGGTCGATCCGCTGGTGTCTTTTAAGGCGACAACCTGGCCTTTTCTTTTATCCGCGGAAAAGTACCCGTCGTGCAACTCGTCCACGCTGAAAGGAAGCAAACCCGAATAGAAAGGCTTCTTGGAGATTTCGTGGAAAGCCTCCTCGAACCACTTCGCCAACTTCCCCTTACGCGGGTTGCCTTCGTCGTCATACCAGCGGTAATTAGCCACCTTATCGATAAAGAAAAGTGAGAGGACTTTGATCCCCTTATTTTTGAATCTTCGCTCTTTCTTAAAATGTTCCTCAACAGCCTGATGAATCTGGGCTTTCAGCAACTCTTCGCCCATACCGCCTTCTTCCTGCCTCAACGCGAGACTTTTTCCGTTGGCGAACTCCACGTGCTCAAGCCCGGCCTCGGCGTTAATGTTGGTGACAATATAGCCGTCATATCCCGGCCGGTTGGTTTGCTGGCCGACATCCGTTCCCTGCTTAAGGGTGATTTTCTTTTCCCGCGGCCCGGTTTTCGTGTCTTCATGTATCGTTGCCTTGGCATGCGGAGTCTTTGCGTTCTTGGCATAGCCTATGCTGTCGATGCGGATGAAAACGCTGTTGAAATTTTCTTCCGAGCGGATTGAAGCGACTTCAATTTGCTTGACCAGCCGCATGTCGTACGCCCGGATGGTGTCGAGCTTGTAGAGCAGGTTATACGGATTGATGTGAGTGGCGGAATAGCGCAGGCAAAGTAAAGGATTCAGGGTCATGATGGCCTGCTTGGCTTTGGCGGTGTTGTCCACGCTCTGCGGCTCGTCAATGATCACGATGGGATTGGTAGCCTGGACATACTCAATCGGCCGGCGGCCGGACATCTTGTCCTGTTCTTGGTGAATGACGTTCAGATCCTTCTGAAACGCCTGGATGTTGATAATCATGATTTGGATTTCATTGCTGACCGCAAACTGGCGCACCTTCGAAAGGTCGCCGGATCTATATACAAAATGATCGAACGGCACATTGTTGTACAAGCCCTTGAAATGCTCCCGCATTAAGCTGATAGAGGAAAGAACTCCTTCACGGATAGCCACCGACGGTACCACGATGATGAACTTTTTGAAACCGTAAGCACGGTTCAGTTCGAAAATCGTACGCAGGTAAACATAGGTCTTCCCGGTGCCCGTTTCCATTTCCACGGAAAAGTTGGGGAACCGGTAAATATCGCTTTCTTCAATGAGCAAGCGGGATTTAGGTATTATATTATGCTCCTGAACCACGTGGAGGTTCTTTAACAACTGGTCTTCTCCCAGGATCAGCCGGTTGCCCACACCCAGTTCATTGAAGAACACATTTTCTCTCACGAAGCTTATCTCGTATTCACTCTTTTTCGGCGGCAGCCCGTCAAAGAGTTCCGTAACAGCCTGAATTGCCTCCAGTTGGTATTCGAGGTTGGAGTCAAACTTGAGCTTCATTTGTTTTCTCCTCCCGTAAGCTTCCGTACAGCTTTACGAAGCTCCTCATCCGCCTGGTTCGCTTCGCTCACCCGCCTGTTTTTTATAAACTTATCGTACTCGTCATGTGCCAGTTCCTTCGCCATTTCCGCAGATATTTTACCGGCGCTGGTCAGGATATCCCTGTCGTTGAGTTCTAAAAAAGAGTTGAGTTTAGCTTTCCAGTCAGCCATATACATAACTTTCCTATGCCGTGCCTGAAGTTCGGCAAAGTCCAGGTACTGGTTGACCAGCAATTCCAGCGTCTGCATTTCTTCTTGATTTAGATAATTCTTGGCAATTTCCGTATCCTGCTTGGTGATTTTTCGCTCCCGGCCGGCGCCCTTCCAGGTGGTGAGGCCCATGTTTGGCCTGGATGAATCAGCACGGGAATGAATAAGTTCGGCAGCAGTCATGCCGGTGGAAGCATAAAGCATCTTGTTTTGAACTGTAGCAAAGAATTCCTTCGTTATAGGATGTTTTGGGTCATAATCGGCGCTTAATGTGTAAATATCCCGTACTTTCTGGTAAAAGCGTTTTTCCGACGCGCGGATGGCCCGGATGCGGTCAAGCAGTTCATCGAAATAGTCGATGCCGCCCGGCTCTGAAAGCCGCTCATCGTCCAGCGTAAAACCTTTGATGATATATTCTCTCAGCCGCTCTGTCGCCCACTGGCGAAACTGGGTGCCCCGGTGGGAACGGACGCGGTAACCTACGGCGATAATCATGTCAAGGCTGTAATAGTCAATATAGCGCTCAACCTGCCGGTTTCCCTCCGCTTGAACTATTCGATATTTTCGAATAGTTGCCTCAGGAGCAAGTTCTCCTTCTTTATAAATCTCTTTAATGTGGTAATTTATTGTATTTACGCCTACTTGAAACAGTTCCGCCATCAAGCGTTGACTCAACCAAACCGTCTCTTCTTCCAGCCGTACTTCGATCCGCTGGCGGCCGTCTTCGGTCTGGTACAAAAGAATCCAGCTTTGCGTCGGCAATTGATCATCTTTATCGTATCTATTGGAACTCATGCGAGATTCCTCCTATACCGTCCGGAATACGATCTGGCCCGCTTTATCCTGGCCCTTATTGCGGGCGGCAAAAGTTTGCACCGCGTTGGCCTTGAGCTGGTCGTTACCCTGGAAGCCCAGGTCCAGGCAGATAAACTGCATGGGTTCTGCTTCCGCCACCGCATCAATAAGTTCGCGGGTGATTTCGTCTTCCAGGCAAATCAGCAGCGCCCCTTCGGCGATGGAGAAGACCGTCTTACCGGCCATTTCAAGCTTCTCCACTTTTTGCGTAGGCATAAAGCCCGCTTTTAATAGAAGCTCGTAAAGGATTTCTTCCTGTGTGGCATTGGGATCGACATGGTCGATATGGAGTGTAAGTTGCTGAGCGATTTCTCCCTCCGAAGCATCCAAATTGGAGCCATCCCAGATTTTAAAATTGGATTTATCGAGCTTAATGCATTTAATGCCAAGGTCGATCAGTGGTTGCTCTTCTAATCCAGGTAACATACCATTAGATTCCTTGGTTTTGGCAATCTGTTCTTCTTCGATTTTTTTGATGGCGCGTATGATCCGTTCTTTACCAATATTGGCAATGGTTTTGTAGCCAGTCTTATATGCTTCGGAATCTTCATCACATGGTTCTGGGAGTTGAACCATGATGAATTTACGGTTGCCACCATCTATTTTGTTTAGTTCAAGAACGGCCTGGGCAGTAGTACATGAACCAGCAAAGAAATCCATTAATATATCATTTGGTCCCAAACCACAAACAATTAATTTATTAAGAAGTTTTATAGGTTTAGGGAATTCATAAACATCTGCCCCAAATAAGGAGCGAATCTCTCTCGCTGAATCTTGTGAAAAGCCAGCATCATCAAGTATTGTTGGCATTGTTGAACCATTTCTAACTTCTTTGAAATATCTTTTGAGATATGGCGCACCAGTTGATTCTCTAAAGCTAATCCTACCCTCTTTAATGAATTTTTCGACCTTTTCTTTGCTATATAACCAGCACTTATTCCTTGGTGGATAATAATCTTTCTTATTTAGGGGATTGTGTATAGGAAAAATACATGAGTCAACCAATCGTCCGCCTTTTCCATTTGCTGATAGATCAGAAGCAATCCAAGGTCCATTAGGATCATTATCTGGATTTTTATATCTTGCAATTACATGGTCTTCTTTTTGCTGAAGATATAAACTTGTTTCATTTGTATTTCGTCCATACGCTAAAATATATTCGTGATTCTTGCCAATCACTCTATCATTTGGGGGAGTTGCCCTTCTTTTCCATACAAGCACTTCAATAAGGTTCTCTTCTCCGAATACATCACTACATAAATTCTTGAGATTACATAACTCATTATCATCAATAGATATGAATATAACCCCATCTTCCCTTAGTAGATTACGAGCTAAATAAAGCCTGGGATACATCATATTCAACCACTTGGTATGAAAACGCCCTTCGTTTGGTGTATTAGTAGAAAACTTCCTCCCATTAGCATCTATCAACCCGGCATAAGCCAGGTATGTATCCAGAGATTCGGAATAATTATCCGGATAAATAAATTCGTTACCGGTATTATACGGCGGATCAATGTAAATCATCTTGATTTTGCCATAATAAGACTTTTGAAGAAGTTTGAGCACTTCCAGGTTGTCGCCCTCGATAAAAAGATTTTCCGTGGTATCGAAATTGACCGACTCCTCCCGGCAAGGCTTGAGGGTACCGACGGAAGGCTGCTGGATAAGCTTCATGCATTCCTTTTTACCGGGCCAGTCCATGCCGTAGCGCTCCCGGCGGCTTTCAAACACATCGCTGAAGGTGCCCAGTTCAGCTTTAAGTTTCTCGAAGTCAATGCTTTCAACCAGCTCGCCTTTATCGTTTCGTGTTTCAGTAAACACCGAAGGGAAGAGCTGCTTAAGTTTTGTCCTGTTATCATTGCTAATATCCATAGACCGAATGTCCATTTCTTCCGGTTTATTCGTTTTCGGACTCACTTGCGTTTCACTCCTTTAACCAATTTCCACCGGATAGTGAAAAGAGTTTCTTCTTCAACTTCTTGCTGCAAGCGGGCCTCAACCCGGTCGATCAGGGTATCTTTCTGCCGCTCGATATCACGGGCGGCTTCGTCGTACTGCCGCCAGGCGGCATCCCGCTTTTTATCGAGGTCGCGTATTTTTTTCTGGATCTCCAGCTTTTCGGGAAGGTTCGGGGCAAGCCGCGCCTGCCTTTTTAATTCTACAATACGTTCATCATAGTCCTTCAGCGTCGTCTTGAACGATTTGCGTTTGTCCTCCGCCCAGCGGTTCAACTTGTCCATTTCCTCATCAAAGAAAATAGCGTTCCGTTCGGAAATATCTCCAAGCACTTTGTTCTTCATCTGTTCGTAAACATCCTGAACACTATCAACTGGTTGACAGGCGCGGTAGTTTAAAACAGCTGGTAAATTGAATAGTCGACGAGCCTGGTCGGCATCCATCACTTCACCACTGTCGGTTACCGCGGCTGTTATTACATAATCCTCGGTTTCCAGAGCTTTGACGGTCAGCCGCCTGGCGGTGAGCGCCCCGGATTGTCCGATCAAGGGTTCCAGCACGGATATTTTCCGCCCGCTCCCGGAATAATCAAAAACCATCTCAGCTTCCGGAAGTTCTTTTTCCGTAGCTGTCTGGAGAACCCACTGAGCCAGGGGTGACGCGAGACGGTAATGATGCCCCGGATCGTCCCGGCGCCCCAGCGTGTATAGGCCTAGCGGAATACCACGCAGCGGAGCGTGATGCAACCTGAAGCTCAAATTCGCTTCATTAAAGGACGCCCGCCTGCCGAGTATGTGCTCAGTTGTATCCCAGAGCAGGGCTTCGTAGAGACTTAGCGATCGGGCTGTCTTTTCCTTGTAAACATTGAGCTTTTCAGCAACCTCGGCATCGAAGTTTTCTAATAGCTTCCGGCGGGTCGTGCGCATGTTTTCGTTTATCTCCGCGCTGAGTTCCGCCTGCAGCGCATCGAAAGACGCCTGTATTTCTTCAGAAGTTCTGCATGACTGGTAGATATCGGCGATGCGCTTTTCAAAATCGACACCGGATTCAATGCTGCCAAGCACTTCGTCGCTGGCCCCGAAAACACCGTTGAAGAGCTGGAATTTTTCCGAGAGCAATTCATAAACTCGTTTATCAGCAGCGTTATTTTTATTCAGGAAGTTTACTACTACCACATCATATTTCTGGCCATAGCGGTGGCAGCGGCCGATACGCTGCTCTATGCGCTGGGGATTCCAGGGCAGGTCATAATTTACCACCAGAGAGCAGAACTGAAGGTTGATGCCTTCGGCGGCCGCCTCGGTAGCAATCATGATTTTTGCCTGCTCACAAAAATATTCTACCAGTGCGGCCCTGGTGTCGGCCGTACGGGAACCGGTAGCTTTATCGGTTCCTTCATAACGATCTTTCCAACAGGCATAGATTTCGCGGGACATGGCATCGCTGTTCGAACCGTTAAAGAGAACAATATTGCCGGCATAGCCGTTTTCAGAAAGCAGCCTGACCAGGTAATTCTGTGTGCGGCGTGATTCGGTAAAGATAACCGCTTTTTGAGCGCCGCCCAGTTCTCCTGCCATTTTAAAGCCGATTTCCAGCGCCTGCAGGAGGGCTTCGCCCTTGGCATTCTGGGTTATCTTCATGGCCAGATCGAAGAAACAACGAAGATCATTTATCTCATTTAGGATAATCTCGCGTTCTTCCGGGGTAAGCGGCTCAGGCTGTTCCTCACCGTTTGTTTCTAGTTCTTCAGCCAAATCCTGGAATGCTTCAAAATCCTCTTCAAGGTCCTGTTCAGCCCGGGTAAGGCGGTCATCATCCTTCAAACGTCGTTCCAGCTTTGCCGCAAGCGCATCCAGAGCGCCGGCAATAGCAAACGTAGACGAGGACAACAATTTCCGTAAAACCAGGGTCATCAGGATACGCTGGCTCACGGGCAGCGCTTGTAGGTTCGGGCGGCGAAGGTATTCTGAAACCATATCGTAGAGGGCTTCTTCTTCAGCGGATGGGATGAACTCCTGAGTGTAGGCCTTTCTTTCCGTGTAACGTATGTATTCAAGCACCTGGCGGCGTAGGGTGCGTTTAGATACCAACTTCAAACGTTGCTTGAGATCGTCGAAGCTATCGTCGGATGCTAGACGGGCGAATTGAGTGCGAAAACTCTTGAGATCACCGAAGGTATGCTCATCGATAAAGCTAACCAAGCCGTAAAGTTCCAACAATGAGTTCTGGAGCGGAGTGGCCGTCAGTAGCAACTTCGGCGCTTGCTCCAGGGCTTGCTTCAATTCTTTTGCAATTTTGTTTCCGCTCTTGTAGACGTTCCTCAGCCGGTGGGCTTCGTCTATGACGACCAGGTCCCAATTAACGTTCCGCACATATTCCGACTTGTTTCTGGCAAAGTAATAGGAGCAAATAACAATCTCAGAAATATCAAAGGGGTTACGTTTGCCTTCTTTGATTGCCTTATTGAAGGTGCGGGTTTCAAGTATATGTGAAGGTAGATAAAATTTATCCTGAAGTTCTTGATACCATTGTTTTCTTAAGCTGGAAGGAAGAATAATCAATATCTTACGTTTTCGCTCGGCCCATTTTTGAGATAAAACGATTCCTGCTTCGATAGTTTTACCAAGTCCTACTTCATCGGCAAGAATCGCGCCTTTGGAGAGAGGGGACCGAAAAGCAAACAAAGCCGCGTCCACCTGATGCGGGTTTAGGTCAACCTGAGAGTCCATCAAGGCGGCGGTGAAACGTTCAACACTATCTGAAGGACAACGCCTAAGTAATTCATTTGCATATAACTTTGCATGATAGTCTGTAATCATATTTTGATATACCTATTCAGTCGTAAATTACAAACCGTTCTCCAGTATTGATATTTATCTTAAAATCCATGTTTGATTTTAGCAGGATTTTATCTCTTATGAGTACGATTGCCAATAACTGCCTACCTGTCATTATATATCCATAGCATGGTTGCGGACAAGTGGTTGCCTACAATGAACGGCGGTTTTGTTATGATAAGTCGCTTGCAACACAACGCTCTTATAATGCAGTAGTAGTGGCTAAACAAAGCGGAATTGAGGTAGAGGAAATCAGCAAAATAATCAAGTGATAAGCAGGTGATTTGATGCTTTGCGTAAGAATAGCAGAGAAAGGGCAAAAATTAAGTGAAAATTTTCAGGCGAAGGAATTTGCCTGCGGTTGTTGCGGAATGGTGTTGGTTCACCCGGAGCTTATACGCAAGCTTGAAGCTTTGCGCAATGTTATTGGTTGCGCCGATCATAATAGGGTGTGCGGGGGAGTTGAAAACTCCTACCACACTTCTGGAATGGCTGCCGACATTTATTCGGATGAAAAGAATGTTAACGAACTTGCGGAAATAGCGGAAAATGTGGGTTTTGACGGCATTACAAAGACCGGCAGTTCAGTATATTTGCATATGAGTACCCGTTAGCGCAAAATAACGTCAGGCGGGCGCATCAGCTTTTGCAATCCTTTTTTTACCACGGCTCTCAGCCTATTAGTCCTTTTTGACCACTGACGCTCAAACCTCGCGCGGTACAACCCGGCTACCGCCTCAACACTGGGGAATGTTATCTCAAGCGCATACAATTGTGCTATGTGCAACTTGTGATAAAAAGGACTGGCGAGGTTATATCCGGTATCGTAGTAAGACCAGTACCCCGCGTCGTAACGGGGTAGATAAGCGATTAACGCGCGAAGCGTTTCTTCCAATACCTTATCCATTTCCGAAACAAAGTCAAATTTAGCAAGCATTAAATCGTACAAACCGAAGAGCGCGAAAAACCACCCATTAAATATAGTACTAGGGCACTCTAATGGGAATTCTTCCAATACAAGACCTTCCGGCGTGTACCGGGAAGTCCCGCCTTTTTTGACCGGTTTTAGCATTAGGCGGGCAGCGGCTTCCGCTGCTTTAATCCACGAAGGATCTGATTCGAGCTGGTAGGCCCGCACAAACACTGAAATCGCCTCACCTTGAACCATCGCTGAATAATCAGAGATGCAGTTCAAACCCAGCGCCGGCCATATTGGCCAACCCCCTTGCACATCTTGATAATTACGCATCCAACGGGCAAGTATCATGAACTCATCCAGGCTCCGCCTGTCCCGGTTCAGCAGCCAAATATCATAGTGCCCTAAAGCTTTCTGCGCTATAGTAGTGGGAATAAGGACAAACTTTCCATCGTCTCTCTGGTTAAGTGGACAACCACTCTCAGTAACAGGACCTTTCCATCTAGTTTTCGCAGTTAAATCGTTAAAATAACCATAAATATAGCCTGGCTTAAAGAGCCTGCCCGGCGGCTGTTCCTGATGATAATAACTTCTACCGGCAATCATTAGGAACCAGTTCTTTAAAAATAATCCTGCTTTTAACAAGTTACGCATAATACTTTTTAATTGTACCCCGGAAAACAACTGTTGTTTTAGATACGATTAAATTCTGTTTCATTACTCTCAAGGTTTTTTACTATGTTTTTTCAATATTCCTATTATATTACAAACTAAAGATTCAATCTCACTAATTTCTTGTAATAATAACAATGAATAATCGACTTTTTTACGTTCAGTACTTAATTGCAGATATCCTTTGGCTACTGTAATTCTGTCCAATAATGTACTGCAAATATTATTTATCTCATCATCATACATACTGTTTCCCCTTCCTGGTTTTATATAAAACCGACGCGAATTAGGAGTTAAAATATTATAATTATAGTTGTATCTCATATTTTTATTGACAATACAAGATATTATAAATAATATTTCTGTCTAAAAAATTACCGCGGATAGGCTTCCTCCTGTCCCGGCTTTCTCTGACCGATTCATGACTTTACAGCTATTGCATCGAAATCCACACGGCAGCCTGACGACCGCTCGTTTTTTGTCCCGGCTACCACGATACGGATTGTGTGCGGCCTGCCGTCAAGACAAGACGAGAATACCGACCTGCGGTACCGGTAAGTCTCGCAATACAGATCGACTATGTTTTGGGACACATCGTCAAGGTAAACTAACGCTTGCCCCCGGTCCGGTCCTATAGTAGATATCCAGGCTGCTTCAGTGCCCGTAAACCGGAATGATACTGCCGCTCCGGGACTGGCAGAATAACTCAGGGTGTTTATATAACTTTCCTCGGAATTAATAAATTGCCAATTACCCTCGTACTTGATCAGAGGACTCTGATCATCTATTGGGACCACGGTATAACGGCTATCAGACCAGTTCCCCCAGTTTCCGAGGTTGTCTTTTGCCCTTACCCGGAAGTAGAATGTATGGCCGCTGATACCACAGAATACGCCTTCCACTTCTGTTGTTTCCTCCAGCCAATTTTGCCAGGTTCCCCCCGCCCCGTCTTTAAATTGAACATTATACCCGGCTACTTCTCCTCCCTCAATATAAATAAACCCCTCCCATTTTACACTGAATTCCAGCGAATTTGAACTATTGCTGGAATAGGCGGGAGTGTCGGTTATCCTGGCAACAGGAGGAACAAGACTCCCCTCTGCCAATTCATAAGGGCCGATATCAATTCCCCCGCCTAGCGGGCGAACGCTCCCGTTAATGTCTGCGCCGGGGACTCCTTCTTTGGCGCCACGATCAATAGCCGGGCTATTTTTTGCGAGCCGGTAATCACGGCAGGACAGATCAACAAAGCGGGGATCCCGGCAAAAACTATGCTCCCCTCTACCGGTTTCTTTATACCAAACCCGCTCATTTATTTCACCCCTGGAATACTTGCGGCTGTCCATATAAATTTCTGCGTCTTCACGACTCCAATAAATATTATAATCCTCCTTTTCCAGTAATGCGGAACTGCCAAAATGAACGCCTTCGTAGTTGTAAGCAAATATATTGTTAATTAGTAATACTCTTATGGGAGCCGTATAAAATTGGGGATTGGCCTCCAGCCCGTAATCTCCCTTCAACCCGCAACTTACTATGAGGTTGTTGGATAAATCATATGTTCCCCCGCCTTGAATGGCGAAACCCGCCATCCCGTTATTGTCGATAACACAGTTTACCAGTTTGCATCCCTCACCAAGGCATTTAACGCCATAATAACTGTTGTCCCGCATAATACAAGCAGAAATGACCGTATCAGTGGATGAACAGCTAAAACCGCTTCCGGCATTGTATTCAGCAACACATTTTTCTATCATTATATCCTTGCCACTATCAAGGACAAACCCATCCGGGTTCTCGGGGCTTTCATTATGAGAAGACCTGGTGTATGCGATCCTGGCATTATCTAAAGGCCCTGGGGAAACCACCATGCCTGGGCCTTTGTTATTATATAAGCTGCAATTTTCGATCACCAAATTCACCGCAGAGATAATATGTAGCCCCGTACCACAACCCTGCACTTCCACATTGTTTATTACAATGGATCGGTTTTCTCCCCACAAGGCAACCCCGTATTTCTTAAAATTTTTAACCTTTAAGCCCGACAAAGACACAAAAGATACTCCAAATTCAAAGTTAAAACCGTATTTACTGCCAACACCTTCTCCATCCAGCACGGCTTCTTCATTTTGAAAAACACCCACAATAATAGGATTTTCACTGGTGCCGGATCTTTTTAAAGATACATATTCCTTATAAGAGCCCTCGCGGATCAGCAGTTTCCCTCCTGGCTGCAAATGATTGACAGCGTGTTGAAGAGTTTTCCAGGGGCTGGCAAGGGAACCGGTATTATTATCATCACCCCATACGGCCACAGAATAAATTAAACTTTCATTTATTTCCTCATTTATATAAAATACCGTATTTTCCAAACCCTTATCGTTTGAATTCGCATAAACATCTTTTTCCTTATTTTCCCTGAAATATCGATAATATATAAATAACCAGGCCAAGAGAAATAACGCTCCAACAATAATTAACGGTTTCAACTAAATTCTCCACCCCCCGGGCTCCCTTTTACATTTCATCAAATAGATATTCTATTGCCTGATCTTACATACCCCAGTGACTGGCTGAATCAGTTTGAAATAGTAAAATATACGGCACAGGGAGGATAATTATGTTTTCAATTTTAACTATTATGAAATATAACGAACGAAGGGACAGTTCGCACAACCTCTTGCTATTATAACGAGGATAACATTGCCAGTATTGAAAACAGCTTACAGGAACCGTCCTAAGCTCTTATTAAGTTAATCTCTGCAGAGCATTGCATTTCAGTAACATGGTTAAAAACTGGTGCGGGAGAAATGCTCATCCCTCCTGCAGAGTCAAATAAAAATCAAATAGCCCACTACGGTTGGCTAGCGTCCCCAACGCCGTTTATAAAACCCCTGATTGCCATAATTACCACGATCTACCAGCAGCAACGACCGAAGAAGCCCTAAAAAATCAGAAAGCCCGCTTTGGCGAGCGAGCCATCATCGAAGCCTTCAGCAAGCTAATGAACAAACGCGGCCCCGCTTGGAAACCGGCCGCACGGGTTCAAGTACCGATACTGTTGATCCCGGACTTGACCGCATGATTAATATCTTAAACATCCCCTGGGCCACCACTGATGATAAATATTAAGGCTGGATAGAAGTCCAGTTCGACCGTGCCTTTCCTGCTGATGTTGTAGAGGAGGATAAAAATAAAAAAAATAAACCCCTTTAACTATATTAGCAAAAGGGCTATGTACATGGTTTGCTAAATATGTTCTAAATTAAATACCTTATGAATAACTACTTATCCTCTCTTAGTTATGGAAGGAACTCCAAACTATCCTAAATTATAAGTGTTTTGGTGCGGCAGAAAGGACTTGAACCTTCACGAGCGTAGTGCCCACTAGAACCTGAATCTAGCGCGTCTGCCAATTCCGCCACTGCCGCATATTTATGGTATTATCAAAAACAAAGGGTTTATAATCTAATATCTTTGAATTTACGGGACTTATTATAGCATGTTAAAAATATTAGGTCAATATGATTTCCGATTTAACTGTGATTTCCGATTTAACATTGAATTATTAGAAAATTGGTTCTTTCACAAAAACCTGTGGGTTTAAAAGGATCTTGAAATTTTATAAAGAAGTTATTATTATGGCTCAATTGCAATATCTACAGGAGGGGTACACTTTTTGGAAAACTCATTACTCAGGGAAAGCAAGGCAATGGAATACCTGTTTTT
>MVRN01000092.1 GCA_002067965.1 Pelotomaculum sp. PtaU1.Bin035
GACGACTGTGTTGATGCTTTGTTGTTGGCATATAAAGATTATCAAACAATTGTTCAAACATTGCCATATGTCGGCCTACTTCTTGGTGGTCGGCGCGGCGCCAAAACAGAAAGAAGTTATATTGCCAGACCAGAACCAAGGAGGATTGAAAAACCGATGGAAGAAAAACCACAACTGCAACCAACTGGCGATATGTTTAGGGATATGTGTATCCATCAAGGATATGTCCCGGCAACATGCACGCTTCCCGGTCTAATTGCTTGGGGATTGGTTAATAAGGGCGAAGATCCTTGCGCTGGTTGTAATGGTGATCGTTCTGTTTGTAATGGTAGACCACAAAACCCAGAACTTTACAAAGTTATTTAATCATAACAAAATGTTCATCCTGCTTCTGTGCGGCCCTATCACCCGGTCACACAACCTCCAACGTCAAAGCGGCCTGGCGTCAAGGATGAACTTGGCCGCGTACATAACTTTAAAAATTATCTTCTATGGAGCTTTAAGGCTCGAATATTAGATTTACCCCCTGTCATTCTGTATGGATGGCAGACAGATTTACCCTGGGACTGCGCTTTCGCAGTCCCCGTACGACAACATTACCCCGTTGCAAAGCAGCGGGGTTTTTGCTTATCTCCCATGTGGTGAAGGAGCGGAGAAGGTGTCTGGCTTTTTATTGTCAGGCGCTTTTGGTTTTAATATACAATTATTTTACGGAAGGTATGAAAATGTTTAACACTCCTGCTTTTGTTATTGAATTGGTGGTGTACAAATGAAACTATTTTACTATATCAGGGTTAAGTTTAAGCTAATCCTGAAAAAATTCTTCATCGTGCCTTCGTTTTGCAAGGAATGCGGAAGAAATGTGCATGATTTTGTGGTGGATGATAATATTTGGCATAAGGTTAGTAGGTACATTAAAAATGGACACGTACTATGCTATGATTGCTTTTGTGAAAAATGCAGACATGCGGGACTTCCGGATGTCTGGAAACTTGTAAAACACTAACAGTAACCGGCGTCGTCCCTGCTGGTTAATTTTTTTTTGATAAATCCACAAAAAACAAACAAAGGAGGCATTAATCTATAATGTCATTCAACTGTCCTTATTTTATTGATGAATTTACCCAGTTTGTTCAATCTTTAAAAGTAAAAACCGCCCTGGAGGTCGGTTACGGTTCCGG
This sequence comes from Pelotomaculum sp. PtaU1.Bin035, assembly GCA_002067965.1. GTDB lineage: Bacteria > Bacillota > Desulfotomaculia > Desulfotomaculales > Pelotomaculaceae > MVRN01. The sequence goes on from MVRN01000092.1 coordinate 1,182, forward strand.
CGAACTTGTGGAAGCCTTGCACCAAGCCGGCATCGAAGCCGAGGGCATTGACAAATCCACCGAACTTTCCAACAACAAGCAAGCCGAATACCTTTACAACGTCCCCTGGGAGGACTTTATACCAACAAAAAAATACGATTTAGTATATAGTTCCGGCGTGATTGAGCACTACCTATTTTCTTCAGAGATGAATGAGTTTTTAAAGAAAATAACATCATTTTCCAAGAAATACATACTCACTATCGCACCAAACAAGAATTGTATTGCCTACATGAACGCCAAAGCAAAAACTACCGCACCATGGAAGGATGAGCTTGATTTTACGCCTGAAAGCCTGGCAACAATCCACGATTTAGCGGGGCTTACAGTAAAACAATCCGGCGCCATGGCTGCCGAGTGGCCGCGCCGCTTCGGCCCGGAACCTTCGGAGCCATACTTGGTGTATTGCCTAGCTGCTGCGTCAAAAGCAACTCCAAAAACTGCTAAATAAACAGGAAGCGCAGGCCCGCCCCTCCAGGTAAGGGCGTTTTACGGGACGTGACCCCGTGCCTGCTATAAGTAAAATACCACGGATGATAAGGAAGTGTCTAAACAGATACTTCCTTTTTGTTTGGAATCTTAATCCAGGGAGGCGGTAAGCTTGGAGCAAGTTTTAACTTACGCCATAAACAGTAAAGAAGTTGGGATCTTTGCTATTTTATTTATCGCACTCCTAGGCTGGGTGCTTAGAACAAACTACCAGAGAGAAGAACGTTACCTAAATATTGTTGATAAATACGGAGATAAGATTGAGGAAAAAGTAACCGACATTGATGGAAGAGTCTGCAACCTCGAAGAAGACGTAAAAGAGATTAAGGCCGATGTAAAAACAATAATGGTTAGCAAGTAGTAGTCAATAACTAATTACATAATATGGCAATTTTCGCAAGGCCGGGACTCCGGAGGTCCTGAGCGGCGCCACCCCTTCGTCGCTGTAGCCTTGCGATTTTAATTAAGGGGTAAATTTATTTTAAGGGGGATTGATAAGGTGATAAAAATTTAATAGTATGCCCGTTCAGGATAGCTTTCGCGGAGCAAAAAGCGAACTCCTACGCCTGCCTGAACGGGCTTTAATTTTTCTTAGGAGCAATCCACAAAAGGAGAGTGGTAAAAGTGAAAAATGATTATGAAATTCGTGGCGATGTGACAGTTATCTTTTTAGATCGCAAGGATGGTACAAGGTTGGAATGTTTAATTGATACAGTGGATTTGCCTAGAGCAATGGAGTTTCCTTGGAAGTGGAGTCCGCATTGGGATAGGCATACGTTAAGTTTTTACGCAGAGGGTAAGTCTTATCGCAAAGGGCAAAAGAGAGAACATTTTTCATTACATCGTTGGTTGTGTAATCCGCCAGAAAGTTATGAGGTTGACCATATAAATCATAATACTTTAGATAATCGAAGGAGTAGCAACCTGAGGGTAATACCAAAAGGTGCAAATCAACAAAATTACAAGGGTGCAAGAAAACACAATAAATCAAGTGGAGTTAGGGGCGTATCGTGGCATTACCCAAACCAAAAATGGAGAGCAGCGTTTAGGGTAAATAATAAAACTTATCATGTTGGCTTATATGATACCGTAGAAGAGGCAGAAAAAGCGGTAATAGCGGCAAGGTTAAAATATATGCCATATTCTATTGATAATGCTAATACCATGCAACCAGATAAAATAAATCCTTGTTTTGAGTCTGGCATATATTCAACTAATACAAGCGGATATCGCGGTTTAATTCATGAAAAGAAAACAAATAAATGGTATGGGCGAATACAAAGAAAAGGTATAGTAGTTAAAATAAAACCTTGCAAGACAAAGGAAGAGGCATATAAAAAGTTATGCGAAAAAGCAAAATTATTGGGGGTTAGTTTATGAGAATTGCTATATTGACTTCCTATCTTTACCATAAAGTTGAAGAATTTGACAATGAGGATCGGGTTATATATGGCGGAGCTGAGTCTTATCTCATTCAGTTTTGCCGGATGCTCCAGGAGGACGGTCACTATGTCCAAGTATTTCAGCCATTCAAACCGAATTATATCGACAAGGAGGGCAACCAAAAACCGACTCACACTATCCAAAAAGATTTTTACGGTATACCGGTTATTCTTATTCCTACTTCTAGCAACTGGGAATACGGTACTTGTCCAGAATTGAATTATACTTTTAATGAGCTTACCTGTAGTTTCCAAATAAGGATATATTTTGTGACATTTCTTGCTTGGCCTGAAGTTCGCCGTCCGGCCATTTCTATTTCACATGGTATTTATTGGGACTTCGCCAATCACTTTGTTAAGGCAGCGAACATTGAGCAGAAAAACGAGTTTTATCGCCGTTTCCTATATGGCGTGACTGCTCCCGATGCCTGCGTTGCTGTGGATACCAACGTCCGGGGCGTGGTTGCGGCTTTATCGCCAGGCGACGAAAACCGGATTCACGTCGTACCAAACTTCACAGATGTAAAAAAATTTAAACCTTTGGAACCCGAAAAACGAGATTGGGAACGTCCTCGCGTTCTTTATCCCCGCCGGCTGTCAACTGTTCGCGGGGTTAATGATTTTCTGTGGCTTGCCGCGCAGTTCCCGGAAGTTGATTTTATCTGCTGCGGGAATAGCGGACCGGAAAAAGATCAGGAAGAAATGCTGCGGCAATTTACTGAGGGGAAATCAAACATAAAAGCAATTTGGCGTAGACCAGAAAATATGGTTGAAGTATACCAAATGGCAGACATTTCCATTATTCCAACACGGGCAGCGGAGGGAACAAGTCTTTCAATGTTGGAATCGATGGCTTGTGGTTTGCCCATTATCGGTAGTAATGCAGGCGGTTTACCGAATCTACTCATTGATAATTGGAACGGTATTCAGGTTGACATGAACCATGACAAACTTGCTGACGCACTTCATAAACTATTGAAACATCCCAAACTTGCAGCAAAGATGGGGCGTCGCGGTAGGCAGATGGCAGTGAACAGCTTTGATATTTCCATTTGGAAGCGTCGCTGGAGGGCACTTATAAACAGGGTGGTGCGGTAAATGACTCCAATGTATAGATGTAACGAATCTGTTGTATATGTTCCAGAAGTTGTAAAAGAAGTAAAATGCACTTGCTGTTACGATATTGAAAACAACCGTCGCCCAACTTTAAAAATTGAGGATGGAAGAGCAACCTGCCCTAATTGTGGCAGAATTTTTATTAGGGAGGATAAACATTGAAAATACCATCAATAAAAGTTTTTGGGCGAGAAATTTTCAAACCAAGAACACCGAGAACCCGATCCCCCGACGAAAATTTACCTCCGTTAAGGTCCGGCAGAATATCGCAACCACCGACTATAAAATACCTGTCGCCTTACCGTAGCAGACAAACAGCCTTGCTAAAAACACTGCGAAGCACCTATGATGCGGTGGATGCGATTGAACTGCTAACCGAGGAAACCGGCGATCTTTCCCAGGCGCTTTATAACTTTGTTCGCCTGGCAAATGTCGGCCATGAAATGAAAATATTTGCCCTAGATAAGACAACGCGCCTACCGGATATTGAACTGGAGTGGCGCGATTTTGCTTCCAGGGTAAACGCTATGAGCAATGCTGGCCTTGACGGACTAATTGATCAGTTTCATTATCTTGCTTTTGTTCGCGGCGCCATGACTTGCGAGGTTGAGGTAGCGCAGACACTTGATGATATTGTCGAGGTCTACCCGGTTAATCCACAAACCATAACATGGCAGCTTGAAGAGCGCAACGGTAGACAGGTATGGATTCCTTACCAGGTGCCAACTAACTTTATTTCAAGGACAACCTTGACTAATGGCATGGTTTCCCTGGAAGAAGCTAACTTTTTTTGGGTACCGACCGATCCGAAAGTTGATGATCCGCGTGGAAGGTTGTTGCTGAAGCCGGCTTTGGCATCTATTGATTTTCAGATTCAAATTCTAAACGATGTCCAGGCCGTGTTGCACAATCAGGGATTTCCGCGTTATGACGTTTCAATTGACATGGAAAAGTTAATGACCGCAATCCCGCCTGACGCCAGAAGTGATACAAAGAAACTGCGTGAATGGCTGAAGGATCATATTCAATGGGTAAAGGATCAGTTTGAAAGCCTGAACCCGGACGATAGTTTTATTCACCTATCGGATACCACTGTCGATCTTGGAAACGGTGCTGCAAACCAGGGGCGCGGTATTGATGTCCGAGCCGTAATGGAAATGGTCGATGTCCAGATTGAAAACTCCGTAAAAACTCCCGGTACGATGATGCAGCGGGTTAACTCAAATACCGAGACTTGGGCAACGGTCCAATTCCGGGTATTTGTTTCCGGGTTGCAGAATATCCAGCGCGGCAGTAAACGCCTGATTGAGTCTATCTGCAAACTTTGGCTCCGGGTGCATGGCTACCAGGCTATTCCGGTATTTGAACATAATACCATTGACTATACATCGGAGTTGCAACGTAGCCAGATAAAACAGGCTAAAGCCGTATTCCTGCAACTTGCCCAGAATATGGGCTGGATTAGTGGCAATGAAGCCGCGAATGAGCTTTTCGGCCACGATGCCGTGGGAGAACCAAGACAAACACAACCTCCACAGCAAGGGGGTGGCGACAATCAGAACAATGGCGATCAATCCTCGAACAATTAAAGATAAGATTAAAAACATTAAAAAGATTCCAATTAAGAATGATATCAAAAACAAAATTGTTATGGACACAATTAAAAATATTAATTGAGTCTTTTATGTTTTTTTAGTAAGTCCTCAATAGCTTCATCAATTAGTTTTGAGATATTAATTCTTGTGTCTTTTGACATTTTGCGTAATGCGATTAATAGTTTATTGTCTAGGGTTGTTGTAAATCTTTTCCTGTTTACAAGTGTTTCAGCCATTATTAAACACCTCCAAATATATTGTAGCACATGAAATAATATTTTGCAACGATGTTGTATGTTGCATAACATTATGCTATAATATTTTTGGAGGTGCTATTTAATGGGTAACGCTAATATTAACTGGGATGAGGTAATAAGTTTATATAAAAACGGATATTCTGCTAATCGGCTTGGGATTATGTATAATTGCAAATGTGATACGGTTATACACAATTTAAGTAAACGTGGGATTAGGATAAGGGGAAGGGATGAACAAAGGTTATTAACATATGGAATAAAACCCATTGAAGAATGGAAAAGATTATATAAACAAGGATTAAGTCTATACAAAATTGCCGATCAATATGGAACATCTTATGATATTGTAAGGGATGCTTTGCGTAAAACAGATATTGTGTTCCGTATTGGCAATACAAAATATAATCTTCCTTGGGATAAAATTATTTATATGTATGTTCATCAAAAAGAATCAATAAAGAGGATAGCTAAAATCTATGGTTGCGACCCGATTGTAATAAGTGATGGCTTAAAACGACATGATATTGAAATAAGAAACAATCAAGAGCAGTGTCTTATTGATAGGTTGAACGGTAAAAGGCCATATAATGAATTAAATGAACATTTTTTTGATAAATGGAACCATGAAATGGCTTATGTTCTTGGGTGGATATATTCGGATGGGAATATTCATAAAAAACTAAATCAATTCAATATATGCACCGAACCAGATCACCTTGTAAAATTAGCTAGTATTCTTAAATCAAGTGCAAAGGTTACTTCTTGTACGGATTTTGCTGGTAAACTAACCATATCAAGAAAATCTGTTGTTAAAAAATTGCTTGATTATGGGTTAGCGCCAAACAAAACCAAAACTATTAAATTTCCAGATGTTCCATGTGAATATTTGGGGGATTTTGTAAGAGGATATTTTGAGGGTGATGGATGCGTTACTGTTGGCAAGGATACTAATCGGAAAAAGGTGCCACGTATTAGGGTTTCTTTTGTTAGTAGTTCAAGGGTGTTTTTAGATGAATTAAAGAAAAGATTAGAACTTGGTGGTGGTGGTGTTTATTTAAATAAGAATACTTCCGTTTATTTTCTTATGTATTCTGGTTTTCTTGATGTATTTAAGTTGTATCGCATTATGTATGATAATGTTAACAGTAATATGTGTCTTGAAAGGAAGTTGAAAAAGTTTTATGAATACTTTAATTCGCAAAACGTAGTTAATTATATGAAGGAAAGGTGGTGAATAATTTGTTTGGTACTCCAAACGAAGGTCAGTTAAGTAAAATAAACACTATGGCAAAAAGAAACCTCTCTCCTGAAGAGGTTTTTGTTTTTCGTTCAAAAGC
>MVRN01000093.1 GCA_002067965.1 Pelotomaculum sp. PtaU1.Bin035
AAACGGTCAATTATATACAAGATTAATCCTCCAAACCTTAGAAATATCTGAAACACGCTTAACTTTTCTTATTTAAAGGTTTCTGCTTTAATTTTTATCTCATCGGCGATTTCACTTGGAATATCATCTAAAGATATTAATCCTTTAGCGAGTGCATACGGTACTATCATATCCGGCGATAAATCAGTATATCTGCCATACAGTTTTTTCGATGGCCCTTGATGAAAATTATGAATTGCTTCTTCCAGTGTCCATGTGTCAATTTTTCCTTCATCCCAAAGTTTAAATTTTTCTGATAGAATTTTCAGTTCTGCCCGCAATTCTTTCTCGTAAGCTAATGTTGCAAGTTGCTTAAACTTTTTCCGAACGGCCTTGGAGTAATTCATCTTATCCCTGCTTTTCCTGTGGGTTTTTCTGTCCAATATAAGTTTTGCTTGTCCGGGAATAATCCATTTTACTGCGTTTGTAGAGATAGTAGAGATGGTTTTAATCATCTAAAAATAGCGTACAGAGTATTTGAATAAGCTATTTTTTCTTATAAACGTTAATGCCAATCTTTGCTTCTTTATCACCAGGAACGCTAATGTTGCCTTCCGTGGAAGCAATAATAATGTTTTTACCGGATGCTGATGGACCAAATTCCTTAGTTAAGTCAATCCTAATAGTGAGGATATTTCCTTCCGTTTTCATTTCAATGTTTTTCATGAACACAACTCCTTATTATAAATCCTGAACTTTAGGAATACACCGGGGGACCTCGCCAACAGCTGCAGCGTATACCCGCTTTATTTCTATCTCCTGTCTTAACCATTAGACGGACATTATTACAGTTCCTGCAATTTAGAAAATATTTTAACTGATAAATCAATTACTGCTTTTTGACAGCCTTAGACAGGCAAAATTGAAGCCTGTCCAGCAGTTTTGATCGCTCCTTGTGATCAATTACATGCTAGACAGGTTGGACAGGGTTATAAAAGAGGGAACTGTTCTATCTAACAGGTCTGCTCTAGTTGCTACAAGGTTTATTCCGTTAAAAGTAACATATCACAAGTATTGAAAAATGATTTCCCCATCATCGCTACCATCGCTACTTTACCGCATTGTACAACCTTTTCCAAGTTGCGATAAAACAAAGTATCTTCACTTAGACCATTTTATCTCCACCGTTAAACATTTGATTCCACCAGGCCGTAGAGATGGTAAAGGGAATTTTATTTAGTATTAATGCTTAGATTAAAATAAAAAAATCATCCTTTCTTATTAAACACTTCGTTTACATGTTTTTGTAATGTGTGCTGTTCGGGTACTTTTCCTCAAAAAATTGGAGTACATGTTCGGCGCAGTCAGTAGCCCAGAGCACCAATGTTCGGTGATCCTGCCTGTTTCTGCTCCGTTTAGATGTCATTTAGCTGCTCATATTGCATGACCGTTTGTAAACGTGGTAATATTTTCCCGGATAAAACGGGAGGATATGAAAAGGCTTTGAGTCACCTCGTTAAATGCCCCAACATTTAACAACTCAAAGCCCCATCCAATAGCACAATGATCATAGCATACTTAGGGCGAAACGTTAAGGACTATCGCGAAAATATTTTGCGATATTTGGAAGATTTAGCATTAACCTGCCCCAAGTGCGGCAGCAGGACAGTATTCCACGCAACATATGAACGTCATGTACACATTGACGAAATAGTGGAATGGCTTACCATCCAGCGGGTGATTTGTATCAAATGCAGTGGAACACATGCCGTAATTCCCGATTTCATTAGGCCGTACAAACATTATTCTACCGGCGACTCAGAGATGTCATTGCGTGATGTTGATGATGGCATACCAGTTGAGCGGGTAGAAACAACGGCAAGCATTTCAACCTTACGAAGGTGGATAGCCGAGTTTAGGGAAAAGAGCCGCCAAGCTGCCGGAGCGCTAAGGGCTCTTCTTTTCAGGCTTTACGCCGGCACCGTCAACGAGTCCCAATTATTTGGATTAAAGATATTCGGGGTGTTGGAGAAAATACTTAAAAAGCTTCCCCGAATTAGAAGCAGCAGTTTTGTGATTGGCAATACGAACATATGGTTAACAAACTGCATGGCAGGCATATTTGTTTAGATTTAATTAATTCCCACATAGTTTGCGTTGTTGGCCGAAAACATCCTCTGGTAGGCTTAAGAAAAAATACTGGAGGGGATTTAAGATGGCCAATGATACAGTAATGGAGACGGCATTAAAACGACATGAGATAATAGCGCCGCTCTTAGTGCCCGGGCTGGACGGGGCAGAAAAACGCCGCATTAAAAGAGAGATACTCGAACGGGAAAACATCTGCGAAAGGACCCTTAGAAGATACCTTGCCGCTTACCGGGAAAAAAGATACGACGGGCTAAAACCCAAGACCAGGAGTGACATTGGAGAACTAAGGGCCATACCGCAGGAGATCTTGGACCGTGCCGCAGAGTTGAAACAGGAACTGCCGGAACGGTCTTTGCGAAGGATTATCCGTATACTTGAGGGTGAAGGGATAGTAAAGAAAGGAGAAATAGCCCGGAGCACACTTTCAAGACAATTACTCAAGTTAGGGTTTGGCGCCACCGACCTTAAAAAAGTAAAGGTAACCGGAACAGCGGCGCGCCGTTTTGTAAAGAGCGGCAGAAACACCCTGTGGCAGTCCGATATCAAGTACGGACCGTACTTGCCGGCCATAAACGGCGGCAAGAAGCGGACGTACCTGATCGCCTTTATTGACGATGCCACGCGGCTTGTCTGCCATGCCGAATTCTACGATAATCAGCGTCTGCCCATACTGGAGGATTGTTTCAGAAAAGCCGTTTTAAAGTACGGCAAACCCGATGCCGTATATGTGGATAACGGAAAAGTATTTGTATCCCGCTGGTTTAGGATAGCCTGCGCCAGACTTGGGATACGCCACCTGAACACAAAGATCTTCTCGCCAGAGAGTAAAGGCAAAATTGAAAGGTTCAACAGTACCGTAGAAGAATTCCTGCAGGAGATAGCCTTAGAAAAACCAAAGGCACTGGAGGAGCTAAACCGCAATTTCCGGATATGGTTAGATGAAGGCTACAACAATAGCCCCCACAGCAGCTTAAAAGGCGACACACCGATGCACGCCTATGCCGCGGATCCTAAGAAGGTAAGGTTTACCACGCCGGAAGAATGCCGGGACGCTTTTTTATGGGAGGATACCCGCAAGGTAGACCAGACCGGCTGCTTCAAGCTTGCCGGTATTGAATACGAAGCAGGCATCGAATATATCGGTAAAAAAATCGATGTAAGGTATGATCCATTCGACCGAACTCCAGTGGAAATATGGTACAGCGGGGAGCGCAGAAAGGCGGTGGCGCCGCTTTCTGTCGGCGAATTTTGCGGAAAAGTTGAAAAAGCGCCTGTCACAGTGAAAACAACGCATTCAAGACTCCCAATGTCATCAGTTTAAGCAATAATACTGTTGAAAAGCCCTATTTTCTGCGATAAATATGAATTAAAGCAGTCGGTCGAATGGATAGAAAATGTTCGATCGGCTTTTTATATGAGCGCAAACTTCTCAAGGCTCAGGTATTTGTTAACCCAGCGGCTCTGAGAGTTTCCTCAACGCCTGGCAGAGACAATCCACGATGCCTTAAACGCACAATGCAAAAATGTAGTGAGAATAATCTATAATAAATCTTGTAATATTAGTAATATTAACTATAATTGTAGTGAGATGTTTATCAAGATTCTGACCAAAACACATGGGAACAAGAAACATTATTATGCCAGCCTCGTTGAGAATAAACGTGTCAACGGGCGTGTTGTGCAGTTTTCTGTAATCTTGCACATAAAATAGTCCCGCCCGGCAGGAATATCTAGCACATTCATTGACCCGAAAAACGAT
>MVRN01000094.1 GCA_002067965.1 Pelotomaculum sp. PtaU1.Bin035
GGTAAGGTGGAACTTATTGTGTTCGTCAAAGGCCAGGCGTCCTTTTTCTGTCAGGCTGATGAGGTTGACCCGCCGGTCTTCCTGGACGGATTCCCGCCTTGCATAGTCCTTTTTTTCCAGCCGGTCCACGGTGACCGTGGTGGTGCCGGTGGTTACCCCCAGTTTCTGGGCCAGGCTCTTCATGTTCATCTGACCGAATTGCCCCAATATTTCGATGGCGTGGGCCTCGGATACAGATAAGTCGCTGCTGCGGACGACGGAGCTTTCCCGGGAAGAAAAACCATTAAAAAAATGCAGCAATTCATGGCTTAATTCGTTTATGAGCTTGTTCATAACGGCCTCCTAATTAATTTTGATTATAAAACTTTTATAAAATCAAATATTTTTATTATCAAAGTAAATATACCAGCTCAAGTTATGAAAGTCAAAAATTTTTTGACTATGGTGAAACATTATTTATAATAGCGGATGGTGGTTGACTTTGCCTGAGGGTTCTTCGGATCACCGGTTTTTTTTATTTGAAGAATATCTAAGAATATTGACTACATCAGCTTACGGGCGCTATAAATAAATTTAACCAACAATAAAAAGATGCACTCTGTTAAAATAATCCATATTGATTAACTCCATGGCACGCATCAACACAGTTAGGTTTTCTCTGCTGCAACCTTTCCTTCATACAATGAAACAATCTTTCCGTCAATGTGGTTGAAAAAAGCTGAAGGTGCCCCCCTTGTATACTTTGTACCCTCTCGATTTACTAAATTTCCTCTAAGGGGAGTAACCGTACCCTGTGTGGCGTGTCTGTAAAACGATAAAAACTGCTGACAGGTAAAAGCTTTGTCAGCAGTTTTAAATATCTCTTAATTTCATATGCTTTTTTTACTAATTCTTCACTTTTAATTTAAAATTTTATTCCCTCCGGCCCGGCCGTAAAGAAGCTTGACATTTATTATTTTTTAATATATAAGTAATACTAAGTTGTAAATAAGAATATATATTATTTAGGAGCCATTCTGATAAGAGGAAACTGAGCAAATTAAATAACATCGAAAAAACGGCGGTATGGCTCTTTGTCATTATGAACTCCATGAAGAAGATTCGGGAGAAGAATCAATGCAGTAAAAATGCGAAAGTTGTTAAATCCGGTGAGAGAAGGATTTTAATATATTGAAAATGCTCATTAATGTAAATAGGTTGAAGAGTTTTTTTAAATCAATTAACTTAAATAAATTATGAGAGGAAGGTTTGAAAAATGCGTAAACCCGCGGCTCTTTTTATGATTACTGTTTTACTTTGCACTTTTGTCATTTTTTTGTCGGCATGTCAGGGACAAACTCCTCCCGTGACGGAAAGCTCAACGGCGAGTAAAACATTGACCATCGTCACGTCGTTTTACCCTATGTATATAGCGGCCATAAATGTTGCTAAAGACGTACCCGGTGTACAAGTCGTCAATATGACCGAGCCCATGACGGGATGCCTGCACGATTACCAGCTCAAGCCTGATGACTTGAAGACTCTCAGTGAAGCTCAAATATTTGTTGTAAACGGCGCAGGGATGGAGTCGTATATGGATAAAGTGGTCAGTCAACTACCTGACTTAAAAATTGTTAATGCGAGCAAGGGTATACCGCTTATCAAAGGCGATAGTGAGGAAAGCGACAACCCTCACGTATGGGTGAGCATATCTAATGCCGTACAGCAGGTGAATAACATAGGGCTGCAACTGGCCGCGCTTGACCCGGACCATGCCGCGCTATACAGCGCCAACGCTGCCGCTTACGCAGATAAGCTTGAGGCGCTTCGCGAAAAGATGCATCAAGTCCTGGATGGCGCTGAGAAGCGGGACATTATTACGTTTCATGAAGCCTTTCCCTACTTCGCCCGGGAATTTAACCTTAATATCGTGGCTGTGATTGAAAGGGAACCCGGCTCCGAACCAAGCGCCGCCGAGTTGGCTGACACCATCGAAACTATTGAAGAGTCCAAAATCAAGGCGCTCTTCGCCGAGCCCCAGTATCCGGCGAAAGCGGCGGATACAATTGCCCGCGAAACAGGGGCAAAGGTCTTTATCCTGGATCCGGCGGTTACGGGACCCATGGAGCCTGACGCTTATTTAAAAACAATGGAAGGAAATATGAAAGTATTGAAAGAGGCGTTATACTAATATGGCTTATACCAATATTATTCAAAAATTGCAGAGAGAAGCTTGCGGCTTGTGCTGCACCAAGTTAAAAAACTTCGGGGTTACTATAGGTAAAACAGAAATTCTACGTGATATTGATCTTCATATTCATTGTGGTGAGCTGACGGCTTTGGTCGGCCCAAACGGGGCAGGCAAGACAACTCTATTAAGAGCGATTCTTGGGGAAATTAGCCATACTGGTGAATTATATTTCCTTGATGCCAGGGATTGCCGGAGGAACCCTGTTGTTGGTTACGTTCCCCAGAGGCTTGACTTTGATCCGGGGTCACCAATCAGTGTGTTGGATTTGTTTTCAGCTTGTTTATCGTCCTGGCCGGTTTGTCTTGGCCATTCCCGCCGCCTTCGGGAACGCGCCGCAGCCGGATTGGCCAGCGTACAGGCTGATCACCTGTTGGACCGGCGCCTGGGGGATTTGTCGGGGGGAGAACTCCAAAGGATCCTCCTCGCCATGGCTCTCGCTCCCAATCCCGACCTGCTTTTGTTGGATGAACCGGTTTCCGGTATTGACGTACAAGGAAAAGAAATATTTTATGATCTGGTTTCTAATTTGCGTCAACAATATGACCTTTCCATAATATTGGTTTCTCACGATTGGTCGTTGGTGTCATGTTACGCAGACCGTATCGTCCTCCTGGACCGGACTCTTCAATGTTGGGGTACACCGCAAGAAGTGTTTTCCAATGAAAATATTCTGAGGGCTTATGGGCCGGCGATTAGAGAAGAGGAAGGCCAAATACGTTTGAAACCACAAATCATTCATAGCGGTGAAGGGGTGCGTGCGTGATGGAAATATGGTATGCTCTTGTTAACTATTTTCTTCCATTTTCTTGGTCCCAGCACACTTTCATGAAAAACGCTCTTCTGGCAGTCCTCCTGGTAGGGCCGATGTTTGCTATCATGGGGACGATGGTCGTTAATAATAGAATGGCCTTTTTCTCCGATACAATTGGTCACTCCGCCCTAACCGGCATTGCTATCGGAGTGCTTCTTGGTTTCCAGGACCCATTATGGATTATGGTGCTCTTCTCCGTCTTTCTGGCCATTGCCATATCCTTATTAAAGACCTTTACCGGCGCCTCCGCAGATACGACCATTGGAGCTGTTTCCGCCACCATGGTAGCGCTTGGCATAGTTATCCTCTCGCGTGGAGGTGGGTTTAACAAGTTTTCCCGGTTTCTTGTGGGCGACTTATTGAGTATTACCCCGGACGAAATGCTGTTACTGGCTTTTACACTTTTTGTGGTTATGCTTCTTTGGGGGGTAATGTTCAACAAGTTTTTGCTGGTGAGCGTAAATCCATCCCTGGCGCTCAGCAGGGGTATCCCGGTCCGTCTTGTTGAAACCTTATTTTGTATAACAACCGCGGTCGTCGTAACAATTTCCATTCAATGGGTCGGTATCCTAATCATTAATTCTCTTTTAATTTTACCGGCCGCGGCCGCGCGCAATATATCCCGCAATATGAGGCAGTACCATATGATCTCCTTACTGATAACCCTTACCTCCGGGATAGCGGGACTGCTTATGTCGTATTACTGGTCGACAGCCACCGGTGCAACCATCGTTTTGTTCACGGCGCTGTTTTACCTGGGCACACTCCTGGTAAAACCCAGGTTTGCTTAATGCAAGTTCCTCTTCTAGACAAGGGACAAAGGGGAGATAGATTTGCGTGTATTGGTTTTCAATTTAAAAAAGATAGCTGTCCCGTTTTTTATCCTGTTATTTTTCACTTACATAACCTGGCATCTGTCAAAATTATTAATAACTGTGTTGCCTTTTAAAAGTGCCGGGACAAACTTAACTTGGACTGATTTTTTGAATTTCAAAACCGTTTTCTTAAGCATAATCATTGAGGCGCTGCCGTTTATTCTTATAGGTGTTATTGTATCAGCCATCCTGCAGAACTTTCTTTCCGAAGAGACAATACATACAGTCTTGCCCAGGAACAAAATTTTCAACATATTTCTTGCGAGTCTTCTGGGGATTATCTTTCCTGTATGCGAATGCGGTATTGTGCCGGTAGCTCGAAGGCTGATTAGTAAAGGAGTTCCTCTATACAGTGCCGTAACCTTCATGCTGGCCGCGCCCATTATTAACCCGGTAGTTGCCTCCTCAACAGCAGTTGCATTCAGCGCCAGCCCCAAAATGGTTTGGTATAGATTGGGACTGGCTTTCTTCGTCTCGTTTGTTGCCGGGTTGCTTTTGAGCTTTTGGTTTGACGGCAGAGAGTTGAAAAAGGGTACAGCCCAAAACTTCTGTTGCCACGGTTGTAATCATGATCATCATGACAAGCATTACCACTCGCAGCCAGCTATTAAAACCAAGATAATTAATACTTTTCAGAACGCCTGCGATGAGTTTTTTGATATGGGCAAGTATCTGATTATGGGGGCTTCCTTAGCCGCTCTGGCTCAAACCTTTGTGTCACGGGACATTATATTGAACATAGGACAAAATTCAATGTCCTCAATAGCGGCAATGATGACCTTCGCCTGCGGGGTTTCCGTTTGCTCATCGGCCGATGCCTTTATTGCCGCGTCGTTTGCAGGTAATTTCACCACAGGTTCCTTGCTCGCGTTCATGGTGTTCGGCCCAATGATTGACATAAAAAATATTTTAATGATGATCAGCGCTTTTAAAGCTCGCTTTGTGGCTGCGCTTATAATAATCATAGGCATTTTAGTTGTAAGCAGCACTTTTTTAATCAATTTTATGACAGTTTGGGGTATCAGGTAGAATGCAAAGGCGTTTTTCAGTTAATACAGAAGCTCTGTTTAAATCTTTAATTCTTCTTGGATTTAGCGTGTTTCTCTTTTGGCTCGTGAAAAGCAATAATATAATTTATTATATCAATCCCCGTTTCGTTAAGCTTACCACAGCGGCGGCAGTCCTGATATTTTTCATGTTTATGGCGCAGGCCGGCAATTCCTTTCGATGGACATCTACCTGCCATAGCTGCTGCCATTTCGGTCATGGCAATAATAAATTATACCTTTTTCCTTTCGTTGTCACTTTATTGATAGCTTTTCTATTGCCTAACAATGCTCTTGACTCCAGTGTGGCTTACAATAAAGGAATGAACCTCAGCACACGGCCTGCAGCCTCCGCCCAATCCGACTCAACTACCGCCGGCCCGGGCAATGTGCCAACAACCCGGACTAACAATAACGATACAAACATTCAAGGCGACACCTTAAAGGCACAGAACCCTGTGCAATCGAAAATCGATGAACTTCGAAAGTCCAGTCTTATAAAAATAAGCGAAGATAATTTTACTTTGGTAACTAATGAAGTAAACATGTATTCCGACCAGTATGTCGGCAAGGAAATAACCATGCTTGGTTTTGTATTAAAAGAACGAAAGTTTACTTCCAATCAATTTGGACTGGCCCGCTATGTAATCTCATGCTGCACTGCTGACGCTGTTCCCGACGGCTTTATATGCGAATATAAGAATGCGTCCAATTTTTGTGAAGGCGATTGGCTGAATATCCGGGGATACATTCAATTAGGGAAATACGAAGGAAATACTGTCCCTGTAATTATGGTTACTTCTTTTAGTAAAGCGCAAGAACCTCAAAATCCATATATCTATCCGGTTTATTATTAGTGATGAGGTTGTAGATAAAACCTAAAGGAGACGGCGGATAGTTTTTTAGTACAGTCATATTAGGAATCTGAATATTGCATTTGTGATAAATAAGAGAAGGACTAGATAAACAGTCCTTCTCTTATTTATCGTCATGAT
>MVRN01000095.1 GCA_002067965.1 Pelotomaculum sp. PtaU1.Bin035
CAACGCTTTATCCCGCCGGTCATCGATGCGGACAGTTGTCACCACTCTTCCGATACCATTTGTGAAAGGATGCTCATGCATCCGGCGAACAATTTTCAAAACGCGATCGACTTCCCCTTCAATGACAGTGCCCATAGGAGTGAGCTGGTAGGTAACCCCTTCAGCAGTTTTCAGAATTGCAACACACCCGGCCACATATTCACTCAAGCTGGACGATGGCGTCCCTACAGGCAGTACACTTACTTCTATAACCGCCATTAAAATCACCTCTCTGATTAATACTGCGCCGGACTAGTTTATTTTACGCAGCTTATCTTTCTGTTCCTTCAGTACCGCAGCATACTGGCTGTTAAAATGGCCAAGCGCCTTTATCCATTCTTCCCGGAAGCCGGGCTGTTTTTCCGGATCTACTTTTATCCTTCCCCCTGCCCTATTTTTCAAAGATTTTACTGTGGCGCTAATCTTCGCGGCAAAATTTTCTTTAAATTGCTCATATACCTGGGCTGAAGCTTTTTCATAATAATTAAAAAGATTATTCATTTGGCTGAATACTTCCCCAACCGCCTGTTTATCCTTTTTCATCAGAAAAAGCCCTTCCATCGCTCTTATATTCGTTTCCTGGGTGGATTTGGCCGCCGGCGGCAAGATATTGTTCAACAGGGTTTCTTGAATACCTTCCCCAATATATCCTTTAACTTCCTCGGGGTATTTGCCGATTTCAACAAAAATATCGTAGTCTCTTTCCCTGAGATAATTGGCAGCCATAGCGCTGCCTACCGGCACATACTTCAGCCTGTCAATTTCCGCTTGAGGAACTTCTTTCCTCTGCTTAAAACGTTCCATTGCCATTTCATAGGCAGATTTGATCCTGTCCAAGACAATCCCCTCCTAGTAATGCTTATATAATTATATCTATGTCCGGCTTCTCAGGTCAAATTTCATGACCAAATCAACGACATAAAAAACCAGCCAAGTTTTATTGGCCAGGATATCAGGACCATAATATTATTTGGAAGATTTGCTGAAAGGCCGCAGTTTCGAACAAGGAAAATCATCACATTCAAAACATGACCTTATTCCTTTTTCCATTATACAATCAAGTGTATAACAAAGATAAAACTGCAGCCGGCCCTCTACCTGTTCACTATCATTTTCAAAAGGCTCACCGGCCGTTAAGTCTTCTTTCATCCCGGTATTGCTCCTTTTTTATCCGTAAATAATCGTAGTTTTTACCCCTCCACTTTTTCCCAAACGCGGTATTCCTTAAAAACATTAAATAGTTCCTCGTCCAGTTTACCTTCCTTTATCATGAAACCAAGGATGCGCAGGGCTTCCTCCCAAGTCATTGCTTTTTTATAAGGGCGATCACCCGCTGTAAGCGCATCATAAATATCTACCAGACACAGTATCCTTCCCTCCAGCGGGATATCTTCACCCTTAAGCCCACCGGGGTATCCTTTTCCATCCAAAAATTCATGGTGCATACTTGCAAAGACGGGGACATCTTTCAGTTTCTTGATAAAAGTGATTTTTTCCAGCATTTTGCCTGTATATGTCACATGCTGCTCCATAATCTTACGTTCCCCGTCTGTAAGGGTACCTTTCCGAACACTCAAGCACTCTAACTCTTTATCACTAATATATGGCCTTTCAATACCGGCGGCATCATAGTAAGTATAGCTTGCCGCTTCCTGCAATTGCTCAAGAATTTGGTCGTTAATAAAAGTCGCCGGACTGTCACATTCGATAATCAAGTCTTTAATTTCCTTGACCTTGGCCAAACGCAGATTACTTAACGATGACTCTTGATCAACCTCTTGAAGTCTTCCTTCTTTCAACAGTTCCATTTGCCTGGCCAGGCTGTTTGTCTTTTCGAGTTGGTAAATATAGTCCAATCTTTGCAGAACAATTTCTATCCGGCCTTCCAGGCGGGTAGCTTTATCCATCACAGATAAAGGCGTAGTGACCTTGCCGATATCATGCAGCCATCCTGCCATGGTCAGCTGTTCAAGCCTTTCCGTATTGAAATATTCATGCGCAAAAGGTCCGGTATAGACAATGTTTATCGCTTCCGCGGTCGCCCTGGCCAGCATGGCGACACGCCTGGTATGGTTCGCATTATATGGAGTCCGGGCGTCAATGGCCGTAGCCATTACTTCCACGAAGGATTTAAAAAGGTTTTCTATGTCTTTTAATAGCTGCGCGTTGGTCAATGCGATTGCAGCCTGTGAGGCCAGAGATTCAATCACCTTCTGGTAGTGTTCCGGAAAAACCCTGACCTTAAGGTTATCGTCCTCCAGTGAATTGATTAGCTGAAGGACACCGATAATTTCTCCTTCATGGTTTCCCATCGGCACGACAAGCATGGACTGGGTGCGGTACCCAGTTATCTTATCGTATTTGCGCGGCCCGGAAAAATCGAAGCCCTCTGCAAAGTAGACATCTGGAATATTCACAGTTTGGCCGGTCAGGGCAACATATGCGGAAACGTTATCCTTTACCAGTTTCACCGGTGGAAGTTTAATCTCTTCCCCGGAACCGCCCTGAAAAACATTCTGCGATTGGGTCTGAATTATTTTAAAAACAAGTTGCTCGCCCTGCCGCAAATAAAGGGTGCCGGCGTCACAATTCGTAATATTGCGCGCCTCAGTAACGATCAATTCCAAAAGCCGGTTATGGTCTTTTTCAGCAGTCAGGGCAATTCCAACATTCAGTAAGTTTTCAATCTGGGTAAAAACATTATTACCATTACTTGACAGAATATCTGACATTTTATCCACCACTCTAGTACATAATCTAAGATAATTATAAAGTCTTTCCAACAAAAACACACTTAAAAATTTATTAATTTTTACCCCCCTTAACGTCCAATTTATACCCGTCTGTTCTCATAATCACCGCTCCGTCCTGGTCAGTGCGGCAAACCCGTGCTCCGGCACGGTAGAGCATGTCCAAAGTAGACTGAGCGGGGTGGCCGAAGTTATTGTGGGCGCCGACAGAAATCACCGCCACTTCCGGTTTTACCTGCTCCACCAACTCAGGAAGCAAGGACTGGCTGCCGTGGTGAGGCACCTTGAAAACATTTGCCTTTAGGTCCGCTTCTCTATTGAGCAGCCCTTTCTGTGCTTCTACCTCTACATCCCCGGTAAAAATAAACGACTTGTGCCTATAGGTCAGCTTGAGTACCAGCGATTGATTATTTAAATAAGCTTTTGATTCCCCCGTCATTTCCCCGGGCGAAAGGACCTCAATCACAGTCTCGCGGTCCAATCTCAGGGTATCGCCGGCCCCGGCAACCCGTACTGGAACGCCGGCGGCTGTTATTCTTGCAAGCAGCGTTGTGTAAGCCGCAGGTATCTCTTCGCCAAGATCGCTTTCTCCCTTCTTATTGCCGGAAGTTGTATCTTCATATTCTAAAACTCCCCCACCTTCGCAGTCTTTTTCATCTACATGAGTAACCAAAACCATCCCGATGGGGAAATAATTGAATATCGCAGCGGCTCCGCCGAAGTGGTCCTCGTGAGGGTGGGTTAGGACAAGAACATCCAACCGGCGGACTCCAATCTTACGCAGGTAAGGTGTCACCACTTGATCACCCGCCCCGGTACCGGTTTGAAATTCGCCCGGCCTGCCGCCGGTGTCAATCAGCATATTTCGCCCGCCTGAAGTTTGCACCAGAATACTGTCACCCTGCCCAACGTCCAGGAAATGGACCGTCATTCCCGGCCCACCCTTCCATGGCATCCAGATTAAGAGAAGCGCGGCGCCAAGCACTACCCCTACGATAATCCACCCTTTTATACGCTCTTTAGCAACCGGACTGCAGCCGCCTGAAAGGAGCCAACCGGTTGCAAGCAAGCCTCCATACCACACCACCGCCAGGACCAAAGGCGGCGTGGACAGGTAGAACACTGCTCCGGGCAAATTCTGAAAAAAGGAAACCACCTGAGTAAACAGGCTTAGAACAACCCCATTTCCCAGGTTAATCAAGCCGGCCAGGGGCAGCCAGACCAGTCCCGAAACTGTGGCGAAAACACCGAAGAGCATAATAAGCCCAACCAGGGGCACCGCCACAAGGTTAGCAGGGATAGATACCGGTGAAAACAGGTTATAATACCAAGCCACCAGTGGAACCGTCGCCATTTGGGCGGCCAGGGGGGTTGCCAGCGCCTGGGATACAAAGGATGGGAAACCGGCTGGCAAACCTTTCAGGAATCCAGCAACAGCCTTGCTAAATACCGGCCCGAGGTACAAGATCCCCCAGGTAGCGGCAAAGGAAAGTTGGAACCCGGGGTGGTAAATTTGCAGAGGGTTCCATAGGAGAATGACCAAAGCAGCCAGCGCCATGGTAGTGGGCCAGTCCCGGTCGCGGCCAAGGTGATGCGCCCAGAGTAAAAACAGGGCCATGACAGTCGCACGCAACACTGCCGGGTTGATCCCGGTCATCAAAGCATAAAAGGCCAATACCGGCGTGATTAGCGGTGCGGTTAGTACGGGCGGGAGTTTCAACAGCCGCAACAATCCCGCCATTCCACCCATTACCAGGCCGATGTGCAGGCCGGAGACACTCAGGATATGGACAATTCCGGTTTCAGTAAATGCCTGTCTGGTTTCTTTGTCAATCAGCCCTTGAGTTCCAAAAACAATCCCATTTAAAACAGACGCATGGGAAGGTGTAAGCGACGTAACGGCAATGGACGATAGTTTCTGCTTTAGCCGCAAGGCGATGTTCAGCAATGGGTTTGCCAAGTTATCGCCGATCTTTTCTACTGCTTTTTCACCCCGTGCCATAAGGACCACACTGATTCCCTGCCGCTCCAGGTAAGTCCTGTAATTAAACCCGCCAGGGTTACCCGGCAACTCGGGCCGGGCGAGCAACCCGGATACGCTCAGTACATCCCCGTACCCAAAAACCCGGTTTGATTCCTTAAGCTGAAGCCGCACCGCTCCGGCTGCCGCCCGGCGCTCCCCGCCCTGCAGAAGCTCTCGCGCCTGCAGCAAGTAGAAAACTTTATCTTCGCGCACGTCCGGCTCGGCTACTACTTGTCCAATTAGAGTAACCCACCGCCCGGAGTACCTGGTAAGTTGCGTTTCGCTTCCTTCAACCGCCAGGCGGGAAAGAGCCAGTCCCAAAAGGAGGAAGAGAATTAAAATGACCCGGCGGTTTTCCCGCCAGGCCACCACATAGCCGGCCACCGCCGCCAAAAAGCAGAAACCCGCCATGGCCAATGCCACAGAAGATTTTATATTAGTCAACTCGCCGGTCAATATACCCGCAACATAAAAAACGGTAAGAACAACCAAAGGTCTGCTCATGGTATAACCCCAGTAAAGCCTCCCCTGTCTACGTTTCGCATAGAGGCGAAGCTTCCTCATTCACTTACCGCAGCCACACGGGTCTTACATGATCTTCACAGGCGTAAGTTCGGGTGCAACCAGCTATACTAAAAACAAAACTTATGCCCTTTTAGCCAAGAATTTCATCAATTACTTTACTAATTATATTTTACAGGTATTTATGGTAAATTGCAACAAATACCGCCTATCCTGACAGAGCTATTCTTACTACAGCCAGAAAATCTGACAAATCACAGCTGGATGAATTATTGATTATTGACTCTAACGCACTATACGTATTTGACCGGGGCTATGTCGACTACAAAAAATGGGATGACTATTGCGAAGCCGGAATACTGCAAGAGGAACAGCGGATCAAACCTGAATACGGGGTTTAGTCGGATCGCAGTCTGGACGCTGTATATTCAGTAACCATTGATAATTTTGTCAAGTAGTAGCACTCTTCTCTCAGCATGTGGTCAGTGGCAAGCGGAACCAAGACTGATAGGACTCTTTTTTCAATTATCAACTGCTGTAAGTCCAGGAGAAAAGCGGAAAAAAGTTGAGTTGTGCTTTCTGCCTGTGTGTTCAACATGACTAAGGAAGGGAAATTGTTTAATCCGGTGCGGAGGTAACCCATCATTTCTCTCGCTTTGGCATAAAGGTCTGCGAATAACTTGTTAAAATCAACACTTCTCATTATAAATTGCTTTTCTATTTCATCTAAACCGCTGGCGAGATAAAATGCGTGTCCTTCGGCATCCAACAGCCACAATAAGTGCAGGTGAACAGGATTTGTTATTAGCGGCTGTTGTTTGTTCAGTAGACATTCTAAAATGCGAAGGTATTCTTCCAACTCATTGACCATATGATTGATAAAAGTTGGAGTGAGGTGAATTTGAATTTTTTCAACAAGGTGTTGGCGTAAAAGATCAAGTTTAAAATCCCTGAAATCTTTTGCTTGGTTATAGGCCTGTTGGGTCAATGCATCCAGATTGGTTCCGGTTAGCGG
The DNA here is from genome assembly GCA_002067965.1 of Pelotomaculum sp. PtaU1.Bin035. Classification (GTDB taxonomy): domain Bacteria; phylum Bacillota; class Desulfotomaculia; order Desulfotomaculales; family Pelotomaculaceae; genus MVRN01. The sequence continues at coordinate 6,350 of MVRN01000095.1, forward strand.
CTGACGCGCCCGCAACAGCAACTGGTCAAATACGTTAATAAAATTATTTGCTATTTGTATCGCCGAAACTTCCTTGGGGGACAGGTTGCTAAAAATAAACCTGGCGTGATCACCAAGAATTTGCAGCCAAAATCGGTGCTCAAAGAGCGCCATATTCTCAAAGGCCATCACTGTCATATTGTTACCTCCAGTGGTAATTAATACTACATAATATGTGGCAAATTTTTCAGTGTGAGCGTAAAAGCCATAGTAACCACAACCACCCGCTCAGCGGGTGGTTTGCTCTAGTTGAATATTTGCAACTTTTTGAAGAGAAGTAGTACTTCGCTTCGGTGCACCCAGGAGTCCGTCCAATTCCATGCGGTGCTGGATGTGAGTAGTCCTTCCGCCCCGTGCCGGTCGGCTATTTCCGCATAAGTCTCGCTGCCTGTGGCGTAGGCAACCACCAATTCCTGGTGAGCCTCAACTGTGAATGGTGAACGGGGTATGAGTCCTGCCGGTGAGATCGTTACCGTGGCATTACAGCCACCACAGCGCAACCGCCAAACTACTGTTTCACCGATATTCATCGCACCACGGCTTTTTCCACCGTGGCCCCACATCCGCTTGGCATATCGGAGACAACCTTTTCTTTCGCAAGTAACGCCGATTCCTCGGGCTTGCCGGCTGGATTGTTCGCGATCCTCCTTGGCAACAATAGGAATCTGTGCTATTTTTATAGTCAAGGAGGTTCGCCTCCTGGGAGATCCCCTTGACCAGAGCTCGCCAAAGTCTGAGGTTAAGGGGATCGTTTATTTTACCCTGTGGCATTTTTAACATGTTTTAAGGGGCTCAATATTTAAGATGTACCGCGAAGAAGCCAGCTTATCAGAAACTAAAATATGGTCCAAACGGTAATAGCAATAAAATTTCCGGAGTGTTTTCTAATCAAAACATATATTAACAGATATATTTCAGAAATTTTTTCAAACAATATAACCAAACTCTCTAAAAGGGGGGAATATTGTTGCCACGCGAAGGATTGATACCCACCGTTTTAGGCACCGCCGTCACCGTGGCAGGGCTCGCAATGCGCGGCGCTAATCCCGTACTTGGCTGGGGGGTGGCCGGCTTTGGCCTGGCGCACATTTTGCTAGGAAGCATCGACTTACTGGAGCACCCGCCGGAGCATCGAGAGTTCTGAGAGAGGAGCCTAGTGCTCCTTTCTTTTCAACCCGGCTCGCATTCGATTGCTCTCCTGAACATAAAAGAGAAATATGACTTATAACCTGGTTACAAACATAGTAACGGGCGAAAGCTGACAATTTGCTGCAATTTACCATAAATACGTGAAAAATATAATCATAAGTAAATAATGACAGCTTTGGCTAAAGCGGTATAAGTTAAATTTTCGATATGGTGGTTGCACCCAAACTTACGCCTGTGAAGATCATGTAAGACCTGTGGCTGCGGTTAATGAATGAGGAAGCTTCGCCTCTATGCGAAACGTAGGCGGGGGAGGCTTCACTGAGGTTGTACCATGAGCGGACCTTTGTTGTTCTTACCGCTTTTTATGTTGCGGAGGTGCAAAAATGTATTTTTCGTCTAAAAAGGATTTATGGCTCGGTATTGTTCTCTGGAACGGTGCAGTTCTACCTTTGGTAATATATATTTAGAGGCCAAAAATATTTGGGTTATTGTTCATTGCAGCTTTCTTGATATATGAAATACCCAGTTCTTCACTTAACGAGGTAGCAGATCGGCCACGTCTGTCATGAGCAACAAGGTAAAATGTCCAAAACCAAATCTTCAATTTAGTATGAGTCTTTTCCACGATTGTGCCTGCGGTAACGGAAGCTTGGTAGTGGCATCTGCTACATTCATAAAGGTTACGAGTAATTATTTCATAGCAGCGATTATGGCCACACCGGGGACACTTGAATCCATCAGGCCAACGTTTTTGAAACAAGTACTGTCGATAGGCTTCTTCGGTTGCAAATCTTTGCTGAAAATCAATCAAATTAATCTTTTCTTGCTTAGCCACCACCATCACTCCAGAACATTAGTTTGTATAACCAGTATATCAAACACTAGTTCCGGGGTAAAGGGGTTGCTGAGCTAAAGGGATAATCATTAAAATAAATTGTTATTTACTGCTAAACGTACCTGAGCACGAAAAGCTTTTATTTGCACTTTCAAAGGTAGAGGAGCCAATTCAGTCCGGAAATCATAAGACAGGCGACGAACCGTATCTAATTCAAATCCACTTGCAATGATATTTATAAGCTTATTGATATCCATGTAAATTGCCGGGGAAATTGCTGTTAACGGTTTCTTCAACCTCTTTTAGCCAGAGGCTCCTTTGTTCATGCGTGCTTGTAACAATAACTCCGAACATTTTTCTGTAAAAATTTTCAACACCGCACAAATTAAATATGCAATTTTTCCAAATGGTTTCAAGCGGATCTCCAAAAATTTTCAACTCCCTTTCTTTGAGAGTGTTTGATGTATTGAATACCAAAGCAGTGTTAGCTTTTAATAATCCAACTGGGATACCCTCACCACGATCATTTTCCGCAAATGCGTATGCCACACCGGCACACAAAACACGGTCCACCCAACCTTTTAAAATAGCAGGCGGCTGCCCCCACCAATTGGGATGGATTATTACTATGCCATCGGAATCAGAAATCTCGTTGCAATACTTCTGGATAGCCGTATCTAGACGAGCACCTTTTGGAATCTCATAATGCGGGAGTATTGGATTAAAATTCTCCTGATACAGATCATGAAAATAAACTGTATGTTCATTGCCTTTAAGAGCTTTTACAGTAACGTCTGCTATTGCGTGACTAAAACTTCCCATATCAGGATGACCGAGTATCACTGATATTTTCATACAGGTAGCCCCTTTTTAATCAAATACATCGCGATTTAACGCTTTCTCCCATTTGATGTGAGAAGCATATATCTTGCAATTGACAACATCCGGCCCCTAGGATAACATAGTTCGTTCATATACCCATTAGTCTAACGGGTATATGAATAATTTGTATAGATGCTTTGTCTACTCCTCACCCCAACGGTATTTTTTATTTTGGCGTAGCCTATCAATTTTACAATTTAAACAAAGGCCGTTATGACAACATATCATATTGCCGCAATCAGGGCAGCGCCACTTTTCCTCTTCTTTCCTAAGAAAGTTTTCGATGCCATGTTCTTTTATGGCTCTTAAGTTTTCAATCATGCTCATATGGTATTTGGTGCAGTAACGTTTATCAAGGGCTTTGAGGCGTTTACAGGGAAAGTCCTTGCACTCATAACAGAATCGAACGAGTCCTTTTCCAAGTACCTCACACTGGTTGCCCATATGAAGACAGTTTTTGCCACGAGGCAGACAACCCTTACAATAAACCTTTTTAAAGCCATGCTTGTTCAAATTATTTTTCATCGCCAGATAACTGACGCATACACCGCAATTCATCCCGCAGGGAGCAATAAGCTTTTCCTTCATCTTTGGTCACAACCTTACATTCTAAAATAATAATCAAATTTTATAAATAACCTGGGTTTTATTTACACTGGATAAACTTAGTATTATAGACATTTTCTATATTATGGAAGATAATCCTCCCGCACCGGGGCAAAGACTTCCACCGCTACGGAATCTTCAATTATTTTCGCGGAATGTTCCGCATTACTAGGAATAACCCAACTGTCCCCTGGATTAACCTCAAATTCCTCACCTGCAATAAAGAGAACAATCTTTCCAGAAACCAAGTAGCCTGTTTGTTCCTGCGGGTGGCTGTGATTTGGCAAAGCTACTCCTTTTTTCAAAAGAAATTCGGTCATCAAGGTCTTTTTACCATGAACAAGGGTTTTTCTTTTAATCCCGTCAAAAACAGCAATATATCCTTGGTCACTTTTAACCTTAAACATCAATATATTAACTCCTTTCTTACTCCTAAAAATGGGAAGACGTTCTGGTATAATTAAGGGGCCGAACTTACTTTACACATTCATCTATGTCCCATAAAAACCTACACCATTATTCACAAAAGTATCTTATTGTATACTTAGCCATTAACCCAGCCTTTCAGCCTTATACGCTTGATGCATGCTTTAATATCTTCATGAGCTAGATGTGTAACTAAAAATAAGGGCACGGTTTAGTTCCACAATGTTCATATAAAACTCGATTATCGTTTTGAAAGCGATTTGTACCACTTGCGTACGGTCGAATGACCGGATGTGTTGTCGTCGTACCTAAAACACTCAGCTAGGGCATAAATAGAGCTTATGACACCGCCAAGCGCCGAAGCCGAGAGACTGCTACTTGATCCGGTTTCATAGTGGCTAACCCAATTGCCAACAATCGCCGGAACATGGACAGTATCGATATCCTGGACCTGTTGTGCATCAAGGATGAGCGTTCCTGCCTTCTTATGCAGGTCAATGGCTGATGTAATAGCTTCCAGACAGTTGTTCACCATCCGTGACGTATCCTTGATAGCAAAATCAATAGATACCGGGATATTAACCCGGCGGATTATCTGCTGAAGCTTGTACTCCAGATACTGCCTAATAAGTGGTTCGGCCTGGGATGTTTGCCCAGCAGACAGGAGCGAAGAAATTGTTGTCTTGAGACGATCGGCACCCTGTGCTTGGTTCAAAATAGTACCCATCGGGGACGATCCCTGTAGTTTGTTGTGGTGCCAGTCGGTCGCACTGCTAAGACGGTCGAAATATTTCTCCAGCAAGCTGTCATGGCTCAAGAATCTGTACTGCTCTATCTTCCGACGCGACTGCACTAGTTATTAAAGCAAGTTGAGTCCGGAACCAGCAATTTTCTAGACACCTTTGATGTGGAACTGAACTATTTGTAAAAATACGCAAAAAGACATATATGCTAAAATGTGGATACAGATACAGGATTACCTTTATAGTGCCGCTGCTGTTTTGAACTATTTAGGAATTAGTCCTAGCCAGAAAATTCTGTTAAGTGTCATTCTGGAACATATGTTTTTGTTTTTGGCTGGCTCAATATAGCTGAAATCGAACTGAGCGTAATGTCCAAACAGTGTCTCGAACGCCGAATTTCTTCAATTGATTACCTCCGCCTTGAACTGTCGGAGTGGGAAACTGCAAGAAACAGAAATCAAAAAGGTGTTGACTGGCAATTCACGACCGATGATGCAAGAACCAAATTAAAGCGTCTTGACCCACAGTTTAAGAGTTAACAGTATACTAGTTGTTTTACCCCCACATGTGTAGTGTGGCATTCATGAATGGGAACTTCATATTCTCCCCACGATGCTTTAAGATTTTCTCCCCAAAACCAAGGGAGCATATCTGGTATTTTAACTTATTTACCCCGTTTCATTTGCGCTGTTTCCGCTCTGCTGCCCATCACACCGGAATCATGCTCCAGGGTAGCCCCTCCATGAGAATAATTAATTCGAATAATTTGTCTAATTGTGTCGAAGCACATAAAAATAACAACAACGACCGCCGTAATAATAACAGCGGTCAACCGGCATACTATTATGTTTTGTTTATATTTCGATAATAAATTACATTTTCCTTCTCATGTTTACACATTTGAATTAATAGTCAACATATACCGTCCAATCCTTAATCTGATACAGAATGAGATAACACTTCTCTACGAACATCTTGTGATATTTATTGAGCGGTATAAATTCAGCGCTTCAAAATCGGACCATCTTTTTCCAGAAGAATACCTTAATTATTCTGTCTCAATGTCTTGCATACGAAAGAGCCTCGCAGCATTAAAAACTTGTAATATAAATATTTTCCCTTTACGAACCGCATAAACTAAACGATAATTTTTATGGATGACTTCCCGGATTTGTGGTTGTCCCACCTCCGGTACGATTCTGCCCCTTTCCGGGAAATCTTGTATGCTATGGCATACTTCGAGAAGTTCATCCGCAAACCGGATCGCGTTTTCAACGCTATCCCGGGCAATGTACTCTGTTATCTCCTGGAGGTCAAATGCAGCCTGTTTTGTAAGATAAAAATTATTCTTAGACATTTGCTATTTACCCATCTATTATTTTGCTTTTTAAGCTTTTAAAAAAAGCTTCTCCGCCTACCACCTGCCCATACTCAATATCCCGCAATCCTGCCACAAGCCCTTTCATAAAACGTAATTCCTCCAGTTTCCGCTGATACTCTTCTACGGATTCAAGCACGGCCGCCGGCCTGCCATGCTGCGTTAAAACAATCGTCCGGCGGTTTTTCTTTAAGCTTTCAAGAATTTCAGAGGTATTGGCGCGAAATTCGGTAACCGGCTGAATATCAGTGGTTAAATCAAGGGTCTCCATATTCTTGCCCCCTAAGTCTTTTAAGTTAATTATAAAAGATTTTTAAAAGATCTGCAACAATCTTTAAATGGTCTTGCCCGTCATTTACATCCACGTCATCTCTATATCTAGAACCTTAAGTTTTAATCCCATCCTTCAAATAGCATAAGGGAGACGGGCAGATGGATGTTTACTGTGTTGTCTTATGAACTTAGACTTTCGATCCAAGACGAGATTGAGAATCAACCGGTCCATTTCCTTTCATCCTAAAATTTTTTATTGCGACATATTATGACAAATTATCAATATCTATTGAAGTATAATCTTAAACTTAAAAAGACGGGGGGACAGAATATGAGTCAAAAAGAACAATTACATAATAACGATAAAACAACGACGGAACATCGCCTGCCCGTATCAGGCTTCGATAATTCAAGCAATTCTTTTCAACAGACGCACACCGCCGTGATCATCCAGCGAGCCATGTCTGACCCCGGTTCACTGTCTCCACATGACGTGCTGCAACTTCAGCGTTCAATTGGCAATCAGGCGGTAGCCGGGCTCTTGATGGCGGCAACCCGGGGAATCCAATCCAATCCTATTCAGATGAAAACTGGTGACGAAGAAGACATTCAGTTAAAAAGCGATTTGTTGAATAAAACTCCAAAAACAGAGAATTCATTGTTCCAAAAAAATACTAATAACACAGGAATGCCTGAAGAAGTGCAAGCAAAAATGGAAAGTGCTTTTAATGCCGGCTTTTCAGATGTGAAGATTCATCCCAATTCCCCAAAAGCAACTGATTTAGGTGCGTTAGCTTATACACAAGGCAATAACATATATTTTGCGCCGGGTAAATACGAGCCCGGCAGCCGGGCAGGGCAAGAACTCTTGGGGCATGAACTCGCGCACGTTGTCCAGCAAAGAGAGGGGCGAGTAAAAACAACACTGCAAATGCAAGGCGTATCTATAAATGACGACCCCGCGTTAGAAAAGGAAGCGGATATAAAAGGACAGGCTGCCGCCGCCTATCAACTGAAAGTTGAAGATGACAAACCGTTGACGGGGTCCGGTGAATTTTATACCAACTCTCCGATTCCTGCATCTGAAGAAGCTTTGCAAATGAAAGCAGGGGTGGAGCTTTTTGAGGTAAAATGGAAAAAGAATACCAACTCCGGACCAACGGTCGCAAAACTCAGATTGGATTACAAAGCCAAGTTCAAAAAAGATCAAGACCACGATCCGGCACACGCGGAATTCTGTAATTTTGCAGAATCTTTGTCCAAGCCATTTGCAGAATAATTAGGCTTAACATTTCTTTTGAATGTGCAAAA
>MVRN01000096.1 GCA_002067965.1 Pelotomaculum sp. PtaU1.Bin035
AGAAAGGAGGATGAGTGAATGACTAGGGAATTAATTAATGAAATCCTGGAAGACATCGGATTAGAGTCAATCTATGATGACGAATACGGGAAGGAGGATTAATCTAAGCGATGGATACTATATCCGGAAGCAAATAGGAAGGAGGCAGATGAGTAAGGTGTCTGCCTCCTTCCTATTTACTTTTGCAGAGCCGAACATAGCGCGTTATATGACTGAAGTGGTTGCCAAAATTGAATTTGTTCTTTTGCAGTACAAAAAACTCATGTTAAAATAATATTATAAATGTATATCTGCTGAGGATAAGCCAAAGGAGTGTCAGGTTATGAGCAAGCTATGGAGCGGCCGCTTTCAAAAAGAAACCGATTGTCTGGTAGAAGACTTTCACTCGTCCATTTCTTTTGATAAGAGGCTTTATAAATATGACATCAAAGGCAGTATCGCCCATGCACAGATGTTGGGTAGGACCGGGATTATTTCGGCCGCGGAATCAGAGGAACTGGTCCGTGGGCTGGAAGAGGTGTTATCCGATATCGATGGCGGCCGGGTGGAGTTTACCGTTAGCGCGGAGGACATCCACATGAATGTGGAACAGTTGCTGACTGCTAAAGTGGGCGAAGTTGGTAAGAAACTACACACTGCGCGCAGTAGGAACGACCAGGTAGCCCTTGATATCCGCATGTATGTCAAAGACGAAATAGATCAAGTCGGCGCATTGCTTCGTCAGCTTCAAGCCGACTTATTGAGTCTGGCGGAAAAGCACATGGATACTGTAATGCCCGGCTATACTCACCTCCAACGCGCGCAGCCGGTAACGTTTGCGCACCATTTGCTGGCCTACTGCCAGATGTTTGGCCGGGATGAGGCCCGGCTGAGGGACTGCCGCCGCCGGACTGACGAGATGCCTTTGGGAGCGGGTGCCCTCGCGGGGACAACCTTTCCCCTTGACCGGGAATTTGTTGCCGAACAGCTTGGTTTTTCGTCAATTACCTGGAATAGCCTGGACGCGGTGAGCGACCGTGATTTCGCGGTGGAGTTCACGGCGGCGGCTTCTTTAATTATGGTCCATTTAAGCCGGTTTTGTGAAGAAATAATCCTCTGGTCTACCGCCGAGTTTGCCTTTATTGAACTGGACGACGCTTACAGCACCGGGAGCAGCATGATGCCCCAGAAAAAAAATCCTGATGTGGCCGAACTGATCCGGGGCAAGTCCGGCCGGGTTCTAGGGGATCTCCAGGCATTATTAACCATGCTCAAAGGGCTTCCCCTGGCCTACAACAAAGATATGCAGGAAGACAAAGAGGCGCTTTTTGACGCAGTGGACACCGTAAAAAAATGTCTGCTTGTTTTCAAACCAATGCTGGAAACCATGCGGGTAAAGAAGGATAACATGGCGGCAGCGGCACGGGGCGGCTTTACCAACGCAACCGAGCTGGCTGATTACCTGGTGCGCAGGGGCGTGCCTTTCCGTGAGGCCCACGCGGTGGTAGGGAAGGTAGTTCTTTACTGTCTGGAAAAAGACCGGAACCTAGAACAGTTAAGCATTGAGGAATATAAAAATTTCAATCATCTTATTGAGGAGGACGTGTATGAGGCTATCAGCGTCGGCTGGTGTGTGAAAGCCAGGCGGCTGCCCGGCGGTCCTGCAGCGGAGGCTGTTATTGAGTCTATTGACAGGATCAGACAACGATTAGCGGTAAAATAAACCTCGAAAAGATAAACCGAGGAAGTTATAAGATGAAAAGAAAGATTTTTATTATTGTATCTGTTATCATTGCGTCATTCATAATTGGATCGGGGCTGTATGTCTATCGCAGCATAGCTTCAATCTCAGAAATGTTTAAATTGAACGGAAAGCTGCAAGCAGAAGGTTACTACATGGGCGAATTTGAATTTAAGATGCTCGGATGTGCCTATTACCTGGACAAAGGGCAATATATTACCGCTCTTCAAAAGTTAAATGAGCTGCACAAACAGTTAAAGACCAGAGAAGGCTTTATCAAGGTGCCTGATTTTACGAACAAAAAGGAGGAGATGGAGTTTTATTTAAGTTTGCAGAATCCTAAAACAGGCGCCTTCATGGACGAATCTTACCCAAGCTTTTATTATCTTGAGCCTACGTTAAATGTGGTGGGCCACCTTGAACTTCTGGCCGAGGAGACAGGACAACCGCTGTGCTTGAATTATCCACTCAAATTTCTGGACGAGATCAATACCCCGGATAAATTAAAAGCATTATTGGATGATTTGTCATCAGTAGGATGGATCGGCTCCAAACTGCCTAAAACAAACTACATAATGGCTTCTTTCTACCACAACTATGATGAATTGGAACGCAATAAGCTCTATGCTTTTTCGCCGGAGTGGAAGCAAGCGCTATTAGAGTGGTTTTACGCTAACCAGGACAGTAAGACTGGATATTGGGGGCCAAGGTTGCGAAGCAGTGGAGAACTGCTGAATGGTGGAGATTTAGGTCCTACCTATAAAATTGTCCAAATGTTTACGGATGAGCAAGGCAACAACTTACATCCTGAGTTTCCCTTGCGTTATAAAGATAAGATGCTGAGAACAACCCTGAGCAAGCTTTCCGAGCCAGTGCCTGAAGACGCCGACCTGGGTGAACTGCATGACTGGAAATTAACAAGGGGGCAGGGCATAAAACTGTTAACAAGTTATTTGTGGAATGATGTTACGTTAGAAAACAAAAAGGCGACTAGGATATTCATGGAGAGTATTGTGAAGAGCACCTTTGAGAAGTGCTACCTGGAGAATGAGGGCGCATTTACTTATTATCCCGGCTTAAAAGAGGCGACCTTGGACGGCACGGGCGATGCGGTATCTTTATTGAATATCGTTGGAGCATTGTCAAAGGAACGGCAAAGGTCGTTATGGGGGTCTCCGGACCAGAGCATCACTGATTTGGGTTCGCATGACGTTACAAAATTGAAGGAAAGTGACCTGGATATACTAAAGAGTTCCCCTGGTCTAAACTCCCTTCGTTTTTACCGGACCGATCCCGGTTCCGGCGATTTCACTACTGATGTTATTTTTCTCAATTATCCCCGGGAAACGCAGGTTCTTGACATTATGGATTTACTGCCCAAAGTGAATAAATGGATAAATACAACATCACAAAACATGGGAAACTGGACTTCAAAAGAAGCGATTGTGCAAGAACTAGAAAACGTGCAGACAGAGTCAGTTCCAGTTTTTAAAGGGGAGCTTCCGCTTAAACTGGCTAATGATGTATTGCGAAACAACCGGCAACTGACCGTCATAGGTTTTGATGTGCTGCAAATACCTAGATACAAGTTGACGTTGCGCGCTAAATAAACTTGTCAATCTTACCATCGCTATGGCGAGCCTCTTAGACCGGAATATCCTTCGACTCATGGGCAACAATATTGTTATTGAAACCGGTTCTTTCGTAGTGACGTAAGGCAAAGGTGGACTTGCCACAGCCTGGCGTACCGCATAAAAGGTTATCACTTCATGACCCCGAACACTCCCAAAAAAACTTCCAATAATATAAGGAAAACGATGGCAAGTTCAAGAAGTTCAGAGCGCTGATTAACATTCCTGTCGCTCAGCATTGTGTAGCTTTGATTGATAATGTTAATTTTCCGGTTGATGCTATCCGCCCATGCTTTTGTACGTAAAATTGACAGTGCGGTCCCATAGATGCGGGCATAAAAGACATCCTCAGTAACTTTTAGGGAGTTGTCAATCTTTTCCGTGATTTCAGTGATATCAACGATCAATTCCATCAACTGGCTCATGATCCGCCGGTAGTGGCTCAAGCGTCTGAAGCTGGTTAAATTCTCCGCTTCTTCAATGGCATCATACATTTTTTCCATTTCACCGGACAGCAGACTGTCGTAATACCTTAATTCAAGTAGTTGTGAGTTGGCGAATTCAAGCAGGTCGGGTATGTCAGTGCTGCCGGTCGGGTCATAGACCAGGGCGGTATCCCATGTAATAATGGTGAGGTCATCTAAACCGTAGGAAAAAGAGTTGCGCAGGGTTTCGCGGCGCACTTCCTGACTAACCGGCTCAGCTTCAGTCAAGAGCAAGGGTAGAGGATCCCAACTTTTGTCCCATTCCCGGAAATAAAAGATAATATAATCCTCCACAAATCCGCTGAATGCTTCCTTAACTAGTGCTGAAGAAAGGGTTTTCCGGGTGTTATCCAGATGTCTGTCGAATAATGACTCGATTGTATCAGCGTTATAAATCTCTATTGAAAGGGCTTTCAACTCTTCATATTCGATTCCAGGTGGCAGGGGAAGCCGCATGATCACAGCAATTACACCCAGGTCATAAATCTTGCCGGTTAACAGCGCGTTAAAAGCCAGATTGCTGATTGTGATTTGGCATTCGCCTAATTCCACGGCTACAGGCGGGTTTTTGAACTGGATTGACTTGGGTTTGATCCTTGACAGTCGCATCCTGGTGGTCTGGTGTTCCTGTGAGAGAATCTTCTCTACCTGTTCGAGTTTGATTTCTTCCGCCACATCGTACAGGCGGTATAACCATATTGAATTCTTCATGTTTAAATACTAAGGGCAATCTCTTCCCGGTCCAATCGCCCCCGGATGGCCCTTACCCTTTCAGCTAAAATGGCATTGTTACCGGCAGCGCGTTCAATCTGGCGGAGGAGGTCAATTTCCCTCCTGAAGATCGAAAATACATCTCCTGGCTGAAGTGGGGACATTTCTAAGAGTTCATTGAAACTGGAACCATTGTACCATGCAAAGGCAAGACTGGCCGGTAAATCCGACCAGATACAAAATCGTTCCGGCGCGCCTAACCTAAGCAGTTCCCACCTAATTTGTGATGCTTCGCGCAGGGCATAAAGGTCCGGACCTGCGCACTGCGCGTTTTTGCCGGGGATAAATTCAACCCCTGCCAGCACAGCCGCCACCTCTGCAGGGTCGTTATCTTCAATAACACCGGAAAACACTAGTTCGGTTACCAGTATTTCCTGTACGTGCAGTTCAAGGGCAAATAGACCACGCGGGTAGAACTCTCTTCCTCTTACGTAGCCCAGTTTTTCCAGCAGGTCGCGGACTTCACCGTATTCAACAAAGGTAGAATCCGCCTGTTGAGTCACTATTCCGTACTCCTGGCTCAGCAAGTTCAAATGGTATTTGGCCTTTTTCAACCGTTCTGTTTCATTTCGGCATTTTTCAGTGTCATGGCATTTCTTGGGACTCAAAAAGGCGAGCTGCTTTTGGAGAAGCTCTTTTTCTTTGTTCCTCCCCCGCCAGCGGGAACGTTTTAATTGCCTGCGGGCTCTTGCCCGTTCTATAGGACACCTTATTGTCAAGCTTTCAGGGCATAAGGCTGCCGTTATTTCTGACATTAGTTTTTTATATGATTTTATTTGTTCTTCAATTTCGCTCATTCTTTTTTTAGTCTGGTACATTTTAAAGTTTTCATTTAAAAACCGGTCGATCTCTGCGTCAGTCTTATATCTCAGCAAACTCAAAACCGTATTTGGCGAAATGACCAGCCTGCCTAAAACCGGTTCAATATTACATTCTTCAAAAAAACCAGTTTGTTCTGGAAAACGGTTGTCAATGCGAATAAATGCATGGCCAATCTGGTCAAACCCACGCCGGCCAGCTCTTCCGGCCATCTGAAAAAATTCTCTGTTTTGCAAGATCCGGAAGTCGTGCCCGTCCCATTTCCTGGTTGAGTCAAATACAGCGCTGGCAGCTGGGAAATTGACTCCGGCTGCGAAAGTTTCTGTGCAAAATACAACCCAAAGCAGGCGTTTGGAGTACAGGTCTTCCACCAGGTACTTAACCGGCGGCAAAAGGCCGGCGTGATGGTAGGCAATTCCCTGGTACAGCAATCGCCGCAGGTTGCGCCACCCCTGGCCGCTGAAAGTGCCGGGATATTCATTCTCAGCCTCCATGACGTAATTCCTGACAGTTCTTTTTTCCTCTGTATCCAGAAAATCCCAGTGATGACTTAGATCCTGTGCCAGTATTTCAGTCCGCCCCCTGCTGAAAACAAAAAAGAGGACCGGCAGTTTATCTTGAATCGACTCAATTATTTCACTGCATGATACTTCTTGCAGTTCCATTAATATGTCACTCCTCAAACCATCGTTTCCTATTGCGCAGGGCCTTCATATACTCGGACAGTTCATCGACTTCCCGTCTTGCTTCGCTTTCCTCTACGATCCGGCCGGACGGTATCACCCAGCGTACTGCCAGGGGGACATTTCTCTTCTTTTCTTCAATAACAATAACTTTTTCACCCCGCACAGAGCCAATCCAGTCGGCAATTTCCTTAATATTAGGCACTGTTGCGGACAATCCTAAAATCTTTATGTGAAGTGGGGCGAACAGGATACTTTCCTCCCAGGTGGTGCCCCTTTCTGTATCGTCAAGATAATGAATCTCATCGAAGACCACATACACCGTTCTTTTTAATTGTTCCGGCTCGCCTAAACATAAGTTTCTAAAAATTTCTGTTGTCATTATTAATAAAGGAGCATCAGGATTAATGCTTATATCTCCAGTTACCAGCCCTACTGCTTCGGCGCCGAATATTTCTCTGAAGTCCCTGTATTTTTGGTTGGAAAGGGCTTTCAAAGGGGATGTATAAACCATACCGCTGCCGGCCGCCACCAAGTCCCTGGCAAGCATTTCTGCGACAAGGGTTTTCCCGTTGCCGGTAGGTGCTGATAGCAGAACAGAATGTCCGGAACGGAGCGCTTCCGCGGCTTCGATTTGAAAATGGTCCAGGACCAGTTGCTCAGACCTGGGCAATGGCATTTCCTTATGGTATGCCGGTCTCTTCTTGACTTGGAGGTACTCTTTTTCAGTAGATTCTGAGCAGTTTGATGCGGGCTTTTCTATTGAATTCCACCCTGATAATATAGCTGGAAGGCTTTTTTGCAGTTCTTCCAGGTCGTTTCGTTTCAGACGGTATCCGGCGCCTGGATTTTTATCAATTTTTCCTTCATCAATAAGGCGCCTGACTTGTCCGGTGGTGATCCCCAGCAAAGCCGCTGCCTGAGGAATATTCAACTTTTCATGTCCCTTTATTAAGCTCCTCAGCCGGTTGCCGTTTCTTTTTAATTCCTCAATGTCAGAGCGCCACAGTCTCCTTCTGTCATCTAAAGAGAAATAGCCGATATTTTTTGTAATAATTAAATGGTTTATGGCCTCCTCATCAATGCCGAGAATATTTGCCGCTTCTTTTTCTCCCATGGAATTTTTTTTAAGGAAGGCCGGGGCGCTTGCTATATCCGGTGGGGTAAAGCAACGCCCGGAAAGATCTCTGAGTTGGTTCACTAAAACATCGCCGGGAAATTCCCGGCGCAGGCACTGGAATTCTTTACCTGAAAATTTCACTGTTACTGAACAGCTGTCGGCAATACTATGAAATGCTATATTGTTTAAATCCAGTTCTTCCGGTGTAAAAAACGGATATGGCAGGGTTTCTATAGTATCTTTGCACAGCTTAAGCTGCCGCCGCCGCTCTAGTTCCGCCATGCCTTCATTGGAATCAATGGTAGTAATCAGGGCCCGGGGAAGCCTGATTAAAAGGTCCTGGTTATTTTCAGCGGTTAGCATGGTTATTATACCTTTATGTTTTCGGAAAAGGCGGAAAAGATCCGACAGGTGCCGGGGTTTTTCTCTAAGATAATTAAGGAAATATTCATGAGCTCCGCTACTGTCGGGCAAGGTGTAACGTCCGTCCGGTAACCGGGGGAAGTTCCGTAAAACCAAGGGAGAAATGTTTTCGACGCCAATCTCTTCTATTATCTGTATCCGGGAGCGTGGCTTTTCATCAGACAACAGTCTTGATAAGGCGATAAATTGCCCTTCATCTTGCCAATCATCGTGGGGGGGCTCTGAGCGCGGCGCGTATTTCTTAAGTTCCTTGAGGATCTTCGGAAGAGTGTTTCGCATTTGTCCCCGTCCGGTATGCCAGGTGGCGCCGGCTGTGGTATTAATTCTGTTATCACCGATAAGCCACCCGGATTTTGTTTTTAATCGCCCGATCCGGACCTCTTCTTTTTCTATCAGCGAACTGAGAGCTCCGGCAAGGGCGTCATAATCACAATTGCATTGGGAAAAAACCACTTCCAGGGGCATGGGCTCATCTCCTTTTAGTAAGGTTAACAATAGCTCTTTTGCCTGTTTTGTTTTGTTGTTTGCCAAGTTTAATAAACACCTCTGGATTGGCTTATTAGTAATCATTAGTAGTCTAGCACATCCCATGTAATAATAACAATGATTTTAAAATCGTTAGTAAAAATTATTCCCTCTTTGCTAAATTTATAATAAATAGTATCATAATAATGCTCATGAAACTTAACTAGTCTATAATAACAGCAGGAATTTCAAAAGAATTAGAGGGTGATAAAATATGGATAAAAACAAATTACTTGGTCAATTGCGAAAAAAAATGGACTTGATTGATTTTGAGCTCTTGAAACTGATTAATCAAAGAATGGAGCATGCCCTGCGTACTAGAAGACTGAAGGAAAGCATTTTAGATCCGGATAGAGAAAAGGAGGTAATGGCCGGCATACGTTATCGTTCGCAAGGTTTAATCAGACCGGATTTTTCTGAAAAACTATTTAGAGAAATCATCAGCGAAAGCAGATTTCTCCAGGAGCAAGCCCCAAAGCTTATCGGTTTTCAAGGAGAGCATGGAGCATATGGGGAAGTTGCAGCGAGAAGCGTTGATCCGACTCTGGTTCCGATTCCGTATGTAGAGTTCGTTGATGTTTTTGACGAGGTGATTAACGGACAGCTAGACTATGGTATTGTTCCAGTGGAGAATTCCCTTGAAGGCGCAGTCACTCAGGTTAATGATCTATTGGTTGAAGCAGATGTGACAAAAGTAAAGATAGTAGGGGAAGTGAAAATTCCAATTCATCATTGCCTGCTAACTTTACCCGGGGCAGACTATAACGAAATAAAAGTTGTCTATTCACATCCCCAGGCCTTGGCTCAATGCCGCAAGTTTATTTCCGGGCACGGCCTGGAGCAACGGCCATATTACGATACCGCAGGAGCGGCAATGATGCTTTCAAACAACAGGTCCAGAACGGTTGCCGCAATTGCAAGTAAGCTTTGTGCGGAGTTATATAATTTAGAAATCCGTGCTGAGGGAATAGAAGATAATGAATTTAATACTACAAGGTTTTTAATGCTTTCCAGGCATGAAAGTAAAGAAGACGGCAATAAATGTTCAATAATATTTTCAACTGAACATAGAGCTGGAGCATTATTTTCTGTTTTAAAGATATTTTCTGATGCGGGCTTAAACTTAACGAGAATTGAATCCAGGCCGATAAGAAAAGATCCGGGGAAATATGCCTTTCTACTGGATTTCCAGGGTTCAAATCGGGATCAAAAGGTTATTGACGCCCTGGGAGAAACACGGCGGAAAACAATTTTATATAAATTTCTTGGATGTTATAAAGAGGCAACGGAATTAAGAGTATAATAAAGGAACTTTAATAAAAACTATTTGTTTACCTTGAAGGTAATTTCTGCTATTATATTTTTAGATAATTGCTCCTTTTCTGAAATATTGTGAAAATATAACAAACTTAGCTATTTATAATACCAGATAGATACTCTTCCAGAAACAGGTAGCTCAGTAAGTTGATTAAAAAATTATAAAAGGAGGATTGTTATATTGTTTTCGTTATTTTCTTCTACAAAAACCACAAATATTAAAGATGATACTCAAGCCAGGGTGGATCTTGTTTCTTCCATGGTGGATTATTCGCTTGCCTACAGTGAGCTAATGTCATTTTGTGTTTCATTAAAAGTTAAGGAAATCGTGGAAGAAGCTAATAATTTGTCCGCAGCCTGCCAAGAAACGTCTGCTAGTGCTGAAGAAACCTCGGCAACCACCCAGGAAATCAGTGCCGGGATACAACGAGTGAGAGCCGGAGAGTCAGATAATTTTAACAGGATAAGTTCTCTTACTGAATTAGCTGAAAAAGCAAATATTATGTTAAACAATATGGTTAGCAACGCAACCGAACTTGTAGACCAGATTAAAAACATTGACAACATAAGCCAAAGTGTGTCGGAGATAGCCGATAAAACGAACCTTTTATCTTTGAATGCGGCTATAGAAGCTGCTCGTGCAGGAGAAAACGGCAGGGGCTTTTCGGTAGTGGCAGAAGAAGTGCGAAAACTGGCTGATCAAACCAAATCGGCAGTAAAAGAAGTAAAAAACATATCTGCTCAGATGAATAAAAAAGCAATGGGCACGGGCGATGCTGTGTCGAATGTAAAAAATATCTTTGGGCAGTATATGACTGATACCGCAAGAGTGGCTGATATTATGCAGGATAATATGAAACAAGTTGAACATTCTGCGGACGCAGTCGAAAATATTTCGAGGGTTGCACAGCAACAAGCTGTTACTACGGAAGGTCTGGTAAGTATTTCAAGAAATTTGGCTTCGACCATGAATTTTGGTGATATTTTTTCTGGTATAACGAGCCGTATGAACAATCTTTTAAAGCCTTATTTAGTAAAGCCCGAAGAAAAACATATTATTAGCTTCCTGGCTGCCAGAATTGTAGATCATTCAAATATGTTGCGGGGTACAATAGAAAGCGCCGGAAAGGAATTAAGGACAATTAGTCACCACGAGTGCCCTTTAGGCAAGTGGTATGAGAGAGAATATGATAGATATAAGAACATCAAGGAATTTTTGGCTATTGAGGTACTACATAAACAGTTCCATGAGGCAGTAGGGATATTTTCAAAAAAGCGCAGCCTGATAAATTCAAAAGGTGTCCTTGATTCATCAAGAAGGTTGATGGGCGCATTGTTAAGTTTAACTGAAGTAATATGATGATAATGATTTTTACATTTTGGAATGCATCCAGAATTGGAATCTGTTCAGAGCTGTAGTGAACGTCATGAAGTAGCCCTGAACAGATAAATAATTATTGATTATAAAAGCGAAGATGCCGCTATAGCAGAATTGGAACGTTTAGGGTTGATATTTATTACTCATCTATCCCTTTCATTTTCCCTGATTAAATAACCTTCTCCACCATGGTTGTTGAGTTTTATTTTTTAGTATGACCGTCTGCGCTTGAATTTTACGGATATTTCGCATAAGTTCTTTATCTCTTTCCTTAATATGTTTTTCTAATATGGATACACGCCGGTCAACGGCATCCTCAACCATCTTTTGAGTAAGGTTAAAGAGGATTTTTGCTGTATAGATGTCTATTGTGGGAACAATGGCTTGTGAGTAAGATGCATCCGTATTTTGGTCTGTGTAAGACGATTCTTGAAGGATTTCTTTTATTAATCCATTTTTAGTTGCTTTTCTTAAATGTCTCTGTACTCCCATTTTATGTATTCCTCCTAATAAGGTTTTCTGTTTATTATACTTTCTCTGCATGCGCCGGAAAATCCTTCCAGTTAGTTAATTTATTCAGTAATATTTATAAATTGATTAGTGAATAATTTCTTCCCACCTTTAATTAATTAACCAGCCAGTTGTTTTCAGTATTAGACAATCTATGGTATAATAAAAATGTTGAGCTCTGGATAGATAATTAAAGAATAAGAAATCTAGGAGGGGACAATTATGAGACTTTTAATCATGGGGCCGCCGGGAGCTGGTAAAGGAACTCAAGCAGAAGTACTTATAAAAGAACTTCAAATCACTCATGTTTCTACAGGCGATATGTTCCGTGCCGCTATAAAAGAAGGCACTGATATGGGAAAGAAGGCCAAGGAGTATATGGACAAGGGTGAACTAGTTCCTGATTCCGTGGTAGTGGGTATGGTTAAGGATCGAATTTCTCAACCCGATTGTGTCAAAGGTTTTTTGCTTGACGGTTTTCCCCGTACTGTTGCCCAGGCTGAAGCTCTTGATGAAACTTTTAAGGAAATGGGTATTAAATCGGACGGTGTGATTAATATTGATGTACCCAGAGAAAGATTAATGGACCGCCTGACCGGGCGTCGCATTTGCCGTTCCTGCGGGGCAAGTTACCACGTTATCTTTAACAAGCCTGTGGTAGAGGGAAAATGCAACTCATGCGGCGGTGAACTGTATCAGCGCAGCGATGACAACGAGGTCGCGGTAGGTAACCGGCTCGATATATACGAAGCTCAGACCCAGCCCTTGATCGATTACTACGCCAAACAAAACTTACTGAAAAACATCAACGGAGACCAGGATATAAACGATGTTTTAGCAGATGTGCTGGCAAGCGTACGCTAGATGTTAATAATGGCCTTCCGGTTAAATCCGGGAGGCTTTATGTATGTAGAACATGTTCAAAATTTCCCGTAGTACATTTTCGATTGAAGATTTGAAGCGCAGTGATATCCCAGATAAGCGCAGCAAATAGGAAGGAATTTGTTCGATCCGCTGGATCCGGAACAACCAGCCGGGTATTTAGAAAACCCAGCATGCTCAAGAAGAAAACATATTATTACCAGGAAAGTTCAGACCTTATAAGCATATAAATAAAGCAGATAATGAAAAAGGGAGGTGAGGAAGAATAAATTTATCTTAGATCCGGACGGCTAGAGTTTATGGCAGGAACTTGACGACATATATACGGCAGTTGAAATGACGGTTCCGCTTCAATATGAGGCTATGAAAAGGAAAAATGTGTAAGTTGATTATGGTTTTCATTTTTATTTAACTAATTGATTTTAAGTACAACCCTTGTGTTTTATGTCAAAAAATGTTACACTAAATTTATATTCTAATCAATATTAGAGTCCTACAAATAAAGTCTATGAAGGAGAAAAGTAAGCTGGACACAGTCCTTCAGGGAGGGAGTGTCGTTGACTGGAACCACTCCCAGGATTGACCTGCAGAAGTTCCCTCCGGAGACGCCAACTGAAACCATTAAAAACGGCAAGTAGGTTTGGACGTAATCCCTACGTTACATGGGAGGGGGTATCGGAATTTATGTTCCAGTACTCTACAGAGAGGGTATCGTGATATTTTCACGGATCAATCAGGGTGGTAACACGGAAAGCATTTAGCTTCTCGTCCCTACGGGGCGGGAAGCTTTTTGTATGGAATGGAATTGTTATAAGTTAAGTAATTAGCGGCCAAAGACAGCGAGCGATAGGAGGTATGGCGAATAAGTATAATTATTGAGGAGTGACTGAAGGATTATACATTTTTGGAAGGCTATTTTTCAAATTTGAAATGAGTAAAAAATATTTAATAGGGTGATAATAGATGAATTTTGCACGTTTTGGATTAATTAATGCAAAAAAATATCCTGACCAGGAATTTTTAATTGAGCGATCACCTGATCAAGGTAGCAGAAGGTCTCTTACATGGAAGGAATTTAATATTAATACAAATAAAATAGCTAATTATCTTAAGTATGTAGGGGTTAATAAAGGTGATTTTGTTCTTCACCTGCAAATGAATAGCTTGGAATGGTACGTTACTTATCATGCGATCTTAAGGGTAGGAGCTACAGCTGTTCCTCTTAATTTTCGTTTTGCAAGCCAGGATATTATGTATGCGGCTAACGCCTGTAACCCAGTTGCTTTTATTCTAAGTGAAGGCTTTTTGTCAAAAGTTCAACCTATCCAACAGAAGATGGAAACCATAAAACACTATATTTGTATAGGCGGGCAAATCCCCGGTGACATGATTGCATATGACAGTATTATTAATAACACCATTGCAGAGGATATTCTAATAGATGTGAATGATGACGATCCGGCTGAGCTCATGTTTACCTCCGGAACAACAGGGGCCCCCAAGCCTGTTTGCCAGTCACATAAAACCCTGTACGAAATTGGTATCGCTAATGCTCTTACTTATGATGAAGGCAAGGAGACTGTCTATTTAGCGCCTCACCCATTTTACCATAGCGGCAGTTTCTTCCTTTCCTTCCCTTGCTACCTTGCCGGCGGCAAAATCGTTATCCTGAACGGGTTGCAACCCAAGTCGTTGTTGGATTGTATCGTGGAGGAAAAGGTAAATAACGGCTGGATCACAGTCCCGACCATGTCAGACGCAATAAATGCAATTAAAAAAGGAGAAATTGATATCAGTAAATACGATTTTTCCCACTATACAGGTTCACTAGTAATAGGCGCACAACCAGTCCCACCTTCTTTGTTGCAGGATATTAAGAAAATATTCCCATTTAAGACTGGCAATATTTATGGAATTACAGAAGGCGGGGGTGGGGGAAGCCTTAACTTATTTGACAAAGACGTTTTGGATAGGCCGGGATCTATTGGAAAACCTACCTTTAACCTGGATGCCCGCGTAGTTGATGATAAAGGAAATAACGTTTCTGCAGGGGAGGTGGGAGAATTAGTAATAAAAGGTCCCAGGGTTATGAAAGAGTATTTTCTTAATCCCGAAATGACTGCAAAAGCACTTATAGACGGTTGGCTATATACCGGCGACCTGGTAAGGCAAGACGAAGACGGCTATTTTTATATTGTTGACAGGAAGAAAGACCTGATTATCAGGGGCGGTGAAAATATTTTTCCGGTAGAAATTGAATCCGTACTGTTTAGCCATCCCAAGATTCAGGATGTGGCAATTATAGGCTATCCGCATGAACGATTTGTTGAGATAGCTATGGCTATTGTGAAGTTGAAGGATGGGGAAACGATGACTGCGGAAGAAGTCATCGAGCAATGTAAGAACGCAGGCTTGGCAAAATATAAATGGCCGGAGAAAATCGTCTTCGGCGAAGTGCTACGCAACCCAACCGGAAAAATAGATAAACCAAAACTACGCGAAAAGTATATCGGAAAGAGGGAAATAGTTACAAACGGAAAAATAGAAAATAATTAAATAGCCAAAAATAACGAGGTGCAGGCGACCTTGCGAGAAAAACGACACTTTCCAATTAAAGAGCAAGTAACGGCGGTAAATCCGGTTTCTAGGGGCCATTAACTTGATTATATAAATAAGGAGGGGGTTTTTACCCCCCCCTCCCTTGGTAGAACTTGTTAGAAATTGCTATACCGGCCTATATTCTGTCCGCTCATACCCATCAAGGATTGGTTCGAGAACCCTGAACCTGGTTGCCAGTTGGCGCTAAACTGGCTTGCACCGTAGGTGGGCATGTACTGGCTGCCGGTAAAGCCACTGGTGCCATGCGGGGTAGATGCGCTATGGTAAGACACGGGGTGGGACGGCTGAATAGTAAAGTTACCAGCACTGGTACCGGAGTATCCGCTTTGCATGGGGCCCATGCCGAGTGAGCCTGCGCCAAAAGCGCCGGCTCCTAAATTACTGGTTCCTAAAGTAGCTTGAGAGCCTAGCATACCTTGATTCGCGAGGTTGTTGATATACTGGTTGGTAGCGTAATCATTGCCACTAAAACCTACTCCATAACGGTTGGCTGCCATTGAGCTGATTTGTTGATTACGGCTGTACTCGTCGGAACGGTTGCCTCCAAATTGCGCGCCAAAAGTTCCGTATTGGGTTGGACTGTACTGTCCGGCGCTGATATTTGCGCCATAGTTTCCGAATTGCCCGGTTTCAAATTGGCCTGCATACATACCAGCGCCAAATTGGTTGCTAAAGGGAATGTTAGTATTTTGGGGAGTTATCTGCCGGGCTACACTGTTAATCATATTTACATCCTGGCTGAGACGGTTGCATAGTTGTTGAATGGCTTGAAGCTGTTGCGTTGCTGCATTTTCATTTTGGCTAAGGCGCTGAAGCTGAACTGCATTGTTAGCTTCTGAACGTTGTAATTGTCCTGCAACTTGACTGATGCTGTTAACTTCTTGCTGCAAATCCTGAATCTGTCTTTGGAGCTGGTAAATTTGATCCATCATTATTCCCCCTTGCTAGATTTAGGCTAAATATGCCTTTTAGAATATTATTCTACTTTATCTTGCCGGTTATTAGTGGGATATTATGGTATTTTAGTTATTGCTTTTTTAAATTATTTAAAGGAATGCAACCGGTTGATAGAGGAATAAACCCGTCTATCCCGGGAGAGGCTGCCGCCAGGCTGAGGCTATGGTTCAGGAATACCCAGGGAGCATCTTGAATGATGATTTTTGTTGCTTTATGATATAGCTCCTCCCGCAACAAGGGTTCAGTTTCCTGTTGCGCTTTTACTAGAAGTTGATCAACATCGTTATTTTGATAACGGGCGATATTAAGACCACTCTTGATCTGGGATGATGAAAGCAAGGTGTAAAGAAAATTGTCGGGATCTCCGTTATCACTAATCCAACCGTAAAGAAATGCATTTCCTTCTTCTTTATATAATGCTTCTTTATACTGTTGCCACGGATAAGCTTTTATTTCCACATCGAAGCCTATCCTTGCAAGGTCAGTTTGTAAAGCCGCAGCTAGCTTCTCCCCTCCAGCGGGGTTGTAAATCCGGGAGTTTAAATAGGTAATAATTGTAATTTTTTCTCCGGATAATCCGTTGAGGGCAAGTATTTCTTTGGCGCCGGCCGGGTCATATGGAAGTAGTTTCGTACTGGGGTCATATCCCAGAACGCCGGGAGGTAAAGGGCCGTTCGCTTCGTAAGACGCATACTGAAAAAGATCCGCCATAATTTGCTCACGATCAATAGACATGCTTACTGCCCGCCTGGCGGCAGGATTATCAAAAGGTTTCTTATCTGTAAAAAAACCAAGGTAGTCCAGATCAAGGCCAGGTTTTTTTATTATTGGAAAATTACTTTGTTCCAAAAACCGGGTGTCGGAAGGCGTAAGACCATCTACTATATCAGCAAGGCCCATCTTCAATGCCAGCGATCTTATTCGGCTGTTTTTTACAACCGTAAATGCCAGTTTTTTGAACTCAGGCTGTTTTCCCCAATAATCACGGTTTGCTTCTAATATTATATATTTTCCTTTTTTCCACCTAATATATTTGAATGGGCCTGTTCCCACAGGTTTGGAGCCGAAAGTTTCACCTAAAGCTGTAACTGCGGCGGGACTGACAATGGGTGCTGTTGTAGGCATGGCCAGGTTGTGAAGAAAAGGCGCGTATGGGTATTTGAGAAAAAATTTGACTGTATAAGTATCAGGTGTTATAACTTTATCAATAACTCCGAAAGCAAATAACGAATAAGCCATATTTTCAGTGCGCTGGGGTGGCATCTGTCTTTCAACATTGAATTTCACCGCTTCGGAATTAAAAGGTGTTCCGTCGTGGAATTGCACATTCTTTCTTAAATAAAATGTCCATTCCCGGCCATCTGAAGATACACGCCAGGCTTCCGCCAGGCAGGGTTCTATTTCAGTTGTGCCTGGTTTAAAACGGACCAAGCCTTCAAAAATATTGGAAATTACCTTATTGGATTCTTCATCTTGCGATAAGACCGGATCTAGTGTTATGGAATCCTTTTCCCTGGCATAAATCAAGGTATCGCCACCCCGTCCCACAGACCTGCCGGCGAAGGTTAAAACACCATAAAGACCAAGTAGAAAAGCAGGTAACACGAGTAATAATGCAATTGATATTAGTATGAATTTTCGCAAGATTACCACCCCGTATGGTTATTAATATGTTATTTTCTACCTATAATGTAAAATACCTTCTATTATATATAAAATTATGTATTGAAAATTAATGCTTATGGCGGGAGGTGTTTGAATGACCATTCGCTTCGGACCGGCAGGAGCCTCTACTTCTTTTTATACGGGGGGACATAAATCTTCCCTGGATATGCCTGAATGGCTTAAGAAACGCGGACTGAACGCATACGAGTACCAGTGTGGCCTGGGAGTAAATATCGGAGAAGAAACAGCCAGGCGCTTAGGTCAACTGGCTGCGGAAAAAGGAATACAAATGAGTATTCACGCTCCATATTACATAAACTTGAGCGCAACCGATCCCAAAATACGGGTTAAGACCATGGGTCATCTGTTAAAATCACTAAAAACCGCGCAAGCGATGGGGGCCAAAACTGTGGTATTCCACCCGGGGTCGGGGAGTGGTGGTGACCGCAAGGAAATCCTGGCTAGAGCAAAGGCATTTCTAGAAGAAATTTTAGCTGAGATAATGAAGGAGGGGCTTTCCAATATTTACCTGGCACCAGAAACAATGGGCAAGAAAAACCAGCTAGGCTCACTGGAGGAAGTGCTGGAGCTGTGCGAACTGGGCGGCCAGGTGGTGCCGGCTGTTGATTTCGGACATATACATGCGGTTACCGGGGGCAGTTTAACAGAAAAATCTTCTTTTGCTTTGTTGCTGGAAAAAATTGAGCAGAGGCTTGGGTTGCATTATCTCCAGAATCTGCATATCCATTTTAGTTCTATCGATTTTACCGCGGGAGGGGAGAAGAGGCACAGGACTACCCTGGAAACCAATTACGGGCCGGAGTTTAACTTTCTTGCAGAGTTATTGGTGGAGAAAAATTTAACACCCACTATCATTTGCGAATCAGCGGGGCGGCAGGCGGAGGACGCGATGATCTACCGGGATATTTACCTGGAACGGCTGAACATAAATAGAAAAAAACGTCGTGAGACGTGAAGACAAAAGGGTGGTTTTTATGCACGCCCTATTATCTCACATCCCACAGCCGATTAAATCCAAGCTCAAAAATTAGTGGGTTTCTACATCATGGGCTCCGTTTTCACGCATAATCCTGGCCGCATCGTTTATCTTCATATCGTCAGTGCGGACGGAAGCCAGGATTTTACCTTCCTTAACCTTTCCTTCATAATACTTGCCTCGTTCGGACGGAACACCCCAGTCAATAAGACCACCAGCTATACCCCCGGTGGCTGCTCCCGATAGTAGTCCGGCAATGGGGCCGGCGGCGAGGATCGGACCGATTCCTGGAATGACCAAGGCACCCGCTCCCATAGCCAAACCTGCAAGGCCGCCCAGCACACCACCCGTGCTGACTCCTGAAGCAATACTGCCGCCACCGGTACCCTGTTTGTTCATCTGATACTTTTCAGTGTTACCGCCGGCCTTGCCTTTATCAGCGGCCAATACTGAAATTTCTTCGTAAAAACCGCGGCCGCGTAATGCTGATACCGCTTTTTCTGCTTGTTCCCTTGAGTCAAATAAACCAACAACAGTTTTAAGCAAATTAAACCCTCCTTGTCAAATATGGTTCTATCCTTATATTTTCACGCAAGATAATTTTCTATACCGTATTGAAGGAGCGCCATAAATTTTTCCGAAATAACGAAACATCCAGTTCATTTTTTTTTAAGTTTTGATATAATATTGTATGTTTGCTAACTATCATGGAATTTGCAATATTGATTTTGTTAAAATATAGCAATTATATGGTATTACAACTAATTTACAACGGAGGTTAAAAAATGCTGCCGACTCCCAAAAAATATTTTGTTACCGCGGGCAGTTCCGAAGGGAAAAATAATTTGACTGCATTTGATAATGCTTTATTGAAGGGAGGAATTGGCAACCTGAATTTGATGCGGGTAACCAGTATCTTACCCCCGGGAGTCCAATATTGTCCTGATATGAAAATACCACCGGGTTCACTTGTACCCACGGCATACGGGTTTATTATTAGCGATATTCCAGGGGAGTTAATAGCAGCGGCGGTGGGTGTGGGCTTTTCAAAGGATACTTTCGGGGTTATTATGGAATACTCCGGCAAATGCAGCAAGGAAGACGCGGAAAAAACAATTGAAAATATGTTAAAGGAAGCTTTTGAGACCAGGGGGATGGAACTGGCAGGCACCAAAATCGCCGCTACGGAACACCGCGTGGAAAAGATCGGTTGTGCTTTGGCAGCTGTACCCCTCTGGTATTAAACACATGCAATCGTGGAGGTGCTGTACTTGGATTTATGGTTTGAAGAATTTCAGACAAATGATATGGTTATATCCTGCCGGGTTTTACGAACCCTCCACCAGGAAAAAACACCTTTTCAAAATCTGGCAGTCATTGAAACAGTTGAGTTTGGCCGGATGCTGGTGTTGGATAATGTAATTCAAACCACAGTAAAAGATGAATTTGTCTACCACGAAATGATCACTCATGTTGCTCTTAACACACATGCCAAACCTGAAAAAGTTCTAGTTATTGGTGGTGGAGACGGGGGTGCGGTACGGGAAATTGTCAAACATCGTTCGGTTGAAGAAGTTGTCCACTGTGAAATCGATGGCGCGGTAATTGAGGCATCTAAAAAATACTTGCCTGAAATCAGTTGCGCACTGGATAACCATAAAGTTAAAATTGTAGTTGACGATGGGATCAAGTATGTCCGTAATAACAAAAAAAGTTTTGATATAATCATAATTGATTCTACTGACCCGGTCGGGCCGGCCGAAGGGCTTTTCAGCGCCGCTTTTTACCAAGATATCTTTGATTCACTGAGAGATGACGGCATGTTTGTCGCACAGACTGAATCGCCATTTTTTAACGGCAGCTTGATACGAAGGATTAATAAAGATGTTTCAGGGATATTTCCTTTGACGCGGCTTTTCCTGGGTAATATACCAACATACCCTGGCGGATTGTGGACCTTCACCATGGGTTCCAAAAAGTACGACCCTCTGGATGTGGATATTACAAAAATAAAAGAGATGGAAACAAAGTATTATTGCCCGGCAGTTCACCAAAGCTGCTTTGTCCTGCCTCCTTTTGTAAAAACACTGTTGGATTAGTTTGGAGGGAAATATTTGCTGGAGTTGGTTGATAAATGCACCGGATTTATGGGATGTACCGATAGCTACGAGCAGGCCGGGCTAATCCTGCTTGGAGCGCCCATGGATCTTACTGTTAGTTTTCGGCCGGGTACCCGGCGGGGTCCCCAGCAGATTCGCCAACTGTCGTACGGACTAGAGGAATACAGCATCTATCTTGACCGGGATCTGAATGATTATAGCTTTTACGACGCGGGGGATATTTCCCTCCCTTTGGGAGCAGTTCAAGAGAGCCTGCGCCGTATCGGCCGGGCAACTTCCAAAATATTATCTGATGGAAAGTTTCCACTAGTGCTCGGAGGTGAACATTTAATCAGCCTTGCTGTAATCAGTGAGTTCGCCAAAGTTTACCCGGACATGGCGGTAGTTGTTTTTGACGCCCACGCCGACATTAGGGATGAGTACCTTGGTGAAGGCTATTCTCATGCTACGGTGATGCGGCGGGTATTAGAAGTCATCGGCGGCAATAATCTTTATCAGTTTGGTATTCGCTCCGGTACCAGGGAAGAATTTGACTTTGCCCGTAAAAATACGAATATGTATATTGATGAGATTACAGCTCCGCTACAGGAGCTTATTCCACAGTTTGGGGACAGGCCAATCTATGTATCGCTGGATATTGACGTGGTGGATCCGGCTTATGCACCGGGTACCGGCGCCGCGGAACCCGGCGGTTGTACGGTCGGGGAAATCCTTAAGGCCATCCACATACTGGGAAAAGCAAATGTGGTGGGTTTTGATCTGGTGGAGGTCAGCCCGCTCTATGACCTTTCTGAGCGAACGGCTTTAGTGGCTGCGAAACTTGTTAGAGAAGCCATACTATCTTTTGCACGGCCTGTAATAAGAAAACGTTAGTAAATTATCTGTTGTTTTCGTGTCATATTAGTGAAAAAACGTATGAACCGGGAGTTAATTATCAATTATTATATAAAAATTCTAATCTTCTCGAAAAATGTATTTGACTTAAATCAATAATTTCGGTATACTTATTTTTGTCAGCGATACTACCTCAATAAAATATTGTCGAGGTAATGAATACGGAGCTGTGGTGTAGAGGCCTAACATGCCTGCCTGTCACGCAGGAGAACACGGGTTCGACTCCCGTCAGCTCCGCCAATTTATTGCCACGGTAGCTCAGTTGGTAGAGCAGCGGACTGAAAATCCGCGTGTCGTTGGTTCGATTCCGACCCGTGGCACCATCTTTACAAGTAATCTAAAAATTTTATAATAAAAAGTGTGCGGAAGTGGCTCAGTGGTAGAGCATCGCCTTGCCAAGGCGAGGGTCGCGGGTTCGAATCCCGTCTTCCGCTCCATTTTATCCGGCGACATAGCCAAGTGGTAAGGCAGAGGACTGCAAATCCTCCACTCCCCGGTTCAAATCCGGGTGTCGCCTCCAAAAAAACCAGTAACGGCAAGGCTTCCAGGATTAAGAGCCTTGCCGTTTTATTATGTTCTGCCGATTTTAGTAACGAAATAGTAACATTCGATTTTATTGACCGCTTTGTTGACTATTAAATAACCTCTGTTCGAGTTTGAGAGCAGCTTCTTTCTGCATCCCTGGCACAACATGAGAATAAGTATCAAGGGTTAACCTGGTAGTGGAATGTCCTAAACGTTCAGCTACAATCTTGGGACTCACACCGGCCTTTAATAAGAAGGTCGCATGACAATGCCTTAACCCATGAAAGTTAATTGTCATATTAGCGGCCCTGGTTATTTTATAGAATCTGCTAGCCAGGGTGCCGGGGTGGATTGGCTGTCCGTTGCTTAAACAGCAGACCAGGTTATATTTTGCGTAATTCTCTCCCTGAGCTAGTTTTTCTTTTGCCTGAGCCGTTTTATAATCTTTTAAGGCTTTTGTTACTTTAGGAGATAGTTCCACGGTGCGTCTGCTGCCTGCCGTCTTAGGTTGCTGAAATTCCGGCTGGCCGGCCTTGCGCTGTCTAAGGGATTGACTAATATTAAT
>MVRN01000097.1 GCA_002067965.1 Pelotomaculum sp. PtaU1.Bin035
CTCGTATTGCCCGTGGTGGCTGACTATCATATGGGTCAGCTTGAGCCTGAGGTCTTCCGGGAAACCGGGCAGTTGGCTGATGTATTGATCGAGAAGGCGCACGCCCAGGACAATGTGCCCGAGCAGGCGGCCCTCGTCGGTGAAATCTATACCGGTACGGAAGCGGTATTCTTCCACTTTACCTATGTCGTGGAGCAGCGCGCCGGTAACTAATAAATC
This sequence comes from Pelotomaculum sp. PtaU1.Bin035, assembly GCA_002067965.1. GTDB lineage: Bacteria > Bacillota > Desulfotomaculia > Desulfotomaculales > Pelotomaculaceae > MVRN01. The sequence goes on from MVRN01000097.1 coordinate 220, forward strand.
CCGTTCTAAATTTGGGTAAACCTGCGCTACCCCCTCAGCTGCGCACACGATTCCCAGACTGTGCTCCAAAAGCCCTCCGATCGTGGCATGGTGGTTGCGCTTGGCGGCGGGGACCGTTACAAAGACGTTCATCAAATCTTCATCCGACAGAACGAGGGACACCAGGCTCTTTAAGTGTGTGTCCTGCAAGGACTCAAGTATCGAAAAGAGTTTTTCTCTGGCGGTTTCCAGGAGCAAAGCACTGGACGGAATAAACCTCTTGGGGTCAATTTCATTAACCTGATACACTGACATTGCTGAGATTTGGATTTGAAGCTTTCCATTGTACTCCGTCACCTGTCCCTGTACTTTAACAACGTCCCCAACCTTGCAGCCATGATAAGACTCAAATACTGATTCCCAAATCCGGCCTTCCAGTTGGCCGGTCCTGTCCCCCAGAACAACGGCAAGGTAATAACCTGTTCCGTTACGTAAGGGCATAAGCTTTTTTACCCTCAGGGCGAAAGTACTGCTCACTTCTTGGCCGGACTTAAGCTGATCTATGAAAATTTCTGCCAAAGTAAATCCCTCCTGTCAAAAACCCCTCAGCAATAATTATAAACTGATAAGTTGTAAGCAGTTTGTCACCTGAAAAATATTTATTAACTGGTCCCGTTGAAACTGTGGCAACGGCTGGGAAAGTAAAAATTTATTTTTCGCAATTGGTAATATCACATGATTGTGCCAACGATGGTATGTGTTAGGTTATAATAGATTGTAATAGATGATATTTGATTTTTAGTTATGACAAACCCTTGTCGCAATGTACGTTTACAATAAAATATAGAGACTTGTTGTATGGATAATTGATTGGGAGGGATAGAAAAATGTTTCACCTTTCTGCGAGGCTTGCCTGGCACATGGACGGTTGGAATGGTCGTATCTGCAAAGAGCCTGCATCCAATACCTTTTGTGTGGGTCCACACTCTTACCCAGGCACTTACATTGCTGAAAACCGGTCTATTAAATGGGAAGAAGAAAATAAAGGACGCCCATGCTCTAAAATGGGAAAAATCCCCCCTGCATTTATAGTATTAATGCTTTTGGTGCAGATTTTTTAACGGCTTACGCCGACCCACCGGATTTTTTTAATGACGATACCACCCAACGTCAGTGGGAACTACCTCCGGCCACGGTCTGTGTTTGGCCGTATGAAGAAATGTATTCCGATGAGATGCGCCGGGAAGGCGGGGGTTACGATAATGAAAAGCGCCTTATAGCGGCCAGGAATTACTTTAATCAGCTAACTCAGGACCGAAGCCTTATATTTTACTATGCTAATTACAGCAACCCCTTCAGTGAAAATGAGCAAAAAAGGTATGTCATTGTTGGTGTTGCCCGACTGAAAGAGATCGGTGAGGAACTATTTTATGAAAACTGCTCTCACAAAACAAAAGAGAAATATGCCGGTGGTTTCCTCTGGGATCGGAATATAAGTTCCCATTACCCGGACCAGGGGCTGTGCCTGCCCTATCATTTATACTATAACAGGCCGGAAATATTGGAGAAATTTATCTTTGTACCCGATAACCCCCGTAATTTCAAATATGGTACACGATTAATCACAGATGACGACGCTTTAGATTTAATTGAACGTTTTATGGAAATCTGCTCAATTCTTAAGGCAGAAGGGGATCAAAGCGAAGATTGGTCGGCCCGTATAGCATGGCTTCAATCACTGGTAGCTGAATTATGGCGTAGCCGGGGTCTTTACCCCGGGCTGGCTAAAGTGATGGATTACCTGGCTTTTAACGAAGCAATTCCGTATTTTAAATCTGAGGTAATGGCCGGTAGGGAAAAGGAAGCAAGTGTTATTCTATTTAAATTTCTGGATGGTCGGATTAAGAATATTCCAGACCTTCAAATAACTAAAGAACGTCAGAGAAAAATTATCAGGCAATGGCAGCTGAAAAACGACGATGAAAAAGTGTTATTGAAGAATGTGTTACCACGCTTTGACTTGAACCCGGATCAAATTCAGAGGATTATATCTGATGCTCGTGAAGGAAACGGCATTGAAGCATCCTTAAGTGAAATTGCAGATAACCCCTATATTTTAAGCGAACAGTTTATTGGAGATGGCCCGGATGATGTTATTACTTTCAATAAAATTGACCACGGTATTTTCCCGTCCCCTGAATTAGGTGGTGAGTCTCTGGCAGATATTGATGACTGGCGCCGCTTGTGGGCCTTGTGTGTAGAAAGATTGAAGCGTGAGTATAAGCACAGCTTCCTTAAAGCTTCCCGGGTGATCCATGATATTAACCATAAGCTAAGCTTCCTACCTGAATGGAAACGGCACCAGTTCAATGAGCGGTACCTGGTGGTAGATGAGGAAGAGATTACTGGCGCCCTGACCTTCAGGGAATTCAACGGTGAAAAATATATTTATTTGAAAGACGTTTTTCAGGCAGAAAGAGATATTGAGGAGCGGATTCGGTCCCTGGCTAACCGGCCTGATATCACCTTTAAATCACCGGTAACTGAAAAACACTGGCATGATTATCTTTATAGCGCTAATAGCTTGCTGTGTAAGCAAAATCCCCAGAAGTATGAGGAGGCCATTCAAGGGCAGGTAAAAGTTTGCCGGAGAATCTTTTCCAGACCGGTATGTGTCTTGTCCGGTGCCGCCGGAACCGGTAAAACTACGGTTATTCGCTCAATAATTCAAGCCATCGAGAAGGCACACGGCACCGGTACGGCTTTTCAATTACTTGCCCCTACCGGGAAAGCGGCGGATCGTATGCGTGAGGCCACCCAAAAGCCCGCTGCTACCATTCATTCATTTTTAGCCCAGCGAGATTGGCTGAACGATAACTTAACCTTCAAAAAATCCGGTGGTAAGAAGGAAGACGGTATATCTACGTATATTATTGATGAATCTTCTATGCTCGATCTGGAGCTTGCGGCTACTCTTTTCCGGGCTATCAATTGGGCTACGGTTCAACGACTAATTTTGGTGGGTGATCCTAATCAGCTACCCCCTATAGGACGGGGGAAGGTTTTCGCCGAGGTTATTGACTGGCTGCAGGAGCAGAAGCCTGAGTGTTTAGGGAACCTGGAAATAAACCTTAGGCAGATGGAAAACATCTTAAACGGCAAAGGCACAGGTATTCTTGATCTGGCCGACCTTTTTATTAGAACTGCCTCCGTTAAGGATGAAGAATCGGTAAAGGAAGGCGAAATCTCTCACCTTAAGACCGAAGAAGCGGGAACCAAAGCAGAGCAAATTCTGCGCCGGGTGCAGGAAGGCGGGGATATTGATCGTGATCTGCGGGTTATTTACTGGAATGATTATAATGATCTCGATCAAAAACTAACCGCTGTAATAATTTCCGATATGGAGGAAGATACAGGGAGTACTTTCGATGAAGAAAGGCCATATGAACTTTGGGGAACGGCCTTCCAAAAAGGTGGCAGGGAGCGACGGCCCGAATACCAGCAAATCATTTCTCCTTATCGCGGGGAGCGGTTTGGCACGGATTATCTGAACAGCCTGCTGCAAGAAAAAGCAAATGGGTACATGCTTGCTAAGATGGGACAAATGGGCAATGTGACCTTGTTTGACAAGGTAATACAATACAGAAACCGTCCTCGCTCCAATCCCATCTGGGCGTATAATACAAAGGTCAGGGGTACGGAGCAAATAGAAATTTATAACGGTGAATTGGGTTTTGTAAAGCCACATCCCTTTGATAATGATAAATGGAAAGGAAAATACTTTACTCTTAAGCGTTTTCAAGTGGTCTTTTCTAGGAAAAGTCATTATTGGGTAGGATATGGTTCCGAGTTAGGTAAAAGTTCTAAAGGATGGTGGCTGCCGGCTGAAAAGGTAGATGAAAACCTAGAACTTGCCTATGCAATTTCTGTTCATAAAGCACAGGGTAGCGAATTTGAAAGAGTGTACTTTATTTTGCCTGCGGAAAAGAAAACATTGCTCTCTAAAGAAATGTTCTACACTGCGGTGACACGCTCTTACCGCCATTGTACCATCCTTATTCAGGAAGATATTTCTCCTCAACTGCGGATGAGAAGGCCGGAAAGCTCTCATTTAATTAATATTAACTCATCAATTTTTAATTTCCTGCCGCTCCCAGATGAATTGATGTTGTTAGACGGCTGGTATGAAGAAGGCAAAATTCACAGCACGCTGGCAAAATATATGGTTCGGTCGAAATCAGAGGTCATCATCGCCAACATGCTTTTTGAGCGGGGAATACCATTTAAGTATGAGGTACCGCTTTTTGCACCGGACGGCACCTTCTACCTACCGGATTTCACTATTACCTGGCATGGGGAAGATTGGTACTGGGAGCATTTGGGCCTTATTGAGCAAGAAGAGTACCGCAACCACTGGGAGACCAAGCGGCAGTGGTATGATAATAATTTCCCCGGGCGGTTGGTTACAACCGAAGATTCGGGTAATTTAAGCATTAGCGCCAGGGAAACAATAGAAAAGTATTTCCTGGAATAAATATATTCATTTGTCCCAAAAAGCATAGTAGCTTAAAAAATCAATATTTGGATGTTAATATTTAAATTTTTGAACCTGCATGATAGGGGGTTGTCGGGTGGAGGAAATAGAAAACATTCTAAGTAAAATTTCTGCTGAAATAATCTACACCAGAGACGAACCATCTTGCCAAGGGAATATGAGAGGCATACCAAAAGGATTAGATCGCCGCCTGTATATGTTGACAATATTAAAATACCGGAGCGGCCTATACTCACATCAGAGCAAAAGTGTTGAAGCTAGTTTAAATCGCAAGCATGTGGCAATAAATACATCTACAGCATCAGGTAAGTCACTTTGTTTTATCTTACCTGTCCTAGATGAGCTTGTAAAAAACCATTCAGCAAGGAGTTTGTTTATATTTCCAATTAAGGCTCTATCAAACGATCAAATTAAAAAACTAAAAGAATGGTCGACGTTATTAAAATTAGGGGATGTTGTTCAAAAGTATGATGGCGATGTAAAAGGGGAAGAGCGTTTAAAGGCTATTAAAAACGGCCGGCTGCTGGTTTCTACTCCGGATGTTTTAAATGCGTCGTTATTAAGATTAAATAAAGAGGAATATTACGAGGAGTTCTTTGCTAATTTAAGATATGTTGTGTTAGACGAATGTCATGACTATAGTGGTGCTTTTGGTACGCACATGGCAAT
>MVRN01000098.1 GCA_002067965.1 Pelotomaculum sp. PtaU1.Bin035
GTCAGGAAGCAAAGGTAAAAGAGGTGGAAATATGTTAAACGATAAAGGGCAGTTGAAGTGTTCCTTTTGCGGTAAGCTTCAGGATCAGGTGAAGAAACTGGTGGCTGGCCCTGGTGTTTATATTTGTGATGAGTGTATTGAGCTATGTAATGAAATTATCGAAGAGGAACTCAGCGAGGACCTGGGCCTGGAACTCGGTGAAATCCCTAAGCCAAAAGAGATTAAGGAGATCCTGGATCAATATGTAATTGGACAGGAAAACGCCAAAAAGTCCCTGGCGGTTGCCGTATATAACCACTATAAAAGGATCAATCTTGGCGGCAAGATCGAAGATGTCGAATTGCAAAAAAGCAATATTGTCATGTTAGGGCCTACCGGCAGCGGAAAAACGCTTCTGGCGCAAACTTTGGCCCGGTTATTGAATGTGCCTTTTGCTATTGCCGACGCTACCTCCCTTACCGAAGCCGGCTATGTGGGCGAGGACGTTGAAAATATCCTGCTCAAATTAATCCAGGCCGCTGATTACGATGTGGAAAAAGCTGAAAAGGGTATTGTCTATATCGATGAAATTGATAAAATTGCCCGTAAATCGGAAAACCCTTCTATTACCCGTGATGTTTCCGGCGAAGGTGTTCAGCAGGCGTTGTTAAAGATACTGGAAGGAACCGTAGCCAGCGTGCCGCCTCAAGGTGGGCGTAAACATCCCCATCAGGAATTTATCCAGCTAGATACCACCAGCGTATTGTTTATCTGTGGCGGAGCTTTTGACGGGATCGAGAAGATCATTCAGAATCGCACCAGGAAGAAATCGATGGGGTTCGGAGCTGAAATCAAACCCAGGAAAGAAATGAGAATCGGTGAAATCCTGAGCAATATTCTACCGGAGGACCTTTTAAAGTACGGACTTATTCCCGAATTTGTCGGGAGGCTTCCGGTTATCGTTACTCTGGATGCCCTGGATGAGGAGGCTCTTATCCGTATTCTCACAGAGCCCAGGAACGCTCTTGTTAAACAGTATGAAAAACTGTTTGATCTGGACGGTGTCGCACTGGAATTTACGCCGGATGCATTAAAAGCAGTGTCCGAGGAAGCTTTAAGGCGCAACACCGGCGCTAGAGGCCTGCGGTCCATTCTGGAAGAGGTAATGCTGGAAGTGATGTATGATATCCCGTCCCGGGATGATATCGCCAAATGTATTGTTACAAGAGAAACTATTGAAAAGAAAGAGCCACCCCGGATTATCGCGGTGGACCGCAAAAAGAAAAAAGAGGAAACAGCTTAGGACGTACTATAGCCAGCTTAAGTAAAAGGTTAAGAACCCTTGGCAGGGAGGATTTTTATCCCAGTCAAGGGTTCTTCAATATTTTTTTGAATCATGGATAATAATTATAATACTTAGCAATACTAAGACTATAATCCATTATCTGGAGGAGGTATACTATGGGAGAGTTTACTTCCGGTTTAGGAAGCTTTGTAACATTTATCCAAGTATTTTTCGCTGTGATCATAGGCCTATATTTTTGGAATTTATTAAAAACACAACACAATAATAAAGGCGCCCTGGAAAAAGAATCAAAAAAAGAGATGGAGAAGCTAAAAAGGTTGCGATTGATTTCCCTGACCGAGCCGTTGTCAGAAAAAACCCGCCCGGCAAGTTTTGATGAAATTATCGGGCAGGCGGAGGGATTGAAGTCTTTACGCGCAGCCCTTTGCAGTCCCAACCCCCAGCATGTGATCGTTTACGGCCCACCCGGTGTGGGAAAAACTGCTGCGGCCAGGCTAGTGTTAGAGGAAGCTAAAAAAAATGCTCATTCTCCTTTTAAGGATGACGCAAAATTTATTGAAATTGACGCTACTACCGCACGTTTTGATGAGCGTGGTATTGCAGACCCGCTAATTGGATCGGTACACGATCCGATTTACCAGGGGGCCGGCCCGATGGGTATGGCAGGCATTCCCCAGCCTAAAGCCGGAGCGGTGACTAAGGCGCACGGCGGTGTGTTGTTTATAGATGAGATCGGTGAGCTTCATCCCAGCCAGATAAACAAGCTGTTAAAAGTGATGGAAGACCGCAAGGTCCTTTTGGAAAGCGCCTATTATAGTTCCGAGGACACCAACATACCTTCCCATATTCACGATATTTTTCAAAACGGCTTGCCGGCGGACTTCCGGATGGTAGGCGCCACCACGCGTGGAGCGGAACAAATCACGCCGGCCATCCGTTCCCGTTGCCTGGAGATTTTTTTCCGCCAGCTGTTACCTGATGAAATTGAAAAAATAGCTGTCAACGCCACCAGGAAAATGGATTTGTCCCTCCAGAAGGAAGCGTTGGTTGTGCTAAAAAAATATGCCACCAATGGCCGCGAGACGGTTAATATCATTCAGCTTGCCGGAGGGTTGGCCATTACCGAGGGGCGCAAGGAGATCCATACTGCTGATGTTGAATGGGTTGTTCAAAGCGGGCAATACACCTTGCGGCCCGACAAAAAAATACCTGATCGTCCACAAGTCGGTCTGGTTAACGGCCTGGCAGTATACGGCCCTAATATAGGCTCTCTCCTTGAGGTGGAAGCGAATGCCATACCCGCCGCCTGTGGTCAAGGCAAGGTGACGGTTACCGGGCTGGTTGAAGAAGAGGAATTGGGCGGAGGCGGTAAAACTGTTCGCCGCAAAAGTATGGCCCGGAGTTCGGTGGAGAACGTCCTGACCGTACTCCGCCGGATGCTGGAATGTGATCCCAGGGATTATGACATCCATGTAAATTTCCCGGGTGTGGGACCTACCGACGGCCCGTCAGCAGGTGTTTCAATCGCCACCGCGGTTTATTCAGCGATCTTTGGTTTGCCAGTTGATAACACGGTAGCCATGACCGGTGAGGTTTCTATTCGTGGTCTGGTTAAACCTGTCGGCGGGGTGGTAGCCAAGGTGGAAGCCGCCCGGCGGGCCGGGGTAAAGATAGTATTAATACCTGCTGAAAACTACCAGGAACTATTCAGCAATTTCGATGGAATTGAGGTAATCCCGGTAACCCGCTTGGAAGAAGTTATCCGGGCAGCGTTAATAAACCCGCCGGTACTGGGGAAAAAGCTGGGGCTGCCTATTTCCACACCGCCGGAAATATTAAGCGCCTCCGGCTTTGTGGCGGGACATTCGCTGCTTTGACCAACTGAGCCTCATAATCTCATCGTTATTGACGGTTCATCATGGTTGCCGGGAAAAATATTGCCTGCAAGAAATAGTAAAAGGAAGTAAAACAATATATATAATAACCAGATCTTCTTAATAACCCGGCAAAGACCGGGTTATTAAGTTTTCTAGTAAATAATTGCTATAGGGGTTTTTGAAAATCCATGTTAAAATAAACTCATATAGACGAATGCCCTAATATTATGACAACAGAAGCAACACCATTCTCAAAAGGAGGCGTAGCTGTGAATTCGGAAATCAAGGTTTTGCCATTACTGCCTTTAAGGGGTATCCTGGTCTTTCCTTATATGGTGATCCACCTTGACGTCGGCCGCGAAAAATCGGTAACAGCCATAGAGGAAGCGATGATCCAAGACCGGGTCATTTTTCTTGCGACGCAGAAGGAAGCGCAAACCGACGATCCAGGGCAGGAAGATATTTTTCAGATTGGTACCGTTGCCGAGGTGAAGCAACTCCTGAAATTACCCGGGGGAACCATCAGGGTTCTGGTGGAGGGGCTCACCAGGGCCAGAATACAACGTTTTATAGCTAACGAGCCATATTTCCAGGTGGAAGTTGAGCAATACTCCGAACATTTTAAAAAAACCAGCGAGGTGGAAGCGCTAATGCGCAGCTTGGTTTATCAGTTTGAGCAGTATGTCAAACTGTCCAAGCGGATTCCGCCTGAAGCTGTCGTATCGGTGGTGAACCTGGAAGAGCCCGGCCGGTTGGCCGATATTATCGCTTCCCACTTGACGTTGCGTATAGAAGATAAGCAGAGCATCCTCGAAGCCGTGGATATTATCAAACGGCTTGAAAAGCTGTGCGCTATTCTCGCCAAAGAGCTGGAAATCGTTGAACTGGAGCGCAAGATCAATATTCGTGTGCGAAAACAGATGGAAAAGACCCAGAAGGAATATTATTTGCGTGAACAAATGAAGGCAATACAGCGTGAACTTGGTGAAAAAGACGAGCGCGTGGCCGAAGGAGAAGAACTACGGGAAAAAATTACCGAGGCCAAACTACCTAAAGATGTGGAAGAGAAGGCAATTAAGGAAGTGGAACGCCTGGAAAAGATGCCGCCAATGGCTGCCGAGGCCGCGGTTGTGCGCAACTATTTGGATTGGCTGCTGTCCTTGCCATGGAATAAAGGCACTCGGGACCGGTTGGATATTAAAGCGGCCGACGCTGTTCTGGAAGAAGACCATTACGGCTTAAAAACCGTTAAGGAGCGTATTTTAGAGTACCTGGCCATCCGAAAATTGGCAAAAAAAATGAAGGGTCCAATTATTTGTTTCGTCGGGCCGCCCGGCGTTGGTAAAACTTCTCTGGGCCGCTCCATTGCCCGTGCGCTTGAGCGTAAGTTCATCCGTATGTCTCTTGGCGGGGTGCGTGACGAGGCCGAGATCCGGGGACACCGGCGTACCTACGTCGGAGCCATGCCTGGGCGGATCATCCAGGGCATGCGCCAGGCCGGCTCCAAGAATCCGGTATTCCTGCTGGATGAAATCGATAAGATGAGCATGGACTTCCGCGGCGATCCTTCCGCAGCACTTCTTGAAGTATTGGACATGGAACAGAATAACACTTTTAGTGACCACTATATTGAGGCGCCGTTCGACTTGTCCAACGTCATGTTTATTACCACGGCCAATGTCCAGCATAACATTCCGCGCCCATTGCTGGACCGGATGGAAGTTATTAATCTCTCCGGGTATACGGAAGAGGAAAAAGTCCAGATAGCCATTCGTTATCTTGTGCCGAAGCAGATAAAAGAGCACGGGTTGAATAAAGATATGCTTAAAATGTCCGAAAACACCGTGCGCAAGATAATACGGGAGTACACCAGGGAATCAGGTGTGCGGAACCTGGAAAGGCAGATAGCGGCGATATGCCGCAAGACCGCCAGGCAAATTGTTGCAGATAAATTAAAAAAAATCAAGGTTACCACACAAAACCTGAGCCAGTTTTTGGGCACGCCCCGCTTCCGTTACGGTATAGCGGAGCAGGACGACCAAGTTGGTGTCGCAACCGGCCTGGCCTGGACTGAGGTCGGTGGTGATACTCTGGCAATTGAAATAACTATATATAAAGGTAGCGGCCGGCTGACTTTGACCGGCAAACTGGGCGAAGTAATGAAGGAATCGGCCCAGGCCGGGTATAGCTATATCCGCGGCCGGGCCGGCGAGTTGGGTATTGATGAGGCCTTCTACGATAAGCAAGACATCCACATCCATATTCCCGAGGGGGCGATCCCCAAAGATGGGCCTTCGGCCGGTATCACCATGGCCACCGCTCTTGCCTCTGCCATCACCGGGCGAAAAGTGCGGCACGATTTGGCCATGACCGGTGAAATCACCCTGCGGGGCCGGGTCCTGCCGGTAGGCGGGATTAAAGAAAAGGTATTGGCAGCCCACCGTGCCGGTATAAAAATCTTGCTTTTGCCTAAGGATAATAAAAAAGACCTGGATGAAATTCCTAAAAAGGTTAAAGACAAGATTAATTTTGTCTTGGTAGACCATATGGACCAGGTATTGGAAGCGGCTCTTGCAGAAAAAGAATATGAGCCCATTGAAGTTGCCGCCGCTTCTCCTGTGGTACCGCCGGAAGTTTACCATCCTGTTGTTATAAGCGAGGGAGGCGCTCCAGTACCTTCATGAAAATAGCCAGCGCCGAATTTATTACCAGCGCGGTAAATGCAGCAAACTACCCGGCCGGGGTAATTCCAGAAGTTGCCTTGGCCGGGCGTTCTAATGTGGGAAAATCATCATTGCTGAATAGAATTGTAAACAGGAAAGGTCTCGCCCGTACCAGTAATACTCCCGGACATACCCGCCTGATTAATTTTTTCTTGGTGAACGGCTTTTTTTACCTGGTGGACCTGCCGGGTTATGGCTATGCCAAGGTGCCCGCCAGTGAAAGGGAAAAATGGGGTAGAATGATTGTTTCTTATCTCAATATCAGGGAGAATTTGAAGGGTATATTGCTGCTTATCGACAGCCGCCACCCGCCTACCACCCAGGATATTCAAATGTACGGCTGGTTTAAAAGCAACAGCTTCCCCGTTGCTGTGATAGTCGCTAAAGCGGACAAGCTTTCCCGATCAAAGCTGCTGCGTTCCCGGGAAGTGATCCGGAAGGAATTGCCGCTGGTCCCGGGGGATCCGCTGGCGCTGTTTTCCGCGGAGACCGGCCAGGGCAGAGAGGAAGTGCTAAAAATCATCGGACAGTGGACCGGTATTACCGTGGGAGATTAAACGATTAAAGTGCGTTAAGAATGATTTTTTCTTCGACTTTTCTAATTTCGGAACGTATACTACTGTTTCAACCGCTTGCCGGGCGAAACTGTTGATAACGGTGGTTTCGTAGGGGGCAGGCGCAGCGATTTCTCCGGCATTACGGGCCGCGGCGTGGAATTTCTCATAGGGTTCCCGGGAAACAACCGGGTTTTCGGCCCATATCTCCAGCGACCGGTATCGCTCTATTGATTTTAATAGCACTTGCTTATCAACATTGGGAAAGGACAGCGATACTGCCGCGGCTGCTTCTTCAGAGCTATGTTGTTTTAGCCAGAGTTGGGCCTTATATATGGCGTTGGTAAACTTTTGGACTATTTCTGGTTGGGCTTCTATATATTCAGGTAGGGCGGCATAGGCGGTAACGAACATATTGCCAGCCGCCTCTCCTATTGAGGCAACCACCTTTCCAAAACCTTTTGATTCCGCGATGGTGGCCTCGGGTTCCAGCAACTGGAGGTAGTTGCCGGTTCCGGCGCGAAAGGCGCCGATTCGCAGGGATTCCGGGATATTGTGATAGATTGTAACATTCCGGTAGAGAGTAAGGCCGATATGCCTCAGCACACTTTCGAGAGCAATTTCTGAGCTGTCGTCCTGAGAACCGCCGATGATTGTCTTATTATCAAGCTTTTGCCACTGAAAATCTGCGACGTCTTTTCTCGCAAGAAGCAAGGAGCCGTCCCGCAGGGCTATGGCAGCAAAAACTTTAGGAACACTCTTCCCGTCGTTAGGTTTGTCCGGATTAAAGATTATTTTTTGCAGCCCGCAGAGCGCCACGTCTGTCCTGTGGTCCGCCAAAGCGGTGCGGATGGCCTCGGGGCTGGTTGTGGTAATGTTTACATCCAGGTTTTGTTCTTTGAAAAAACCAAGGTTCAAGGCTAAGTATTGTGGAAGGAAGTACGGAGATCGGGCCGATTCCATTACCCGGACAGTATGGGTCTCCTGTACCGCGTCAGGCATATTGCTGCTATGCCTGATAAATATTACCAGAAGAACCAGGAGGATTATTGAAATCGAGATTTTTAATTTGAGCCCCAATGTTTCAACTCCTTGGATTCTTATTATTATGAAATTTTTATTTTTGGGAAAGAGTTATAATACCAACATAGCATAAGAATATTTTTGAAGGATTTTTGCCCTTCTTGGAGAAAATATGCCAAGGAGGAAAAACGTGTCGTTGCTATTATAGCGTGGATGATTCCTCTTCCGTTTTAGACGGAGGGGTTTTTTACTATAGATGTTGGGAGTGGTCGTATTTGGCAATAAAAGATATTCCTTCTACCTATGATCCCCGTTCAGTGGAGGACCGGTGGTATTCCTATTGGGAAAAGAGTAGTTTTTTCCATACTGAGGTAAAGCCTGAACAAGAGCCCTTTTGTATTGTAATGCCACCACCGAATGTTACCGGGCAGTTACACATGGGACATGCCCTGGATATCACTTTACAGGATATTCTGACCAGATGGAGGCGGATGCAGGGCTATAATACCCTTTGGGTGCCTGGCACCGACCATGCTGGTATTGCCACGCAGGCCAAGGTTGAAGAGCAGTTGGCGCGGGAAGGATCTTCCCGTTACGAACTGGGTAGGGAAGAATTCTTAAAGCGGGCCTGGGCCTGGAAAGTACAGTACGGAGACCGGATTACAACCCAGCTAAGAAGGCTTGGCGCCTCCTGCGACTGGCAGCGGGAGCGGTTTACCATGGATAAGGGCTGTTCTGAAGCGGTTTTGGAAGTATTTATTAAGCTTTACGAACGTGGATTGATTTACCGTGATTACTATATCACGAACTGGTGTCCCAAATGTCAGACAACCATCTCCGACATTGAGGTTGAGCATTTAGAAAAGCCGGGCCACTTTTATCACTTGAAATACCCTTTTAAAGACGGGGAAGGTTTTATTGTGGTTGCGACCACCCGCCCGGAAACCATGCTTGGCGACACGGCTGTGGCGGTACACCCGGGCGACGGGCGCTATGCCGGTGCGGTCGGGAAAAAATTGGTCCTGCCTTTGGTCGGGCGGGAGGTGCCGGTCATAGCCGATGAGTATGTGGATCCCTCCTTCGGTACGGGGGCGGTTAAGATTACCCCAGCCCACGACCCTAATGACTTTGAAGTGGGACACCGGCATGGTCTGCCGCAGGTCATTGTGATCGACAAGGAAGGTAAAATGAGCGCCGAAGCAGGTCCCCGCTATCAAGGGCTGGAACGCTACGATTGCCGTAAAAAAATCGTGCGTGATCTTGAGGCCGGAGGTTACCTCCTGAAAACCGAAGACCTGACCCATGGAGTGGGCCACTGCTACCGTTGCAATACGGTAATCGAGCCGATGCTTTCCCGTCAGTGGTTCGTCAAAATGAAGCCGCTGGCTGAACAAGCTATTATTGCGGCAAAAACAGCTGACGTTCGTTTTATTCCTGAAAGATTTACTAAAATCTACCTGGGTTGGATGGAAAATATTCGTGACTGGTGTATCTCCCGCCAACTTTGGTGGGGTCACCGCATTCCGGTATGGTATTGTGAGGATTGTGACGAAATGGTTGCATCCAAGAAACCGGTTTCACAGTGCCCAAAATGCGGAGGGACAGATTTGAAACAGGATCCCGATGTATTGGACACCTGGTTTTCATCGGCTCTTTGGCCTTTTTCCACTTTGGGCTGGCCGAAGCAAACGGTTGATTTGGCTTATTACTATCCCACCTCTGTTCTGGTCACCGGCCGTGATATTATCTTTTTCTGGGTTGCCCGGATGATTTTTTCCGGGTTGGCATTTATGAGCAGTGTGCCGTTCCGGGAAGTTTTTATTCACGGACTGGTACTGGACGCCCTGGGACGAAAGATGAGTAAATCTTTGGGAAACGGTGTGGACCCGATCGACGTTATTGAATCTTACGGTGCGGACAGTCTGCGTTTTATGCTGGTAACCGGCAACACACCCGGCAATGACCTGCGTTTCAACTTTGAGAAATTGGAAGGCGCCCGCAATTTTGCAAACAAACTGTGGAACGCCTCGCGCTTTGTATTAATGAACCTGGAAGATTTTGAGCCCGGGGGACGGCCGGGTCAATATACGTTAGCCGACCGGTGGATTATCAGCCGTTTCCAAGCTGTTGCCGGGGACGTTACCAGTCTGCTTGAGGCCTATGAGTTGGGTGAAGCGGCCCGGGTTTTGTACGAATTTATCTGGAACGAGTTTTGTGACTGGTATATCGAGTTGGCCAAGTCCAGGCTTTACGGTAAAACCACCCCGCAAGACCGGTATATTGCACAGTACGTGTTAACTGCGGTGCTTAAGGGCACACTGGAACTACTCCACCCGTTTATGCCATTCATTACTGAAGAAATCTGGCAGCACTTGCCCGGCAGGGGGCTGACGGTAATGCGCGCGTCATGGCCGGATGCCCGGAAAGAATTGGTCGATCTGGAAGCCGAGTACGAAATGGGAGTATTGATGGAAGTAACTAAAGCTATCAGGCACGTCCGCAGCGAGATGAATGTCCCGCCAGGCCGCTTGGTCGAAGCCTTGCTGGAGGTGCCCCTGGATATGACCAGGGCTGTTCTGGAACGGGGAACCGGATATATTCAAGGCTTGGCAAACGCCAGGATAACTATTTTTCAAGCTCTGAAGGAAAAACCCGAACAGGCTGCGCACGCTGTTACCCGTGGGGTAGAGGTATTTGTCCCGTTAAAGGGACTGATCGACATAGAGAAGGAAACCGCCCGGCTGCAAAAAGAGCTTGCGGCATTGGAAAAGGACCTGGCGCGGGTGCGGGGTAAGTTGAACAACCAGGGTTTTTTAGGCAAGGCGCCGGCCGACGTGATTGAGAAAGAGCGAAAGAAAGAAGAGGAGTTTTCCGGCAGGCAGTCCGCCGTCAGGGAAAGGCTTTACATGCTCGCTGGAGGGCGGGGATAGTTTTTATAAAATCGGGTATATCAGGACAGTGCGCCAGTAATACCTTTATGCGCGCATTTCCGGAGGTTTTCTTTCGGTGAACTTAAACGAAGCAATGGAATACTTGACAAGCCTGACCAAATTTGGTTTTAATCTTGGCCTTGAACGTATTGAAGTACTGTTGAACCGGCTGGGCAACCCGCATTATAAATTAAAAATAGCGCATATTGGCGGGACAAACGGCAAAGGATCTACTGCCGCTATGTTGGCCGGTATATTGAAATCCGCCGGATACCGGACGGGAATGTTTACTTCGCCCCATCTGCACTCCTATACTGAACGGTACCAAATAAACGGGGAAAATATAGGCAAGGACCGGTTAGCAGGATTGATCGGATTAATCAAGCCGCATTTGGAAGAGATGGTGGCTGAAGGATTTGAGCACCCGACTGAATTCGAGGTGGGCACTGCCCTCGCTTTTTATTACTTTAACCAGGAGAAGGTCGATTTTCTGGTGCTGGAGGTGGGGTTGGGTGGCGCTATCGATTCGACAAACGTGGTAACGCCGCTGCTTTCGGTCATTACAAACGTCGCTGTTGATCATATGGATTACCTGGGAGACACGATCAAGGAAATTGCCAAAGTGAAATCCGGCATCATTAAACCCGGGATCCCCACGGTAACAGCTGCTGATGGTGAAGCTCTGGATGTAATCACGGAAACCTGCCGGGAAAAGAGTTCACCATTAACACTGGTAGGGCGGGACGTCACTTGGGACAACCTGCTTTGTTCCCTGTCCGGACAGCGCTTTACGGTTAATGGACGCCGGGATATCTATGAGGACCTATGGCTGCCTTTGATCGGCAGGCACCAGCAGATCAACGCCGCTACCGCTATAGCGGCGGCAGAGCTGTTGTTTGACCGGGGAATAAAGGTAGACGCCCGGGCAGTACGTGATGGTCTTGCAGCCACGCGCTGGCCTGCAAGACTGGAAATTATGCGAAGGGAGCCTCTGGTCCTGATTGACGGGGCGCATAACTACGAGGGTGCACGGAGCTTGCGCCAGGCACTGGAAGATTACTTCCCGGATAAGAACCTGGTCCTGGTTATCGGAATACTGGA